>JAFRLZ010000056.1 GCA_017430985.1 Oscillospiraceae bacterium
CCTGAGCCAGGATCAAACTCTCAATAAAATGGTATCTTAAAGACCCTTTCGGATCTCTAAAATCATTTCATCTGAGCGCTTTCTCAGCTCTCAAAAGAATCTTTGCGAAGCTCTTTCGAGCCCCGTTTCAAGTTCCCTTTCCGGTGCTTATTTTGCATAAGCTTTCTTACATTGTTCAATTTTCAAGGTACATTCCAAGCGCCTGCCCCGAAGGGCGACAGCTTGATTAGTATACCTCAGCGGTTGACCGTTTGTCAAGAACTTTTTTCGCCGTTTCCAACGTTTTTTCGGTTCTTCGGCCAACATGAGCCACACCTGAAGTGCTTTGACACTATAGCACCTAAAATGCCGCTTGTCAACACTTTTTTGTCGCTTTTTTGAGGAGATTTTTTAACTTCTAAATCTTGTGGTCGGAGCCCTGTTTCGCCTACAAAATAGCGAAAAGCGGAGGCCGTCGGCCTCCGCTTTTTCGTTGTTTTGACGGGTCAGAACCACTTGATCTTATTGAGCAGCGGCAGCTCCTCTTTTTTGCCGTTTACAGCGCTGATGAGGCCCTTGATGGACAGCACGGCGCCCAGGATCGTGATCGCCCAGCCCGCGCCGACAAAGGAGGCGATCATGCTGCCGACGGCGGTGCAGGCCAGAAGCTTGAGCCCCTGTTTGGCGTGGAACTTGACGAACTCGTCCTCCTGCCCGAAGAGCAGCGGCACGAAGACCAGCGCGCCCAGATAGGAGATCGCGGCCAGGCCCCTGTTCCGGGACTGTCTGGCGGTCTCGTTGAGCGCTTCGGCGACCTCGTCGGCGCCGAAAGAATAGCGGCGGCCGCCGATGTTGACGGACACGCGCGGGTCGTCTCCGCTCTCCTCCGCCCCATAGCCGCTGCTGTCGCCGCCGATGTTGACGTTGAGGTTGCCGCTGTCGTCACGATGGATGCGGATACCGTCGCCGATGTTGATGTCGGTCCGGCGGCCGCTGCCGCGATTGACATAGCTCTCGGCGCGGCGTTCCTTTTCCTCCTGCGCGCGGCGGAAATCCTCCTCCATCTGACGGCGGCGGCGTTCGTTTTCGGCCCAGATGCGGTCGCTCTCCTGCCGCTCGGCGCGGCGGCGCTCCGCCTCGGCGCGCAGATCCTGCTCATACGCGGCGGCCTGGGCCGCCTGAGCGGCGTAGGCCGCGGCCTGCGCCTGGGCCTGCGCGGCGCGCTGCTGCTCGGCCTCCGGGTCGAAGCCGCAGGCCACGCACACCGTCTGTCCGTCCGGGATATAGGCGCCGCATTTGCTGCAATATGCCATATCGTTCTCCACCTTTGTGGTCTGTTTCTAATCGGTATTATACGATACGGCGCGCGCTATTTCAAGTGAAGGAACTGTAAATCTCTACGCGCAGAAGCGGTGGTTGCCGATCGTCACGATCAGGGGCCGCGACCAGATCCACCTGCTCGTCGCGGTGGCGGGGTTGAAGTAATAGATTGCGCCGCCGCTGGGATCGGAGCCGTTCAGCGCGTCCTGCGCGGCGCGGTAGGCGCTCTCGGCCACGGGCTTTTCAAACTGCCCGTCGACGATGCAGGTGAAGGCGTCGGTCTGGTAGATCACGCCCGCGACGGTGTCCGGGAAAGAGGGATGCCGCACGCGGTTGAGCACCACGGCCCCGACGGCCACCTGCCCGGTATAGGGCTCGCCGCGCGCCTCGGCCGAAATGAGCCGCGCGAGCAAATCGAGGTCGCCCGCCGCGGTGCCGCCCGCTCCGCTCGCCGCGCCGGGGTCGACGCCGTTGGGCAGGCCGAGAGCCGCGAGGGTCTGCGTGCCGGCCTGGCCGTCCGCGGACAGGCCGTTGGCGCGCTGGAACCAGCGCACGGCCGCCTCGGTGCGGCTGCCGTACACGCCGTCCACGGCCCCGTCGTAGTAGCCCCAGTCCTTGAGGCGCCTCTGGATCTCGGTGACGGTCGCGCCGGAGGAGCCCCGCTTGTAGAGATCGGCCGCGGCGCGCTGCGCCATGGCGATCAGCAGGACGTTCACGGCGAAGACGATCACGAGATCGATCAGCAGTTTCTTTTGCTTGGCAGACATAAAAACACCCCCACAAACTGTGCTTAGTTTGTGAGGGCATTTCCATTCTATTCTTTTTCAGCTCTTTTTATTGTCGATCTCGTCCCGGATCTGCGCGAGGAAATCGTCGACCGGCATGGCGCCGAGGTCCTTGCCCGCGCGGGTGCGGACGGCGACGGCGCCGCTCTCGGCCTCCTTGTCGCCCACGACCAGCATGTACGGGACCTTCTGCATCTGCGCCTCGCGGATCTTGTAGCCGATCTTCTCGTTGCGCAGATCGGTCTCGACGCGCACGCCCGCCTTGTCGAGCTGCGCGGCGACCTGCTTCGCGTAATCCGCGGCGCGGTCGGTGATGGGCATGACCACGGCCTGCACGGGGCTGAGCCAGGTCGGGAAGGCGCCGCCGAAGTGCTCGGTGATGACGCCGATGAAGCGCTCGATGGAGCCGAAGACCACGCGGTGGATCATCACCGGGCAGTGCTTCTCGCCGTCGGCGCCGACGTACTCCAGATCGAAGCGGCCGGGCAGCTGGTAGTCGAGCTGGATGGTGCCGCACTGCCAGGTGCGGCCGAGGCTGTCCTGGATGTGGAAGTCCAGCTTCGGGCCGTAGAAGGCTCCGTCGCCGGGGTTGATCTCGTAGGTCTTGCCGATGCTGGTGATCGCGTCGGCCAGCGCCGCGGTGGCGACATCCCAATCCTCGACGGAGCCGATGTGATCCTCCGGCATGGTGCTCAGCTCGATGGTGTAGGGCAGGCCGAAGAGGCTGTAGACCTCGTCGAAGAGGCTCGCGATGCGGATGACCTCGTCCTTGATCTGCTCCTTGGCCAGCAAAATGTGCGCGTCGTCCTGCGTGAAGCAGCGCACGCGGAACATGCCGTGCAGCGCGCCGGACAGCTCGTGCCGGTGCACGAGGCCCAGCTCGCCGTAACGCAGGGGCAGGTCGCGGTAGGAGTGCGGCTCGAGATCGTAGACCAGGATGCTGCCGGGGCAGTTCATGGGCTTGATGGCAAAGTCCTCGCCGTCGATGACGGTCGTGTACATGTTGTCCTTATAGTGATCCCAGTGCCCGGAGGTCTCCCACAGGGTGCGGCGCATGATCTGGGGCGTGGAGATCTCCACATAGTCCCACTTCTTGTGCACCTCGCGCCAGTAGTCGATGAGGGTGTTCTTCAGCACCATGCCCTTCGGCAGGTAGAAGGGGAAGCCGGGGGCCTCGTCGCGGAAGGCGAAGAGCCCGAGCTCGCGGCCGAGCCTGCGGTGGTCGCGCTTCTTGGCCTCCTCGAGGCGGACCAGGTACTCGTCGAGCTCCTGCTGGGTGCGGAAGGCGACGCCGTTGATGCGGGTGAGCATCTTGTTCTTGCTGTCGTCCTTCCAGTAGGCGCCGGACTGCTGGGTGATCTTGAAGGCCTTGAGCGCCTTGGTGTAGGTCAGGTGCGGTCCGAGGCACATGTCGACGTACTCGCCCTGCTGGAAGAAGCTGAACTCCGTCTCGTCGGCCAGATCGTCCATGTGCTCGAGCTTGAACTTCTCGCCGCGCTCGGCCATGAGCTTTTTGGAGTCCTCGCGGCTGAGCACGAAGGCCTTGATCGGCAGATTCTCCTTGACGATCTTCTTCATTTCCTTCTCGATGGCGTCGAGATCGTCCTGGGTCAGCTTGGCGTCGCCCAGGTCGACGTCGTAGTAGAAGCCGTTCTGGGTCGCCGGGCCGAAGGCGAAGTCCGCCTGCGGGAACAGGCGCTTGATGGCCTGGGCCATGATGTGCGCCGCCGTGTGGCGCAGAACGTGGAGCTCTTCCTCCTGCGGGCACTCGCCCACATGGCCGTCCTTGTAGATGATCTTCATTTGCAAACCCTCCCTGAAAATGAAAAGCCCCTCGACGGCATTTTGCCGCCAAGGGTGCATAAAAATACACGGTCCCACCTTGGTGTTTCACTCGTTCGACGCGTAACGCCGTCGCGCGGGGCGGCATTTCCTCCGCCCGGCTCGGGAAGCGGTACGCGCGTCCGGCTCGCTCCGGGGCGGCTTGCAGCCCGGGCCTGCCCTCTCTGTGCGGATCTTGCCTGCGCGTTCTTCCGTCAACGCCTTTGAATGGAACACATCATAACACTCGCGTTCTGCCCTGTCAAGCGGGAGTTTTCGCCGCAGGGGCGAGCGGTTTTTCCGGGAGGGGCAAGCCCCTCCCCTACGGCGAAAAAGTTGGAGACGGGCGGGGCCCGTCTCCAACTTTTTCTGCCTGTTCAGTTCAAAAAGTCTCTCAGCTTCTTGGAGCGGCTGGGGTGGCGCAGCTTGCGCAGAGCCTTGGCCTCGATCTGGCGGATGCGCTCACGGGTGACGTTGAACTCCTTGCCGACCTCCTCGAGCGTGCGGGTGCGGCCGTCGACGATGCCGAAGCGCAGCTCCAGCACCTTCTTCTCGCGCGGGGCGAGCGTGTCCAGCACCTCCTCGAGCTGCTCGCGCAGCAGGGAGAAGCTGGCCGCCTCGGAGGGCTCGGACGCGTCCTCGTCGGGGATGAAGTCGCCGAGGTGGGAGTCCTCCTCCTCGCCGATCGGGGTCTCGAGCGAGACGGGCTCCTGCGCGATCTTCAGGATATCGCGCACCTTCTCCACGGGCATGCCCATCTCGTCGGCGATCTCCTCGGCGGAGGGGTCGTGCCCGAGCTCCTGCAGGAGCTGGCGGGAGACGCGGATGGTCTTGTTGATGGTCTCGACCATGTGCACGGGGATGCGGATCGTGCGCGCCTGGTCGGCGATGGCGCGGGTGATGGCCTGCCGGATCCACCAGGTCGCGTAGGTGGAGAACTTGTAGCCCTTGGTGTGGTCGAACTTCTCCACGGCCTTGATGAGGCCGAGGTTGCCCTCCTGGATCAGATCGAGGAACAGCATGCCGCGGCCGACGTAGCGCTTGGCGATGGAGACGACGAGACGGAGGTTCGCCTCGGTCATGCGGTGCTTGGCCTCCTCGTCGCCCTCGGCCATGCGGATGGCCAGCGCGACCTCCTCCTCCGGGGTGAGCAGGGGCACCTTGCCGATCTCCTTGAGGTACATGCGCACGGGGTCGTCGGTGGAGAGGCTGTCGGCCAGCTCGTCGGTGTTGTTGATCTCCTCCTCGGTGACCTCTTCGAGCTCGGCCAGGTCCTCCACCTCGGGCAGGACGTCGTCGATGGTGGGCAGCAGGTCGCCGGCGGGCATGTCGATGTCGATGTTGTTCTGCTCGAGCGTCTCATAGAACTTGTCGATGGCCTCGCCGTCAAGGTTCAGCTCTTCGAGGATCTCAAGCTCCTTGGCGTTGAGCTTGCCGTTCTTTTTGCCCTTTTCCAGCAGCTCGTTCAGGCGCTCCTCAGCCGTCTTGGCCGGCTGCTGCGGCGCCTCGTCCTTTTTTTTCGCCGTCTTTTTCCTGGGCTTCGCCGGCTCCTCGGGAGCCTCCTCCAGCAGCGCGTCGGCCATGCGCTCGAGCTCTTCGTTGCTCAGTTTCTGTTCGTCCTTCATGTCTTTACCCCTTATATCCTTTTTTCTCTTTCAGCTTTTCGGCAAGCTTCCGCAGGTCGTCCGTGTCTGTCTTCTGCTCCCTGCGTTCGCGGATCCTTTCTATGTAATCGTTCAGCGCCCGCTCGCCCTGCGAGAGCCGCTCCGGCTCCTGCAGGAGCTGCACCAGCAGGCTCATCTCGCCCCCGCTGAGCGCCTCGCCGAGCGTGGCGGCGGAGAGCGCCTCGCCGCGCCGCGCTTTTTCCAGCAGCACCGAATAGATGTGCGCCAGCGCGCTCGAGGAAAAGTCCTCCGGCGCGGGCAGGCCGCCGCCCCGGCTCAGCTCCGGCTCCAGATACAGCAGACGCACGATGCCCTTCTCCGCCGCGGCCGATGCCGGGTCCTCAAAGTGCAGCTCGCGCTGCTCGGGCTGCATCTGCCGCTCCGGCTGCGTCTGCCTCCGCGTCTGCTCCTGCCGCGCCTTGCCGAGCAGCCGCTTGCGCCGCCGCTCGACCTCGTCGCTCACGGCGTCGGCCTTCACGCCGGCCAGTTCCGCCACGCGCATGGCGTAGACCTGGCGTTCCACCGCGCCCGGCAGGTGGGCGACGAGCTCCGAGGCCTCCTTGAGAAAGGCCACCTTCTGCTCGTCCGACGAGAGCTCGTATTTCTCCGTCACGGCGCGCAGGCGATAGTCGATCTGGTCCTCCGAGCCCTCCAGCAGATTGCGGAAGGCGTCGGCCCCGCGCTTTTTGATATATTCGTCCGGGTCCTTCGCGCCCTCCAGACGCAGCACCTTGACCTTCATGTCCAGCTTCTCAAGGATGCCGATGGCCCGCTGCGCGGCCTTGATCCCGGCCGTGTCGTTGTCGTAGGCGATGATGACCTCGTTCGTATAGCGCGACAGGAGCCGCGCCTGCTCCGGCGTCAGCGAGGTGCCCAGCGAGGCGACCGCCGAGTCGAAACCCGCCTGATGGAGCGAGACCACGTCTATATTGCCCTCCGATAGGATGATATATCCGCTTTTGCTTTTTTTAGCCAGATTGAGGGCGAAAAGATTGCGGCTTTTGTTAAAAACCAGCGTTTCCGGGCTGTTCATGTACTTTGGCTCCCCGTCGCCGAGGATGCGGCCGGAAAAGCCGATGACGTTCCCGCGCACGTCGATGACCGGGAACATGAGGCGTTTTCGGAAGGTGTCGTAAAAGCCGCCGTTTTTGCCCTTGCGCACGAGGCCCGCTTCAAACAGCTCCATGTCCGTAAAGCCCCTGGCCTTCATCGCGTCGCGCAGGCTGCTCCAGGCGTCCGGCGCGAAACCGACGCCGAAATTCTTGGCTGTTGCCGCGCCGATCCGGCGCTCGGCCATGTAGCGCTTCGCCGCCTCGCCCCCGGGCGAGGACAGCTGCGCGTAGAAAAAGCGCGCCGCTTCCCGGTTGAGCGCGAGCATGCGTTCGCGTTTCCGGCTGTCGCGGTCGCTGGCCTCCTCCGGTACGGTCATGTTCACGCGCCGCGCCAGAAATTCCACCGCCTCGGGAAAGCTGAGACCCTCGATCTCCATGATGAAGTTGATCACGCCGCCGCCCTTGCCGCAGCCGAAGCAGTGGTAGATCTGCTTGTCCGGCGAGACGGAGAAGGACGGGGTCTTTTCGCTGTGGAAGGGGCAGAGCCCGAAGAGGTTCGAGCCGCTCTTCTTGCTCAGCCGCACATAGGAGGACACGACCTCCACGATGTCGTTGCGGTCGACCAGTTCGTTCAGGAAATTTTCGGGTATCGCCATCGGCTCTCACCTCCCTATGGGCAGTTTTTTATTCGTAGGGGCGGGGCTTTGAATGGGGGAATTCATTTTACCGTCCACGCGAACGGGATGAACAGCTCCCCGTATTTCTCCATGGCGTAGCCGTCGGTCATGCCGGATATGTAGTCGCAGGCGGCCCGCTCGCAGCCTTCCCGCTCGGCGATGGGGACGAAGTCCTCCGGCAGCGCCTCGGGATGCGCCGTGTAATAGTCGTACAGACGGCCGAGGATGCCGTCGACCTTGTTCTCCTCGCCCTTGGCCTTGGGGTTGTGGTAGACGGCGGCGAACATGAAGACGTGGAACTCGTCGTAGACCGCCTGCATCTCCGGCGAGAAGCGCAGGACCCCGTCGCCGCTGTTGGCGATGAGATCGCTCAGCATGGCGTTGATGCGTTCGCTGTTGCGCTCGCCGCAGCTCACGCGGATCGCCTCCGGCACGTCCTGCGCCGTGAGGATGCCCGCGCGGATCGCGTCGTCCAGATCGTGGTTGAGGTAGGCGATATGGTCGCACAGCCGCACGGTCGTGGCTTCCCGCGTGTCGTCCGGCGCGCCGGTGGTGTGGTTCAGGATGCCCATGCGCGTCTCATGGCAGAGGTTGAGCCCCTGGCCGTCGCGCTCCAGGATGTCCACCACGCGCAGGCTCTGCTCATAGTGCTTGAAGCCGCCGGGATGGATGCGGTCGAGCGCGCGCTCGCCCGCGTGGCCGAAGGGCGTGTGTCCCAGATCGTGCCCGAGGCCGATGGCCTCGGCCAGATCCTCGTTGAGCCGCAGCGCCCGCGCCACGGTGCGCGACAGACGCGTGACCTCCAGCGTATGGGTCAGGCGGGTGCGATAGTGGTCGCCCTCCGGCTGGAGGAAGACCTGCGTTTTATGCTTGAGGCGGCGGAAGGCCTTGGAGTGGGTCACCCGGTCCACGTCCCGCTGGAAACAGGTGCGGATGGGGCAGGGCTCCTCCGGCACGAGCCGGCCGCGGCTGAGCGCCGCCGGCACGCCGTAAGGGCCGACGATCACCCGCTCGAGCGCTTCGCGCTCCTCTCTCGGGCAGCTCATGGGCGCACCGCCTTTCTTCGTCAGAATAAAAAAGAGCTTCGAAAAAGCCTTTCGAAACTCTTATACGACGGGAAATCACATTTCCCTTTCTTTTTATCAAAAAATTTTTTTGCTGTCAAGGAGAGCTTCGCAGGGACGGCCGCAAAAGCCGCTGCGGCCGCTTTTTTCCCTGCTGTTTACCGTTTCGCCGAAGCGCGCTGGACGGCCTTGACGAGCTCGACCACGGGGATGACGCAGGCGCCGAGCCCGATGGCGATGCCGTACTCCGCAAAGCCCACGCGGGCAAAGCCGAAAGCCTGGGCCAGGAAGGGGACCTCGCAGACCACGGTGGTGGCGATCAGCGAGGCGACGGCCGCGCCGATCAAAAACCAGTTCAGACTGCCGAGCCGGAAGATGCTGCTGCGCTGCGAGCGCATGTTGAAGCTGTGGAAGATCTCGGCCATGGACATGGTCAGGAAGGCCATGGTCATGCCGTCGGCGCTGTTCCGGAAGGCCCAGTCGCCGCTTGTGAAGCGGCAGCCGACGAGGTAGGAGAAGAGCACCAGCAGCGTCACGAGCAGGCCCTGGTACAGGATGTCAAAGCCCATGCCGCCGGCAAAGATGCCCGCTTTGGCCTCGCGGGGACGGCGGTCCATGATGTCGGGCTCAGCCTTCTCCACGCCCAGCGCGAGCGCCGGGAAGCAGTCGGTGACGAGGTTGATCCACAGCAGGTGTACGGGCTTGAGGATCGTGAAGCCCATCAGCGTCGCCGCGAAGATCGACAGCACCTCGCTCATGTTGGAGCCGAGCAGGAACTGGATGGCCTTGCGGATGTTGTCGTAGATCCGGCGGCCCTCCTCGACCGCGCCGACGATGGTGGCGAAGTTGTCGTCGGCCAGCACCATGTCGGCCACGTTCTTGGTCACGTCGGTGCCGGTGATGCCCATGCCCACGCCGATATCGGCGCTCTTGATGCTCGGCGCGGCGTTCACGCCGTCGCCGGTCATGGCGGTCACGCAGCCGCCGCGCCGCCAGGCATTGACGATGCGGGTCTTGTGCTCGGGCTGCACGCGGGCGTAGACGCCGATGTTCCGGTATTCCTTCTCAAAGGTCTCGTCGTCCATCGCGTCGAGCTGCGAGCCGGTGACGGCCTTGACGTCCCCGCTCAGGATGCCGAGCTCTCTGGCGATGGCCACGGCGGTGTCGACGTGGTCGCCGGTGATCATAATGGGCCGGATGCCGGCGCGGCGGCATTCGACGATCGCGTCGCGCACCTCGGGGCGCACGGGGTCGATCATGCCGCACAGGCCCGTGAAGCAGAGATCCTGCTCCAGATCCTCCGGCTCATAGCTCTTCGGCTCCGCGCTCCAGAGGCGCTCGGCCACGGCCAGTACGCGCAGGGCCCGGTCGGCCATGGCCTTGTTGGCCGCGAGGATCTCGGCGCGGTAGTCCTCCGTCATGGGGACGGCCGCGCCGTCCTTCAGGTAACTCGTGCAGCGGCCGATGACCACGTCGGGCGCGCCCTTGGTGTACTGCACGCAGCCGGTCTCGGTCAGGTGCACAGTGGACATCATCTTGCGCCCGGAGTCGAAGGGCGCCTCGCCGCAGCGGAGGTTTTTCGCCTTGAGGCCGGGCTTGTCGAGCCCCAGCTTGTTGGCCCAGACCACGAGCGCGGCCTCGGTGGGCTCGCCCGTGACGCTGCCGTCCTCGTTCAGCTCCGCGTCGCAGCAGAGGGCCATGCCCGCCGCCGCGCGCTTCTCGTCGTCGCCGAAATAGTCCACGACGGTCATGCGGTTCTGCGTCAGCGTGCCGGTCTTGTCCGAGCAGATGATCTGCGCGCAGCCGAGCGTCTCCACCGCGGTCAGGCGGCGGATGATGGCGTTGCGTTTGGACATGTTGGTCACGCCGATGGAGAGCACCACCGTCACGACGGCGACAAGGCCCTCCGGGATGGCGGCGACGGCCAGCGACACGGCGATCATGAACGAGTCGAGCACGAGCTCGAAGTTGAGGCTGCCGGCGCGCAGCAGCTGCACGACGAAGACCAGCGCGCAGATGCCGAGCACGAGCCAGGTCAGCACCTTGCTCAGCTGCCCCAGCTTGATCTGCAGCGGGGTCTGGCCCTCCTCGGCCTCGGCCAGCGCCCCGGCGATCTTGCCCATCTCGGTGTCCATGCCGGTGGCGGTGACGACGGCCGCGCCGCGCCCGTAGGCCACGGTGCTGCCCATGTAGACCATGTTCTTCCGGTCGCCCAGCGGCACGTCCTTCGCGCCGTCGGAAAGGCGTATCAAGTCGATAAACTTGCTCACGGGCACGGACTCGCCCGTCAGCGCGGCCTCCTCGATCTTGAGGCTGGCGCTCTGCAGCAGCCGCCCGTCGGCGGGCACCGCGTCCCCGGCCTCGAGCAGCACGACGTCGCCGACGACGAGCTCCTCGCTCCTGACCGTGGCGATCTTCCCGTCGCGCAGCACCTTCGAGGTGGCGGCGGACATCTCCTGCAGCGCCTCGATGGCCTTCTCCGCCTTGTTCTCCTGATACACGCCCAGCACCGCGTTGACGATGACGACGGCCAGGATGATGATCACGTCGGCGAAGCTGTCGTTCTGCACGACGGCCAGCACGCCGCTGATGGCGGCCGCGACGAGCAGGATGAGGATCATGGGGTCGGCCATCTGCTCGAAGAAGCGGCGGACAAGCGACTTCTTCGGCGCGTCGGCCAGGCGGTTGCGGCCGTTTGCCTCCAGACGGCGGGCGGCTTCCTCGGAGCTCAGGCCTTCGGCCGTACTCTGCACTTCCTGCAGCGCGGCCTCTTTGTCTTCACAGTAGAATCTCATATGCTGTTCACTCCAAAAAAACAAGACTTTCGCAGCGGGACGCTGCAAAAGTCTTGCTAAATACTGGCGTATCTGGTACGCCGAGCCTTTCGGCTGCGATGACGACGCACCAACGCGGGCGCTCCCGCGCAAGCTACTCCCTTTTGACGGAAGTATCGTATCACACGCCGCCAGCCAAGTCAAGAAGAACCGGGTGTTTCGGCCTCAAATGTTAAAGCGGAAGTTCGTGATATCCCCGTCCCGCATGACGTAGTCTTTGCCCTCGAGCCGGAACAGTCCCTTCTCGCGGGCGGCCGCCATGCTGCCGCAGGCCTTGAGGTCGTCAAAGGCGACGATCTCGGCGCGGATGAAGCCGCGCTCGATATCGGTGTGGACCTTGCCGGCGGCCTTCGGCGCCTTGGTGCCGCGCACGATCGTCCAGGCGTGTACGTCGTCCTCGCCGGCGGTGAGGAAGGAGATGTAGCCGAGCAGATCGTAGCTCGTGCGGATGAGGCGGTCAAGCCCCCGCTCGGTGATGCCCAGATCCTCCATGAACATCTGCGCCTCCTCGGCGTCGAGCTCCGCGAGATCCTCTTCGAACTTGGCTGCCACGGGCAGCACCGCCGCGCCGCGCTCGGCGGCATAGGCGGAGAGCGCCTTGAAGTTTTCGTCTTCGGCGTAATGCGCCATGCCCGTCTCGTCCAGATTGGCCGCGTAGATGACGGGCTTGACCGTCAACAGCCCGCCGTCGGTGAGGATATCCTGGTCTTCGTCGGTGAAGGCGAAGTCCCGCGCAGGCTTTTCGCTCTCAAGATGGGCGATGAGCGCCTGGCACATTTCGGCCTCGCGCTTGTATTTTTTATCGCCTCCCTTGGCGTTTTTCTTCGCGCGCTCGAGGCGGCGCTCCACGATCTCGATATCCGCGAGGATGAGCTCCAGTTCAAAGCTCTCGGCGTCGCGCACGGCGTCGGCCTTCTCGAGGAAGAGTCCCTCGTCATCGAAGCAGCGGATGACCTCCACCAACGCGTCCACCTGGCGGATGGCCTGGAAGACCTCGTTGCCCTTGCCGCCGCTCGCCACGCCCGGCACGTCCACGAAGTCGATGGTCGCGGGCGTGTATTTCTTCGGGTGATAGTACTCGGCCAGCCAGTCGAGCCGTTCGTCCGGGACCCTGGCGGTGCCGACGTTCGGCTTGGCCGCGGCGTTGGTGTAGCTGCCGGTTTCGGCCTGGGAGCCGGTCATGGCGTTGAAGAGCGTCGTTTTGCCGACGTTCGGCAGACCCACGATGCCAAGTTTCATTATGATCACATCTCCTTAGCGCACAGTTGCTCCTGCAGTATAGCACAGCGGCGCGCGGTTTTCAATTGTCGGCGCGGTCGTAGCCGTTTTTCATTTTTTCACTGGCAACGGCGAGCACCTTGCCGAGCGCGGCGGTCGTCTGCTCCTTTGCCATCGCGGCGAGGCGCTCGTTTGCCTCGGCGCAGAGCGAGAAGTCGCCGCCCGCGAGCATCTTTGCGTCATACTCGCGCAGCAGCTGCCGGCCTTTGACGGCAACGGCGTACTGGTACCTCTCGATGAGCTGTACGCAGCTGCCGAAGTGCGGGTCGGCCAGCGCGCCGATCAGGCGGCTGCCCCAGTAGAAGTTCTCCGTGGACACCTCGAGCGTCACGCCGCTGAGGTAGGCGGGCATCTCCGGCACGTTCGGGTAGACCGGCAGCAGCGCGTCGAAGGCCGTGGAGCCGAAGCAGATCCACTCGATGCCGCGAATCTCCGCAGGCAGACCCGGCCGGATCTGACAGACGGAGCTGACGCCGGTGCGGTTGATGCCGATGGAGCGGTATTTGCCGCGCACGCCGGTGTCATGGGTGGTATAGGGGTCGAAGGGCGTGCCCTGGTAGTGGGAAGAGATCAGAGTCTTCACGTCCTCCACCGTGAGCTTCCGCTCGGGCACGAAGCTCCAGGGGATGTCGTCGCTCTCGGGGCTGAAGTCCGCGTTCGGCCCCTCCCAGCGGCAGCCGCGCGGCGCAAGGAAGCGACCCATGTACCAGGCGCGCGGCGTATTGTAGACATGATCCATGTCGGTACGCGAGCCGAAAACGTCCCGCGGATCAAAGCGGCCTCTCTGATTGCAGTCGAGGGCGTTGTCCGCAATGAATTCCCGCAGGTCGGCCGAGCAGAGGTGCTCCTTCCGTGCGCCGAAGGCGTCGTCCAGGTCAAAGGCGTCCATGCCGAACTGATTGGGCATGACGACGCAGACCTCGTCGGGTACACGCCGCGCCATCCAATGGTGGCCGCCGATGGTCTCGAGCCACCAGACCTCGCGCTCGTCGTTGAAGGCGATGCCGTTGGATTCGTAGGTTCCGTACCGTTCCAGCAGCGCGCCGAGGCGCAGCACCCCCTCGCGCGCTGAACGGATATAGGGCAGGACGAGGACGACAATGTCCTCCTCCCCGATGCCGCCGGGGATCTCGGGCTGCCCGTCCTTCGCCTCGCGCAGCTCGACCAGCGGATCCGCCGCGAGCACGCGGGGATTGGTGGTGATGGTCTCGGTGGCGGTCATGCCGACGCCGGCGGCGTTGATCCCCGTCGCGGCCCAGATCCCCTGCTTCGTGTCGACGCTGGGGCAGGCGGTATAGCGCAACGCCTCCTCCGGCAGCTCGATCTCGACATGGGAGAGCACGCTTTTGTAATGTTTCGGCTGATCCTTCGGTTCGACGACAATTAGCTTTTTGACATCGAAATGCCCGTCGTCCGTACGGGCGATCATCGTGGAACCGTCATGGCTGGCTTTGTTCCCGACCAGCAGGGTTGTACAGGGCATGGTTTCGTTCCTCCAAGAAATAGTTTCCAGCCGCAGTATAGCACGTTCTTTTCCGCGGGGCAATTGCCATCGGCTGTAAATTGTGCTATCCTTGTCGGAGAAAAACTTTTTGCGAGGAACTTCCCATGGATGAAACGAAGGATCTCAGCAATCAGGAGGGATCGCCGGATCAGGTGATCTTCTTCGCCCCGGAGCTGCTGCAGGCCGCGCAGCAGAAACAGCAGCAGCGGCAGGATCGTCTCTCCGCGCTGCAGGACGCCGCGGAGAGCGGCGACGCCGCCGCGATCCTCGAGCTGGCACAGTATTATCTGGAGCCGGAGGACGGCCGGCCGCGCGACGCGGCGCGGGGCTTTTCCCTGCTCAGTCGGCTGCCGCCGGATCAGCCCGCGGGGCGCTACTATCTCTCCTACTGCTACGACAGCGGTCTGGGCGTGGAGGCGGACAAGGAAAAAGCCTTATCGCTGCTCTGCGAGGCGGCCGATGCCGATTTCCCCCCGGCGCTGTGCACGCTCGGCGTCCTCTACGAGTCCGGCGAGGGCGTGGAAAAGGACCTTGAAAAGGCCGTGGCGCTCTATCGCCGCGCCGCCGAGCAGGATTATCCGCAGGGCATCTGCAACCTCGCCGTAATGTATCACGGCGGCCTCGGCGTGCCGCAGGACCGGGAGAAGGGCGCGGCGCTGTTCGCCCGCGCCGCCGAGTTGCGCCTGCCCCGCGCCCAGCAGCTGCTGGGGATCTGCTACGAGTTCGGCGAGGGCACGCCCGTCGATCTGGACAAGGCCCGCAGGCTCTACGAGGAGGCCGCCCGGCAGGACTATCCCGAGGCGATCTGCGCGCTGGGCGTGCTGCTGTTCCACGGCAAGGGCGTCGAGCGGGACCGGGAGCGGGCCTACGCGCTCTTCCTCCGCGCGGCGGAGATGGGCCTGCCCCGCGCGCAGTATTTCACCGCCCGCTGTCTGGACGACGGCGAGGGCGCGGCGCAGGACCCGGAAGCGGCTTTCGAATGGTATCAGCGTGCCGCGGAGAGCGGCTATCCGGACGCGATGTTCTACGCCGGCGCCTGCTGCGCCGGCCGCGGAGACCGCGAGGGGGCAGCGCGCTGGTGGCAGCGCGGCGCCGAGGCCGGGAACGTGCGCGCCATGGCGCACCTGGGCGTCTGCTACGAGGCCGGCCGCGGCGTCGAGGAGGACATGGACAGGGCCGTCGCGCTCTACCGGCAGGCCGCCGAGGCCGGCGGCGCCGAGGGACAGTGCGATCTCGGCGTGCTTTACCGCTTCGGCGTCGGCGTGGAGCAGGACGACGAGGCCGCCGTCAGGCTCTTTGAACAGGCCGCGGCGCAGGGCTTCCCGCGCGCCCAGTATTTTCTGGGGCTGCACTGCGAGGCCGGCCGCGGCGTGGAAAAGGACCGCGAACGCGCCGCCCAGCTCTACCGCCGCGCGGCCGAGCAGGGCTATCCCGACGGGCTGCGGGCCCTCGGCGTCTGCTACGAGCACGGCATCGGCGTCGAGCAGAGCGACGAGCGCGCGCTCTCGCTCTATGCGCAGGCCGCCGAGCGCAACGATCCGCGCGCGCTCGTGTTCCTGGGCAACCTGTACCACGAGGGGCGCGGCACGGGGAAGGACCCGGAGCTGGAGGAGGCCGATCTTCCGAAGGCGGCGGACTGCTACCGCCGCGCCGCCGAGCTGGACGACGCCGAGGGCCAGTTCCGCTACGCCTACGCCCTGTATCAGGGCGAGGGCGTAGCACAGGACTTCAAGGCCGCCTATCTCTGGTTCGAGAAGGCCGCCCGGCAGGACCATGCCACCGCCTGCAACAATCTCGGCATGATGCTGCGCTACGGCGAGGGCTGCGAGCAGAACGAGCGGCAGGCTGCCGACTGGTTCCGCCGCGGCGCGGACCTGGGCTCAGCCTCGGCCGCCAAGCACCTGTCCGAGATGTACGAAAAGGGGCTGGGCGTCGCCAAGGACGCACAGCAGGCCGAGGAGTGGGCGCGCCGCGCCGAGGAGCTCTCCGGCGGCCGCAAGTCCGGCGACCCCATTGTGGAGACCAAGAAGCGCAAGCGCAGCACCTACTGGCTCGTCCGCGCCGGCGCGGATTTCTTCGCCCTGCTGTGTTATTTCTCCGGCCTGATCGCCTTCGACGGGGAGCTCGATACCTCCATGATCGTCACGATGGCGATCCACGCCGGCTTCTGTGCAATGTTCCTCGTGGTGCTGAGCAAAACCGAGCGGCCCTTCGTCGAAGAAAAGCGCCGTCGGCTCCGCCGTGTGCTGCATTTCTGCGCTGCCGGCGTGCTGCTGACGGTCGCCGCGGCCATCACCTCCGTCCTGCTGGACGCCGGCATGATGGACCTGACGGACGGCTGGAACGTTCTGTGGCTCGTGCTGCTGGCCGTGCTGGCTCTCGTCCGGGCGCACCGGAACAAAGTAAAAACCTGACATAAGAAAGGCCGGGTCTTCCCTTGCGTGGGAAGACCCGGCTTTTTTCTTTTTTTGTGGTCAGGTGCTTTTGACCAGCAGCACACTGCGGGCCGGAACGCTCTCCAGACTCTCGCCGAGCAGGAGCGTCCAGTTCCCCTCCGGCAGCGCCGCGGGGCGCTCGGCCGGATTGGGATTGATGACAGCGCAGGCGACGACACGCCCGCCCTCGCTCCAGGTGACGAGGATCGCGTTGTCCTCCAGCTTCTCGGCCGCGACCTCCGCCTCGGTGAAGAAGCGGTTTCCGCGGCGCAGCGCGATGAGCTGCCGGTAATACTCGACCATCGCCCAGGCGTCGCTGTCGGGCTTGAGCGCCTCCCAGTCGATGTTGTTGACTGCGTCGGACGACATGTAGCTGTTCCCGTCGCCGCCCTTCGTGCGCAGCATCTCCTCGCCCGCGAGGAAGAAGGGCATGCCGCGGCTCATC
This sequence comes from Oscillospiraceae bacterium, assembly GCA_017430985.1. Classification (GTDB taxonomy): domain Bacteria; phylum Bacillota; class Clostridia; order Oscillospirales; family Oscillospiraceae; genus Limivicinus. Next base: position 16,859 of record JAFRLZ010000056.1, read on the forward strand.
AGCACGATCGAGCCGCACAGGCGGTTCATCGCCAGGCGCTCCTCCACGCTCGCGCTCGGGCAGGAGAGCAGCAGCTTGTCCCAGAGCGTGTTGTTGTCGTGCGCGGAGGTGTAGTTGACGACCATGGCGTTTTCCACGCGCCAGTTCGCCGCCGGGCTCTTGACGCCGCCCGTCAGACCGAAGATCGTCTTTTCCGCCGTAGCGGAGGAGACGGAGCCCGTGGCGTAGCCGGTGTCCTTCTGGTCGAAGACGCTGCCCTTGAGGCCGTCGCGGATCACATCGTTGAACACGGCCACGCCGCCGATCGCACCGGGCGAGGCCTCGATCGTGCGGATGTTGGCCTGGCTGGCGCGCAGGTCGTCGCGCAGCGGGCTGGAGCCGCCCGTCCAGCCCTCGCCGTAGAGCAGCGCGTTGGGGTTGACGGCGTGCAGCGCCTGCTCGATCTCCTGCATGGTCTGCAGATCGTGCAGCGCCATCAGGTCGAAGCGGAAACCGTCGAGCTGATACTCGCTCGCCCAGTAGCGGATGCTGTCGACCATGTATTTGCGCATCATCGCCCGCTCGGAGGCGGTCTCGTTTCCGCAGCCGCTGCCGTTGGAGGGCGAGCCGTCGCTCTTGAAGCGATAGTAGTAATAGGGCACGATGCGGTTGAGGTTCGAGTCGAGCGCGTAGGTGTGGTTGTACACCACGTCCATCACCACGCCGATGCCCGCCTCGTGCAGCGCCTGCACCATCTGCTTGAACTCGCGGATGCGCACCTCGCCGTGCCAGGGGTCGGTCGAATAGCTGCCCTCGGGCGCGTTGTAGTTCTTCGGGTCGTAGCCCCAGTTGAACTGCGCCGCGTCCGAGCTCTCGTCCACGGTGGCGTAGTCGTAGACCGGCTGCAGGTGTACATGGGTGATGCCCAGGTATTTGAGGTAATCGACGCCGACGGGCAGGCCGCTGCTGTTGGTCAGGCCCGTCTCCGTGAAGGCCAGGTACTTGCCGGGATACTGCGAAGAGGCGATCGTGTTGGAGAAGTCGCGCACATGCACCTCCCAGACGATCGCGTCGCCGTAGCTGGCGGGCTTGACGCGCAGATCGCCCGTGCGGAAGCCCTCGGGGTCGGTCTGTCTGAGATCCACCACCATGCCGCGGTTCCCGTTGACGCCGACCGCGCGGGCGTAGGGGTCCACGGCCTCGGCCGTACCAGAGGCAGTGGTGACGGTATAGGTGTAATAGGTGCCGTGGCCGCAGGGAGCCGTGAAGGACCACACGCCCTTGTCGCCCCGCTGCATATCGACGCTCTCGTAGGCCGAGCCGCCGTCGCCGGCTTCAAAGAGATTGAGCACGACGCGGCTGGCCGTCGGCGCCCAGAGCTTGAAGCAGGTCTCTCCGCCGCGGATCACCGCGCCGAGATCGTCTCCCTCATACACATAGGCCTCGATAAATTCCGGGCTGTCGAAGATCCCGGTCGGCACGGCGACCTGCTCGCCGTAGCCCTCGATCTCCACGCTGATCGCCTGTGTCACGTCCAACGCCTCCTCGAGCGTGATGATGCCGGTGATGACCTCGTTGTTAAGGCTCGAGAGGCTCTCGATCTTGAGCTCCTGCCCGTCGGCGCGGACATGGATCTGGTCGAGGCTCGTCAGGCGCACGGCCGGGCTGAGATAATAGCGGATCTCGCGCGGCGAGAGGATGCCCGCCAGGCTCAGCTCATGGGACTGGTACAGGGTCTTGCCGCCGTCCTTGCTCAGGTACTGCGTGCCGTCGCCGGGCTTGAGGAAGGCCTCCGTGTCCCCGTCCATCACGACATAGCGGTCGTCCTCGAAATCCTTGGTGGCCTCGCCCCAGGAGCTGCCGCCCGGATTGGAACAGTCGCGCCGGACGATGAAGCCGACCTCGCTGACATCCTCGGGCACGTTCACCACGCATTTCACGCCGTAGTCGCAGGGCTGGAAGAGGACGCCGCGTCCCTCCCGCCCGGGGAACCAGACCCAGACGTCGCACTTGTCGTAGTTGGCCGAGTCGTGATACCAGTAGATCGTGAGCAGGTTGCAGCCCGGCTCGCGCTCCGGCTCCTCGGCCGGCTCCGCCGCGGGCGTCTCGATCTCAGGCGCGGCGCTCGGTTCCGGCGCGCTCTCCGGCGCCGTTTCCGCGCAGCCGGCCAGCAGCGACGCGAGCAGCAGGGCCGCCAGCAGCAGCGCGATGCGTTTCTTTGTACGCATGATCCTCCATCTCCTTTATCCTTGTCTGCCTGTATTGTAGCAGACCGTCCGCAGACTTCCAAGAGAAAAAATCACGGCGAAGGGAGAACTTGCCTCTCCCTTCGCCGTTTGACGCTCAGGACTGCTTGCTTTTGATATACTCGTCGATGCTCTTGGCCCCGGCCTTGCCCGCGCCCATGGCGAGGATGACCGTGGCCGAGCCCGTGACGGCGTCGCCGCCGGCGAAAACGCCCTCGCGGCTGGTGCGGCCGCCCTCGTCGGCCTCGATGCCGCCCTTCTTCGTGAAGCTGAGGCCCTCGGTCGTGTTGCGGATGAGGGGGTTCGGGCTCGTGCCGATGGCGATGACGACGGTGTCCACGTCCAGCACCCAGTTGCTGCCCGGGATCGCGACGGGCGAGCGGCGGCCCTTCGCGTCGGGCTCGCCGAGCTCCTGGCGGATGCACTCGATGCCGGTCACATGGCCGGTCTCGTCGCCGAGGATGGCGCAGGGATTGTTGAGGAGCTGGAACTCGATGCCCTCGGCCTCGGCGTGCTCGACCTCCTCCTTGCGGGCGGGCAGCTCGTCCCGGCCGCGGCGGTAGACGATGTAGACGTGCTCGGCGCCGAGGCGCTTCGAGACGCGCGCGGCGTCCATCGCGACGTTGCCCGCGCCGACGACCGCCACGCGGCCGAAGCGCTTGATGGGCGTGTCGTAATCGTCGCGGTAGGCCTTCATGAGGTTCGTGCGGGTCAGCAGCTCGTTGGCGGAGTAAACGCCCAGCAGGTTCTCGCCGGGAATGTGCAGAAACTGCGGCAGACCCGCGCCGGAGCCGATGAACACGGCCTCGAAGCCCTCTTTAAAGAGCTCGTCGACGGTGATGGACTTGCCGATGATGGCGTTGTTGACGATCTTGACGCCCTGCTTGACGAGGGTGTCGATCTCGGCGGCCACGATCTCCTTCGGCAGACGGAACTGCGGGATGCCGTAGACCAGCACGCCGCCGGACTTGTGGAAGGCCTCGAAGATCGTCACGTCGTAGCCGAGCTTGCATAGATCGCCCGCGCAGGTCAGCCCGGCGGGGCCGGAGCCGATCACGGCGATGCGGTGGCCGTTGGACGCGGGCGCTTTGACCTCGCCCTTCTTGGCGTTGGCCATGTGCCAGTCGGCCACGAAGCGCTCGAGCCGGCCGATGCCGACGCTCTCGCCCTTGATGCCGCGCACGCACTTCGACTCGCACTGCTTCTCCTGCGGGCAGACGCGGCCGCAGACGGCGGGCAGGGAGTTGGTGGAGGTGACGATCTGATAGGCGGCCTCAAAGTCGCCCTCGCGCACCTTTTCCAGAAAACGCGGGATCTTTACGGCCACGGGGCAGCCGCTGCGGCAGGGGGCGTTCCTGCAGTCGAGGCAGCGAGCGGCTTCGCTTCTGGCCTGCTCCTCGCTGTAGCCCAGAGCAACTTCGTCGAAATTCCCGGTGCGGACAGCCGCGTCCTGTTCGGGCATCTCGTTTTTGGTCATGCTCAGGTTGACTTTCAGATTAGCCATGTCTTTTCCCTCCCGTGATGCGGCAGATATGCTCGGCCGCGGCGTCCTGCTCGTCCTTGTAGAAGGCGGCGCGCTTGATGAGGGAGTCGAAGTCTACCTCGTGCGCGTCGAAGTCCGGCCCGTCCACGCAGGCGAACTTTGTCTCGCCGCCCACGATCACGCGGCAGCAGCCGCACATGCCGGTGCCGTCGACCATGATGGGGTCGAGAGAGATGATGGTCTTGATGCCGTAGGGCCGCGTGACCTCGGCGAGGAACTTCATCATGATGTCCGGGCCGATGGCGATGACGCGGTCGAACTGGGGCTTTCCTTCGGCGATATTGGCCTCGATCTCGTTCTTGAGGAAGACCGTGGTGAAGCCCTTTTCGCCGTAGCTGCCGTCGTCTGTGGCGATGATAAGCTTGTCGGACGCGGCCTTGAGCTCGTCCTTGAGGATCACGATGTCCGCGCTGCGGAAGCCCGCGATGAAGGTGACCTCGATGCCGCGCTCGTGCATCTCCTTGGCGATGGGGTAGGCGATGGCGCAGCCGACGCCGCCGCCGACCACGCAGACCTTCTTGAGGCCTTCCATCTCGGTCGCCTTGCCGAGCGGCCCGACGATATCGGAGATCACGTCGCCCTGCTCGACCGTGTGGAGCATCTTCGTCGTCTTTCCCGCGGCCTGCACCATGACGGTCACGGTGCCCTTTTCGCGGTCGTAGCCCGCCACGGACACCGGGACGCGCTCGCCCTGCTCGTCCAGACGGAAGACCACGAACTGCCCGGCCTGGGCGTGCCGCGCGATCAGCGGGGCCTCGATCTCAAAGAGGCAGATCGACTTGGCCTCGTTCAAAAAACGCTTGGTCACTACCTTATACATATTGCACCTCGCTGCGTTTTGTTTTCTGTTTGTGTTTTCGCAACAACCTGTATTCTACTTTAGTGTGCCCCTAAAGTCAATTCCCTATCGTCTCTTTCACATAGCCGACGACATATTCCGCAAAGCGCCGCACCGCCGGACCCGCGCGCTCGCCCCCGGCCACGGCGAGGCCGATGGTGCGCTTCGCCTCCGGGATGAGCGGCAGGGTCAGCAGCTCGTCGTGCCGCCCCTTCAAAAGCAGCTCCGGCATGATGCTCATGCCGAGGCCCTGCTCCACCATGGCGAGGATGGCGTAGTCGTCCTTGGTGTAAAAGCGGACGTTCGGCTTCACCCCGGCCGCGTCCAGCGCGCGGCGCGCGTCGTGGTCGGAGCTCTGCAGCAGGCTGATGAAGGGCTCGGTCTCGCACTCGATGAGCGGGAACTTCGGGTAGTTCGCGAAGCGGCTGTCCTTCGGCAGGATCGCCAGCAGCCTGTCCTCCATGAGCGGGATCGTCTCGCAGCCGAGCGCGCAGGGCAAGGTCACGAAGCCCACGTCCACGCTCCCGTCGCTCAGCCACTCCTCCACGTCGTGATAGTCGCCGTTGAGCAGGCGGAAATCCACCTTCGGGTAGTCCCGCTGGAAGCGCTGCAGCACCGCTGGCAGCCAGTGCACGGCCACGGATGTGAAGGCTCCGATGCGCACCGTGCCGCTCTCGAGTCCGCGGATGGCCGCCGCCGTCTGCCGCAGCTGCTCGGCGCTGTTGAGGAGCGCGCGGGCCGCCGGCAGCAGGCGCTCGCCCTCCGCCGTCAGATGCACGCCGCCGCGCCCGCGGCGCAGCAGGGGAAAGCCCAGCTCCTCCTCCAGCGCGCTCAGCGCGTGGCTCACCGCCGACTGCGTGCACTTGAGCTCCGCCGCGGCGCGGGTCAGACTGCCCTGCTCCACCACCGTCAGCAGCGTCTGGATCCTGTCGAGATTCACGGGCGCCTCCTTTCTCCGGTCGTTATATGAATTATCTTCATATATCCATGAAAGAAATTATTTCTTTTGATAGTATAGCGCGTTTTTTTGTTTTTTCAAGCCCAAAGGCGAAAAAAGCGGCTTGGCGGGAAGAAAAAGGGGCTTTACAATAGGCCCATCCCAAGGAAAAGGACGGAACACACCATGAACAGCGTCTATATCATCGCAGCGATCCTCGTCTATCTGATCGGCATGCTCGTCATCGGCTATCTCAACTCCCGGGGCAACCGCTCCACGGCGGACTTCTATCTCGGCGGCCGCAAGCTCGGCCCGGTCGTGGCGGCCATGAGCACGGAGGCCTCCGACATGAGCGCCTGGCTGCTGATGGGCGTACCCGGTCTGGCGCTGTTCTGCGGCGTGGCCGAGGCGAGCTGGACGGCCATCGGCCTGGCCGTCGGCACCTGGCTCAACTGGCTGCTGGTGGCCCGCAGATTGCGCACCTACTCTGCCAGGCTCGACGCGATCACCGTGCCCGACTTCCTCGCGCGCCGCTTCCGGGATAACACCAAGCTCATCGAGAGCGTCGGCGCGATCATGATCGTGATCTTCTTCGTGCCCTACACGGCCTCCGGCTTCGTGGCCTGCGGCAAACTCTTCAACAACATGTTCGGCTGGGGCTATGTGCCCACCATGATCATCTCCGCCGTCGTCATCGTGGCCTACTGCACCATGGGCGGCTTCATGGCGGCCTCCATCACGAGCCTGATCCAGAGCCTCGTGATGACCTTCGCCCTGATCGTCGTGCTGATCTTCGGCATCAACAGCGCCGGCGGCTGGGACGCCGTCATGGCCAACGCCCGGAGCGTGCCCGGCTACCTGAGCCTCTTCGCCAGCACCAGCATCGACAGCGCGTCTCCCGGCGTCTATGACGGCATCACGATCCTCTCCACGCTGGCCTGGGGCCTTGGCTACTTCGGCATGCCCCATGTGCTGATCCACTTCATGGCCGCCAAGGACGAGGCCATGCTCAAGACCAGCCGCCGCATCGCCACCGTCTGGGTCGTGATCTCCCTGACCGTGGCCACCGTCATCGGCATCGTGGGCTTCGGCATGGTCAAGGCCGGCGCGGTCGCCGCCTTCGCCAGCAGCTCCGAGGCCGAATCCATCCTGGTGCGCGCCGCCGCCCTCATGGGCCAGAAGGGCATCCTCTTCGCCATCATCGGCGGCGTGATCCTGGCCGGTATCCTCTCGGCCACCATGTCCACGGCCGACGTGCAGCTCCTGGCCGCCGCCTCCGGCGTCACCCAGAACCTGCTGCTGGACGTGTTCGGCATCAAGCTGGACGAAAAGAAGAATCTGCTCGTGGCCCGTCTGGCCGTGATCGGCATCGCCGTGATCGCCGTGTTCTTTGCGATGGATCCCAACAGCTCCGTCTTCCGCGTGGTGTCCTTCGCCTGGGCCGGCTTCGGCGCGACCTTCGGGCCGATCATGCTCTTCGCCCTGTTCTGGAAGCGCTGCAACAAGGTCGGCGCCATCGCCGGCATGCTCAGCGGCGGCGTGATGATCTTCGTGTGGAAGTACCTCGTGCGCCCGCTCGGCGGCGCGTGGAACATCTACGAGCTGCTGCCCGCCTTTCTGGTGTCCTGCCTCGCCATCGTGCTCGGCAGCCTGCTGTCGAAGGCTCCCGAACAGGAGATCGTCGAAGAATTCGAGAGCGTGTGACCGCACCGGCAGCAAAAAAGCCCCGCTCGTACGAGCGGGGCTTTTTTGATCGTTTCAGTCGATATGGATGACCTTCTCCATGAGGTCCGCGGCCTCGACGTGGACGTTGTGCCAGCGCTCGCGCGTCAGCGTGGGACCGCCCATGTTGATGGCCTGCTGCGGGCAGAACTGCAGGCAGCTCAGGCAGCCGATGCAGTTGTCGCCGAAGACGGGCTTCTTGTCCACGAGGCGGATGTTGCCCTGCGGGCAGATGCGCGCGCACTGGCCGCAGGAAACGCAGGCGTAGCTGACGGCGAAGTCCTTGGCCTTCTTTTTGCAGAGCGTCGGCCAGACGCTGCTCTCGAGCTTGTTGAAGGCGGGCTCGGGCGGGTGTTTGTCCACGCGCTTGCCGGCGAGGATGTCCGCCGCGGCCTTCTCGGCGAGCTTCGTCGCGCGCTGCTGCGCCCGCTCGGGGCTCAGCGGCGGCACCATCAGCGTGTGCGGCATGAGCCAGATGCAGGCGCTCTGGTGGCTGATGCCCGTCCAGTAGGCCAGCGGGTGGATGCGGTCGATGTGCCGCAGGCCGACGCCGGGATAGCCCGCGTAGCTGACGACGCCGAAGGTGTAGGCGTCGCCCACCTTGATCTGCGAGACGAATTCCTCCACGCGCCCGGGCAGGCCGCCGGCGTAGCAGGGGAAGACGAAGCCGACGCGCCTGGCGTGGCTCGCGTCGGTGTAGGCGGGCTCGCGCCGCATCATCACGATGTCGGTGTCGCCCAGCTTTTTCGCGATGGTCCTGGCGATATCGAGGCAGTTGCCGCTGCCGGAGAAACAGAAGATGACGTTTTCGCTCATGGCTTTTCTCCTTTACAGATCGATAAAGATGGAGTCGTCGTTTTCGATCCAGTCGTTCACCGGGATCGTGCGGTAGAGCTTTTCGTCCACGCGGATCACGACCTTTTCGATGCCCGCGTTGATGATCTGCCGCTTGCACATGGAGCAGCACATGGCGTCCGGCAGCAGCTCGTTCGTGGCGGCGCTGCGCCCCACGAGATAGAGCGTCGCGCCGATCATGTCCCGCCGGGCGGCCGAGATGATGGCGTTGGCCTCGGCGTGCACGCTGCGGCAGAGCTCGTAGCGCTCGCCGGAGGGGACGTGCAGCTTTTCCCGCGCGCAGCCGCCGAGATCGGAGCAGTTGCGCCGGCCGCGCGGCGCGCCGTTGTAGCCGGTGGAGATGATCTCGTCGTTGCGCACGATGATGGCGCCGTATTTGCGCCGGAGGCAGGTGGAGCGCTCCAGCACCGCGTCGGCGATGTCCAGATAGTAGTTCTGCTTGCTCGTTCGGTTGTCCATATGCAGCCTCCCGTTCTCGTTCTGGAAATATCTTATCGCGCCGCGGGGACTTCGTCAACAAAAAGAAGTAGCTTTTTCCGCGCGGCGGTGCTACAATGCGGGCATGAACAGAAATTATCAAAAAGAACTGGATCGGATCATCCAGAAGCGGGGGACCCGTTTTCCCCGCGTTTTGCTGCACAGCTGCTGCGGGCCCTGCTCGAGCGCGGTGCTGGAATATCTCACGCAGTATTTCGACGTGACGCTGCTGTGGTACAACCCCAACCTCTATCCGCAGGAGGAGTTCGACCGGCGCTTCCGGACGCAGGTGGAGCTCATCGAGAAGATGGGCCTGGCCGACCGCGTGGAGCTTTTGGCCGAGCCCTGGAAGCACGCGGACTACGAGACGCGCGTCAAGGGTCTGGAGGACGAGCCGGAGGGCGGCGCGAGATGTACGGAGTGCTTCCGGCTGCGCCTGACGGAGACGGCGCGGCTCGCCAAACAGTACGGCTTCGACTACTTCTGCTCGACGCTGACGCTCTCACGCCACAAGGACGCCGTACGCATCAACTCGCTGGGCGAGGAGATCGGCCGCGCCGTAGGCGTGAGCTGGCTGCCCTCGGACTTCAAGAAGCAGGGCCGCGAGATGCGCTCGACGGAGCTGGCCGAGCAGTACGGCCTCTACCGCCAGCTCTACTGCGGCTGCGAATACTCCCTGCACAAGCGGGAGTCCCACGGGGACTGACAAGCGCGAACGCTTCCCGAAAACGGGAAGCGTTCGCGCTTGTTTACAATTTCTTGATAACTTGGCCGCGCAACGTGGTACAATACAAATACTTAAGAATTCTTAGTATTCGGGGTGCGCCATGCGCGAACGTCTGGCTCGTCTGATGGCCGGGAGAAACGGCGTCGATCAACTGAACAATTTCCTGCTGGCGCTGGACATCCTGCTGGCCATCCTCGCCAGCGTCATCGGCGGCAGCCTCGGCCGGGTGCTCTACGCTTTTGTGATGGGCCTGCTGGTCCTGATCTATCTGCGCATGTTCTCCCGCAACCTGCTGCGCCGCCGCCAGGAGAACGGAAAGTATCTGATGCTCAAGCAGCGCTTTCTGGGGCGCTTCCGCCTGCTGAAGGAGCGCTGGGTGCAGCGCCGGGACTACAAGTTCTTCACCTGCCCTGCCTGCCATACGACCCTGCGCGTGCCCAAGGGCCGCGGCAAGATCCGCATCGTCTGCCGCAAGTGCGGCGTTTCCTTTACGGGAAAGAGCTGATATGTTCGGCTATCTCACAGCCTGTACGGAGCTGCTCGACGAGGAGCAGCTCCGCCGCTATAAAGCGGCCTATTGCGGCCTCTGCCGCAGCCTTGCCGAGCGCCACGGGCAGCTGAGCCGCCTCGCGCTCACCTACGACCTCGCCTTTCTGACCCTGCTGTTCGACTCGCTCTACGAGCCGGAGCTCACGCAGGGCGAGGAGAGCTGCGTCGCCCACCCCTTTTCCGCGCGCCCGTGGCAGCGCAGCGAGAGCAGCGACTACGCCGCCGACATGACGGTGGCGCTGGCCTGGCTCAAGTGCCGGGACGACTGGGAGGACGACTCCAACCCCGCCGCGCTGGCCGAGGCCGCCGTGCTCCGGCGCGCCTGGGAGCGCGTGAAGGCGGAGTATCCCCGTCAGAGCCGGGCCATGGAGGAGGGCGTGCGCGCCCTGCGGAACATGGAGAAGGCCCGCGACGAGTCGCCCGACCGCGCGGCGGAGTGCTTCGCGGCGCTCATGGGCGAGATCTTCGTCTGGAAGGACGATCACTGGAGCGGCACGCTCTACCGGCTCGGCGCGGCGCTCGGCCGCTTCCTGTACATCATGGACGCCTGCATGGATCTGGACGGCGACACCTTTTACGATCGCTACAATCCCTTCCGGCGTTATTACGGGCTGGACAACGCCGCGCGCTTCCGCGACATCCTGCGGATGCTTCTGGCCGACTGCGCGCGGGAGCTGGACAGGCTGCCGCTGGTACAGGACGCGGGGATCCTGCAAAACATCGTGTGCGTCGGGCTCTGGACGGAGTTCGACAAGAAATACGGCAGCGAAGGAGGAGACGGCCATGGTCCAGGATCCGTATAAAGTGCTCGGCGTCTCCCCCGACGCCAGCGATGAGGAGATCAAAAAGGCCTACCGCGAGCTCGCGAAGAAATACCATCCGGACCGCAACCCCGGCAACGAGGAGGCCGCCCGGAAGATGAACGACATCAACGCCGCCTACGACCAGATCAAAAACGGCACGGCGCAGCAGGACCCCTTCGCGCAGGGCGCGGCCTACCAGCAGTACGGCGGGCAGAGCTACGGCTGGGGCGGGCAGGGCTACGGCTACGGCTGGGGCGGCTGGGACCCCTTCGCGGAGGCCCGTGCCCAACAACAGCAGGAGCGCAGCGAGTACACCGCCGCCAAAAACTACATCCGCAACGGCATGTACCGCGAGGCGCTAAACGCCTTGGAGAACGTCCCCCTGCCGGAGCGCGACGGCAAATGGTATTTCCTCTCGGCCGGCGCGAACATGTATCTCGGCAACCGCATCGCCGCGCTCGACGCGGCCAAAAAGGCCGTCGAGATCGAGCCGGGCAACGAGGAATACCGGCGGCTCCTGCAGCAGCTGCAGAGCGGCGGCGATTTCTACGACAACTACACCGTGCGCTACCGCAGCGGTCTCTCCCCCGACCGGCTCATCATGAGCCTGTGTCTGGCCAACATGTGCCTCGGCCCCCTGTGCGGCTGGCGCGTGTGCTGCTGCTGACGTCAGAAGAAATTCACTCCATTTCATTCCCGCGGATTCCGAAGGAATCCGCGGGAATTTCATATCCGTTCCTTCCTTCTTCCTTTTCCGGCGCAAACCCGCTTTGCTGGGCTTTGCGCCGGGAACGCAAGAGAAAACCGGGGGATGTGAAAACAGTTTTCACATCCCCCGGTTGATCGTTAACGCTTTTTGCAGGCGAAATAGTAAAGCAAGGCCGGTCACTCCGCAAAGAGCGGGGTGGAGAGATAGCGGTCGCCGGTGTCGGGCAAAAGGACGACGACGGTCTTGCCCGCGTTCTCCGGCCGCTTGGCCAGCTCGACGGCGGCGTGCGCGGCCGCGCCGGAGCTGATGCCCACCAGCACGCCCTCGCGGCGGCCGATGCGCCGCGCGGCGGCGTAGGCCTGCTCGTTCGTGACGGTCACGATCTCGTCGTACACGGCGGTGTTCAGCACCTCGGGCACGAAGCCCGCGCCGATGCCCTGCAGCCCGTGCGGTCCGGCCTTGCCGCCTGAGAGGACCGGCGAGCCGGCCGGCTCCACCGCCACGATCTTCACGGCGGGATTTTTGCTCCTGAGATACTCCCCCACGCCCGTGATCGTGCCGCCGGTGCCCACGCCCGCGACGAAGATATCCACCCTGCCGTCGGTGTCGGCCCAGATCTCCGGCCCGGTCGTCTTCCGGTGCGCCTCCGGATTGGCGGGGTTGACGAACTGTCCGGCGACGAAGCTGTCGGGGATCTCGGCGGCCAGCTCGTTTGCCTTCGCGATGGCGCCGGGCATGCCCTTCGCGCCCTCGGTGAGCACGAGCTCCGCGCCGTAGGCCTTCATGAGCATGCGCCGCTCGACGCTCATGGTCTCCGGCATGACGATGATGAGCCGGTAGCCGCGCGCGGCGGCCACGGCGGCCAGGCCGATCCCGGTGTTGCCGGAGGTCGGCTCGATGATGACCGAGCCGGGCTTCAGAACGCCGCGGGCCTCCGCGTCGTCGATCATGGCGCGGCCGACGCGGTCCTTGACGGAGCCGGCGGGGTTGAGGTACTCGAGCTTTGCCAGTACGCGCGCGCCGAGCGCGTCCTCCTGTTCGATGTGCGTCAGCTCCAGCAGCGGAGTGCCTCCGATCAGCTGGTCGACGGCGGTATAAATGCGAGCCATGCGTCTGCCCTCCTAATTCCTATAAAGTTGCTATGTTTTGCATGATAGTCCAATCCGCCGCATTTGTCAAGCGCTCTGGCGTTTTTCTCCGCGAAAAAAACCGAGCTTTACGAAAAAGCGCGAAAATGATAAAATCTCCCTGAGCGGGATCGAAGGCCGAAAAAAACTCTCCGCCCCCGGAGGAGCGGAGAGACAGAGAGACCAAACAGCTTACGCCTTGCGGACCTTGTCGATGTGACGGGTGAGGTCGAGCATCTTGTTGGAGAAGCCCCACTCGTGGTCGTACCAGGCGACGAGCTTGACGAAGTGATCGTTCAGCGCGATGCCGGCCTGGGCGTCGAAGATGGAGGTGTGCGGGTCGGTGCGGAAGTCGGAGGAGACGACCTCGTCGTCCACATACTCCAGAACGCCCTTCATCGGGCCTTCGGAGGCGGCCTTCATGGCGGCGCAGATCTCGGCGTAGGTGGCGGCCTTCTCGAGACGGAAGGTCACGTCGACGACGGACACGTCCGGAGCGGGGATGCGCATGGACATGCCGGTGAGCTTGCCGTTGAGCTCGGGGATGACCTTGCCGACTGCCTTGGCGGCGCCGGTGGAGGACGGGATGATGTTGTTGTAGATGGAGCGGGCGCCGCGCAGATCCTTCTTCTTGGGGAAGCCGTCCACGATCGCCTGGGTGGCGGTGGAGGCGTGCACGGTGGTCATCAGGCCCTCGACGACGCCGAAGTTGTCGTTGACGACCTTGGTGATCGGCGCGAGGCAGTTGGTGGTGCAGGTGGCGTTGGACACGAACTGCATGTCCTTGGTGTACTTCTCGAGGTTGACGCCGCAGACGAACATCGGGGTGTCGTCCTTCGCGGGGCCGGACATCACGACGACCTTGGCGCCGGCGTCGATGTGAGCCTGGGCCTTGGCCTTGTCGAGGTACACGCCGGTGCACTCGAGCACGTACTCCACGCCGAGCTCGCCCCAGGGGATGAGGGAAGCGTCGCGGTAGGCCTTGTCGGAGAGGACCTTGACGACCTTGCCGTTGACGGTGACGGTGCTGTCCTCGTCGTTGCCGACGACTTCGCCGTCGAAGCGGCCGTGGACGCTGTCGTACTTGACGCAGTAAGCGATGTGGGAAGCGGGATGGCCGGGGGCGTTGATGGCGACGACCTCGATGTCGTCGGACTTCATGGCGGCGCGGAACGCCAGGGAGCCGATGCGGCCGAAGCCGTTGATGCCGACTTTGATCATAGTGATATCCTCCATATTAAAAATAATACATTAGTAGGGACTGCAGCACACCGCGCAGGGAAACATTTCCTCGCGGATCGTTTAAATTGTATCATATACTATGAGCAAAAATCAAGTTTTCCATTCCCGGGCTTTCAATAAAAAATGCCGAAATTTCTGCTCCTTTTTTCCCTTTCCTTGGGTTGTTCTTGTCTATTTTGTCGGTTTCCGACCGCTTCGTGAGACCGCGTGACACAGGAGGGCCGCCATGCTTCCCCTTATATCCGATTTTCTGATGCTGTCCGATGAGCCCGCGCTGCTTGCCAGAGGCGGCCGGGTGCTGCAGGCCAACCGCGGCGCGGAGGAGCTGCTCGGGCGCGACTGCGTCGGGCAGAGCGTCCGCCAGCTCTTCGGCGACGCGATCGCCGGCGCGCAGGCTTCACAGTTCGTGGCCGAGCTGATGCTGCGCGACCGGCAGCGCACCGTGCGCATCTCCCGCCTCGAGGGCGGCATGCAGCTCATTTTCCTCTCCCGGGAGGACCGGGACCTGAGCGTTCTGAACGACGCCTCGCTCGCGGCCATGCGCGGCTGCCTGATGAACCTCAGCCTCGGCACGGAGCGCGGCAGGCTGCGCGCCGAGCAGCTCGCGGACGCGCCGCTGGCCGACTGCTTCGCCGCCATCACCAAGCAGTACTATCTCCTCAACCGCCTTATCTCCAACGCCGCCGTGGTCTACTCCCTGCTCCGTGGCGAGCTCCCGCTCGCGCTCACGGCGGTGGACCTGGCCGCGCTCTGCCGCAGCACGGCGGAGACGCTCTCCCTGCTGCGCGCCGAGCCGGAGATCCGGGTCAGCGCCCCGCCGACGCTGCTGCTAAACGCCGACGAAAAGCTGCTGGAGACCCTGCTGCTCAATCTGCTGTCGAACGCCCTGCTGCACGCCGAGGGGCTCAGCCTCGTCCAGATCCGTCTCATGGAGACGGAAAAGAGCGTGGTCCTCTCCGTGAGCGACGACGGCGGCGGGATCCCGGCCGAGGCGCTGCCGACGGTGTTCAGCCGCTATCGCCACGGCTTCGAGATGAGCGCGCTCCCGCTGGGCGCGGGCCTGGGGCTGACGGTGGCGCGCGGCGTCGCCTGTCGGCACGGCGGCACGCTGCTTCTGGAGAGCCGCGTCGGCCAGGGCACGACCGTGCGGGTCTCGCTCTCGCGGAACCTGGGAGGTCAGCGGCTGTGCACGCCCGCGGCCGAGACGCGCTGCGACATGTCCGCCCTGCTCACGGGCCTGGCCTGCTGTCTGCCCGACGAGTGCTACCAGGCGAAGTATCTGGACTGAACTGAAAAACGGAGGTTTGGCGAGCTGTTGGTTTGACGCTGTAGGGGAGAGGCAAGCCCCTCCCCCAGACCTGGTACCGTGTCGGCGGGAGGGGCAAGCCCCTCCCCTACAGTGCTTTATCAATTCCCCGCCAGCCGCCTGTTTGCAAAAAGGACATCCCGGTGGGGATGTCCTTTTTTTATGTCGAATACATGTGGTCGAGGTTATAGCCCATCTGCTCGATCAGCAGATCGTAGCGCGGATCGTCGCGCCAGCCCTCCTCGGTGGGGTTGTCGGTGGTGACGTTGATGACCGTGTCCGGCAGGCGGCGCTGGATCTCCGCGTACTGCGAGCGGGGGATCTGGTTGTTCGCGGAGCTGCCGATCCAGAGCCGCTCCAGCTGCGTCATCTCGTAGAGCGGCGAGATGTCCGAGAGGTTCTTGATCCAGCAGATGTTCAGGTGCTTGAGGTTCTTCAGCTCGGCGAGCGGCCGCAGATCGGTGCAGTTGGTGTTGAAGATCTCCAGATATTCGAGCTTCTGGCAGCTGGCCAGCGGCGAGGCGTCCGCCCAGTAGTTGATGGCCAGGATCGCGACCTCGAGATCGGGCATGTACTCCACGAAGGAGATGTCGTTGATGCAGTTGTGGCCGAGGTCGAGATAGCGCACCTCGGTGCAGTATTTCAGGCAGGCGACCGTGTCGCCGCTCATGTTGATGTCGCGGATGGAGGCGAGAATGCGCGTCTCGTCGGTGCGCACGGAGTAGATGGAGAAACGCACGCGCCAGACGATCTTGACGCTCGGGAAATCGTCCCGCAGCACCGCCATGGCCTCGTTGCGGATGCCGCAGTTCTCCATATCGAGCTGATAGCAGCTCGTCATGTACGGCAGCACCTCGCGCAGCGCGGCGCAGTCGTCGTAGATCTTCACGTCGTTGAGGTTCATCATGGCGTCGGCGGTGTTGAAGCTGCGGCCGTAGAGCGTGAAGGGCTTGTCCACGATCGGCGCGCCCGGCAGCGCCTGAAAAGCGCCGACGTCCTCCCAGGGGGCCGCGTCGGAGAGGACGATGCGCGTGACGTTCGGCAGCAGGAGGAGGCTCTCGCAGGCGGCGGGGACCGCCTCGTGCGGCAGCCAGCTCAGGTCAAGCTCCGTCTCCGCGCTGTCGATCAGGCGGCCGCCCAGCTCCACCCGGTAGCTCAGCTCCGCCTCGGGGAAGGCCTCGCGCAGCGCGGCGAGCAGCTCGGCGTCGTCGACCGTCTCGATCAGCAGGATCTTCCCGAGCTCGGGCAGCAGCTCGCGCTGCGCGATGAGGTCCGCCAGTTCGTCCGGCGCGATGCGCAGCGTCTTGCTGTAGGGGCTCCAGGTGTGCTCGTAGACCGTGGGCGTCGGGGTCGGCTCCGGGGTCGGCGCGGGCTCCGGCGCGGCGCTCGGCTCGGCCGTCGGCGCAGCGGGCTTATACGCCGACAGCGAATATCACACTGTACGCCCACTGGACGGCTAACAAGATAACCGTAAAATTCAACGGCAACAACAGCACGAGCGGTTCAATGGCGAATGAGGAATTCACCTATGACACCGCAAAGGCGCTCACGTCTAACGCTTTCTCAAGGTCGTATACGGTAACGTATAACGCGAACAAGCCGTCAACGACAACCGTAACGCCAAC
>JAFRLZ010000057.1 GCA_017430985.1 Oscillospiraceae bacterium
CCTTCGAGGACTTCCAAAAACAACTTGCTGTCTGGCAATACAAATACAACGACTTCCCTATGCGTCCCCTCGGCTGGCGCTCGCCTAAACAGGTCCTTTCTTCTTTTCCTGATGTGTAACACATCATTGACAAACCTACATGTGCACAGAACGCGAAAAGGGCTCCCATCCGGGGAGCCCTTTTATCCTGCGTCCTTCGGTCTTCAGTCGTCGATGTACCAGAGGCCGCTCGTGTCGTAGCCGTCGGGCAGCGGGATCCAGTCGCCGTCGTCCCTCTCGATCCACCAGCCGTCCGCGTCGTGCTCCATCCATCCGAAATCGCCGAAATCGGAGGAGACGCCCTCGTACCAATACTGCCAGACCGCGGGCTCCACGTCCGTGTTGAGCCACAGCCAGCAGTCCGTCTCGGCGTCGTAGTAGTCGCCGGTGTCCGGATCGACGGTCAGGATCTTGTCGCCGCTGCGGCCGTTGACGACGCGCGCGTACGCGCCGTTATCGACATAGGCCAGAACGAGCTCGTCCTGCGAGACGATCTGCTGGTACACGGGCGCCGGATCGTGGTGCGTCTCCCTCCGTTCGGCCGCATAGCGCCCCACGCCGAGCAGAAGGAGCACGGCCGCCGCGACGACCCAGACCCTGGACTTCTTCTTTTTCTGCGTTTTCCCGTAAAAGCTCTTGAGAGACTCCTCCGAGTTATAGGTGTGCGTGTTCTCGGCCGGCTGGCTCAGGACCTCGTCCAGTTCCGAGCGGATCGACATCGGCGCGCCGCAGTTCGGGCAGATAATGCTCCTGACCCCGGCCTCCTCGGCCTTCAGGTTGACGACGGAGTCCTGCCCGCAGTACTCGCACTTGCAGACGACGTTCTCATAGGTGCCGTTCTTCTCGAAGGCCACGTTCTCGTAGCGCCGGCCGTTTTCATCGTAATAGCCGCTCTCGTAGCTCGTTCCCGTCGACTGGTCGACCCAGGCCACCGGGTAGTAGATATAGTCGTGCCGGGCGCCGCGGTAGTAAGACGGTCTTGCCGTGCCGGTGGCGACGAAGCCGTTGGGCTGGTTGCGGCGCGAGCGGGGCGGCGGCGCGGACGGGCGCTGATAGCTGTTCTGCGCCCTCTGCGGCGCGGGCGCACTGCTGTGGCTGGACGAGGAATGTCCGCTCGGCCCCCTGTACGGCGAGGGGCGGCTGCCGAAGGAGCCGGACGAGCCGTAGGAACGAGATGGGCTCGACGAGCGCGACGAGCTGCTTGACGAACGCGACGAGCTGTAGGAGCGGGAGGAGCTTGAGGAGTATGAGCGCGAAGAGCTGGATGAACGCGAGCTCGACGAATGGGACGAGCTGGAGTGCGACGAATGTGAACTCGAGCTGTGACCGCTGGGTGCCATGGGAGTCCCTCCTCCGGTTTTTTTCTGCGTGTTTTCAGTATACTATCCCCTTCGGCGTTTGGCAACCGAAAATGATGATCGCGCCGTTTGCCCTTTTCAAGCGCCCGCTTTTGCGGTATGATGGAAAAAACGACTGTACGGGAGGCGCATGGACTTGGATCGCACGGCTTTGCTCTCCTCGCCGCTCGGCGAGCTGCTGCTCGCATCCGACGGCGAGGCGCTGACGGGGCTCTGGTTTGCCGGGCAGCGCTGTATCCCCGCCTGGCTCGCCGATGCCCGCCGGGATGCGGCGCTCCCCGTTTTTGAACAGGCCGCCGCGTGGCTGGCGGATTATTTCAGCGGCCGCCTCCCCTCCGCGCCTCCCGCGCTCGCCCCGCGCGGCACGGCCTTTCAGCGGGAGGTCTGGGTGCTGCTGGCGGACATCCCCTACGGCGGGACGCGCACATACGGGGAGCTGGCGCAGTGCCTTGCAAGGCGGCGCGGGCTGGAGCGCTTTTCGGCGCAGGCAGTCGGCGGCGCGGTCGGGCGAAATCCGATCTCCATCCTCATTCCCTGTCACCGCGTCGTGGGCGCGGGCGGCGCGCTCACGGGCTACGCCGCGGGGCTCGCGCGCAAGCGCGCTCTGCTGGCGCTCGAAGCGGGCGATCCGAGTCTGCTTTTCCCGTTTTCCGAATAAAAAAGCAAGGCTGCGCAGCAGCCTTGTTTTTTTGCTTACAGATAATCTCTCACGCCGTCGGCGAGCTTCTTTTCCTGCATGATGAGGCGCTTGGCGATATCCTTCGCCCGCTCCTCAGCCGCGCCGTACTCATTGAGATAGCTGTTGAGCGATTTGACGCCCATGTTGCAGCCGTCCGTCATCATGTTCGCGATGGTCTTGTCCGAACCCGTGAGCAGGAGCTTGGCCTTTGTCATTACCTGCGCCGGCTTCTGCACCAGCGGATTGGGCTCCTTGCCCTCGTCGTGGAAACGGTTCAGTTCCGTTTCGATCTCGCGGCCGAGGTTCTCGTGCTCGGCCTTGCAGTTCTCCAGATGCGCGCGCAGTTCTTCCGCGCGCACATAGGGCAGCACCTCGTCGATGGAGCTCACGCCCATCTTCACGCCCGCGTCACACTCGCGCAGCAGTCTGACGGTATCCCGTTCGATCATGTTCTTCATCCTTTCCCGGTCGATGCGGATAGTGTTTCCCGGGAAGCATGGAATATTCAGATACGAAACCCCTGCGTCCGTCGCGGCGCTATTTTCTTTTCTTCGCCTCGGGGAGCTCGTCGGCCATCGCCGTCAGCAGCGCCTCCAGAAAAGCGCGGTCGTCGACGTTCTCCACCAGGAGCATCTCCTTCGCGCCCTCGTAGGGCAGCTCTCCGGCGGCCCCCGGCATCAGCCGCAAAGCCGCGGGCGTTTTCTTGACGAGGAGCCGGTCGTCATAGATCCCGCCGACGATCTTCCCCTTGAAATAGAGAATGTATTCCCCCATCATCGCGCGCCAACCGATCCCCTCCAGGCCGGACAGCTGATCCGCGACGAATTCCTGATATGACTTGCTCGATGGCATAAGCTTCTCCCTTTCTGGCAGTCCGTTCGTCCGCCCGATCGCCGGTCAGCAGCGCTTCATGACACGAATGAAGAACTCCACCGCCTTCTTGACCGTTTCAATGCGGATCCTCTCGTTGTTCCCGTGGATGGATTCCCGCTCCTCGTCGGTCATGTCGGCCGCGGAGAAGCGATAGACCCTGTCGGAGATCGGCGCGTAGTGACGGCTGTCGGAGCACTGCACCATCAGATAAGGCGCCGAGGGGCAGTTCCATGTGTCGGACACGGACTCCGAAACGATCCGCCAGCCCTCGCAGTCCGTGCGGGAGATCGGGCTGGGCTCGTCCACCTCCCAGTTGGAGACTTCGATATCCGGATCGTTCACGACGCGGCGGAGCCGCTCCAGCGCGGAGGCGGACGAGTCCTCGGGATTGAGGCGGATGTTGGCCGCCATCCAGGCCTCCGGCGGGATGACGTTGTATGCCTTCGAGCCCTCCATCCGCGTAAAGGCCACCGTCGTGCGCACCAGGGCGTTCAGCGCGCCGCCGGTCTTCCTGCAGACCAGGTCCAGCACGCCGCCGAAGCACCAGAGGTTGGCGAAAAGGAGCCGGTAGGCGAACGGCGCGTGCCGGCCGAGCGCGTCGAAGAAGTCGAGGACCGGCTTGGTAAAGTGCCGCGGGAAAGGATGGTTTTCGATCCTCGCACAGGCGGCGGACAGTCTGCCGATCGGCGTGTGCGGCGCAGGAGAGGAGGCGTGGCCGCCGTCTCCCTTGAAGCGGAGAAGGATGTTCATCTTCCCCTTTTCGGCGATGCCGATCATCCCGAAGGGAACGTCGACGCCCGGAAAGACCCCTTCCACGACGGCGCCGCCCTCATCCAGGACGAAAGACGGCGTGATGCCGTGCTCCGCGAAATACCTGACGATGTTCACAGCTCCCGGCCCGGCGACCTCCTCCCCGCCGGAAAAGGCGAAGTAGACGTCGTTTTTCGGCGTGAAGCCGGAGCGGATCAGATGCTCCGCGGCGGAGAGGATGCCGTTGAAGGTGTTTTTCGTGTCAAGCGTGCCGCGGCCCCAGATCGCGCCGTCAGCCACGACGGCGTCAAAGGGCGGCTTGTCCCAGTACTCCTCCTCAACAGGAACCACGTCGTAGTGCGCCATCAGCACGGCGGGCTCTCCGCTCCCGTCGGAGCCTTTCCAGCGGAACAGGAGGCCGCGGCCGTCAAAGCGGAGGAGCGGGCAGCTCTCCCACACATGCGGATAGAGCTCCGGCAGAAGCCCGATGAGCTTTTCAAATTCTGCGTCGTCTTCCAGCGCGGGATCGTCGCGCGAGACCGTCCTGCAGCGCACGAGCGCACGCAGCGCCTCCACGGACGCCTCTCCGTCAAAAGCGACCGCCTCCTTCTCCCTCTTCTGCTCGGGCAGAGGGCGGAAGCGCAGCGCGCGGATCACCAGGACCGCCAGGAACAGCACGGCGGCGGCCAATATCATCCATCCGATCATACTCAGATCTTTCCTTTCTTATACAGCATCCTGGAATACCAGATCGCGGCGGCTGCGACGATCGGCAGCACGATGGGATATACGCTCTTGAGCGCCGGGACGGCGATGAAGAGCGCCGCCGTGATCAGGATCACCGGGACGGCCACCTTCGGCGTGCGGGAGAGGAAGGCGACCATCAGCCCGCCGAAGAGCGCCGGCACCACGTTTCCAAACGCGGGCTGGAGCGCCTCGCTGGCAAACACGGGTGTGAGCGGCACCATCAGCACGATGAACACGATGATGATCGCAAGCGTCACCAGCGAGCTCACCGCGATGGCGATGGTGGAGATCACGTCGCCCTCTTCGGTGTTCTGCTGCACACCGGCGGAGTCTATGGCGTTGAGCGCGACGGGGACCTTCATATTCGACATGTTGCCCGTGATGAAGCCGAGGTAGCTCCCTCCGGGGCCCAGCATGGGCATGTAGGAGAACGCCTCCACGATGCCAACCGCCCAATAGATCGGCACCACGCCGATCGCCGCCGCGAAGAACTGCTTCCAGGTCGGCCAGGCGTCGAAGTAGGCAGAGGTGACGACCGGGAACAGATAGATGAAGAAATAGACGAACACGAACCAGCGTCTGCCGGATCTGTGGATGTTTCTTGTGTAATCACTCATGACTCGCAGCTCCTTTCTGTCAGACGATCCACGAGGACAGCGGGATGGCGGCCAGCATGGAGAGGACCATGCAGATGGGTATGGCGTAATCGTTCAGCCATTTCCACCCCAGTTTCTTTCGCAGAAGACCGCAGAGCACCATCAGCAGCGCCGACACGAGAAGCACCAGGGCCGACACCACGCCGGCGCCGCCCTTGGTCACGTCGGCCAGACCGTTCCCGACAAAGGTGGCGATCAGCGCGAAAAAGAGGGCGTTCGTAAAGTGCTCGCCCCATTTTTTGTCCTTCATCCCGATCTGGGAGACGCCGTTCGTGGTCTTCTCACAAAAGAGCGGGATCAGGATCAGACCGGTGGTGATGCCCACGGTCATGGTCCAGGCGATGGTGGAAAACTGCGTGGCGCTGAGCGTCCCCGAAAGCGAGACGCCCATGGAAGACGCCGCGGTCTCCGCCGCGGAGAGCTCATACATGATCGCGCCGACCACCGAGAGCCGGAGCCACGGGAGAGGCAGCCCCAGCGCGCCGGAGAGCGTGATCACGCCGATGCCGACCGCGATGGCGGGCGCGATGGAAAAGACGGCCGACGACACGGCGAGCTTGCGGAGCTTTTCTTCGGAAAAGCCGAGCTCCTTCGCGCGCTTCCACGCTTTGCGCAGAAAAACGACGGACTGCAGCGCAACGGCCAGCACGGCTATCCCCGCCAGGATGAACAGCAGCGGGTGGTTGATACTGAAGGTTTTGTCCATATCGCGGATCACTTCCTTAGGATGTATTCGCTTTAGCAGTTTAAATAATAACACAGCCGTTTGGCGTATGCAACGCATTTTTCCTATGCCATAAAAAAAGAAATACCCCGCCGGCGGCGGGGTATTTCTTTTGGTGGAGATGGGGGGAATCGACCTCCGCTGCGGCGGAGGCCGCCTCGGGTTGCAATGCGCCCCTGGCGCCTTGCCAAGAGCCCTCGGGTTCGATTCCCGATCCTATGCCAAAAGAAATACCCCGCCAGCGGCGGGGTATTTCTTTTGGTGGAGATGGGGGGAATCGAACCCCCGTCCGAAAGCACTTTGACAGGAACTTCTCCGGGCGCAGACGGTCGTTTTCATTCCCTTGTCCGAGCGCGGGCCGTCACGCTCAGGGGCTTGGTAGCTTCATGATGCATGGCACGCTCAAAGCTTTGCGTACTCATGTTCACCACTGATCGACGCCCCATCCCGGGCCGTGGTCCTCCCGGGTGGGACGCTCACTGCTTAGGCAGCGAGAAGAACAGCGTTTTCGTCGTTCTTTAATTTATAAGGTCGCCCATTTTATGGATGGTAGGCGCATCCGCCCGCTATTCCTGCCTCCACACCCCCGTCGAAACCAGTACATCCCCTTGTATAAAACAGGGCTGCAGGCAGCAGCCCTGTTTTATACAAGGCCGCCGCTTTTTCTGTGCGGCATACCGCACAGAAAACTCGCTTCGCTCGGTGTATGCCTCTATCCGAGGCATACACCGGCGGTGATTGAACCGCGAGGCGGGCTCCGCCCCCTCGCGCTCCCCCATTGGGGATGCTGCTTTACGCCTTGACAGGCTCCGGATACTCGACGCCGAAGGTCTCGACCGTGACCTTCTTCATCATCTGCTTCGTACGGGGCCGGTCGTTGTAATCGACGCGCGTTTCCGCGATCTTGTCCACGTTCTCCATGCCCTCCATCACCTTGCCGAAGGCCGCGTACTGGCCGTCCAGATGCGGAGCGTCCTCATGCATGATGAAGAACTGGCTGCCGGCGGAGTTCGGCGCCATGGTGCGCGCCATGCTCAGCACGCCGCGGCTGTGGCGCAGATCGTTTTTGAAGCCGTTGGCGGTAAACTCGCCCTTGATGCAGTAGCCCGGGCCGCCGACGCCGGTGCCCTTCGGATCGCCGCCCTGGATCATGAAGCCGGAGATCACGCGGTGGAAGATCACGCCGTCATAGAAGCCCTGCTTCACAAGGGAGATGAAGTTGTTCACCGTGTTCGGCGCGATCTCGGGATAGAGCTCGGCCTTGATGATGTCGCCGTTTTCCATTTCGATGGTCACAATGGGATTGCTCATGCGTAGTTCCTCTCTTTCATCACTCTGTCGATGTCGCGCCGGACCTCGCGCTCAGCTTCGCTGTCGCGCTTGTCGTGCAGCTTTTTGCCCTTGCAGAGCCCCAGCTCGACCTTCACGCGCCCGTCTTTGAAATAGAGCGAGAGCGGGATGAGGGCGACGCCGTCCTGCATGACGCGCGCCTGCAGCTTCAGGATCTCGCGCTTGTGCATCAGAAGGCGGCGCGGACGAACCGGGTCCTTGTTGAAAATATTGCCGTGCTCATAGGGGCTGACGTGCATGCCGCGGACAAAGAGCTCGCCGTTTTTAACCGTGCAGAAGGAGTCCTTCAGATTGACCGTGCCGGCGCGGATGGATTTGACCTCCGTGCCCGCCAGCTCGATGCCGGCCTCGAAGCGCTCCAGCACAAAGTATTCATGAAAAGCCTTGCGGTTGGCGCAGATCTCCTTTGTGCCCTTCTGCTTTGCCATGGGCGCTCCCTCCTTTCCGCCGCGGAGTGATATTGTAACACAGAAGAGGAGAAAATAAAAGCACTTTTTGTGAACGCCGTCAGCGTCCGCCGGATCCAGGCCGCGCTGTCCGCCGCCCGCGCAGGCAGCGGGGACGGGCCGGCCGCGCAAACAGCAGCACGCCTCCGACGCCCGGATACAGCTCCGCTTCCACCGCGCCCCAGGCCGCGAAGCCGCGGCTCAGAAGCGCGCTTTTCACCGCCTGCCGGAGTTCGATCGGCTCCCCTTCCGGGAGCAGCGCGACGACGTTTTCCGCCGTGACAAGATATGTATCCACAATGTAACCTCTTTTTTACATTTTTGTTCAAAAAGTGCTCCGATAATAGAATTTTATCGAAAAAAAATTCGGTTTTCCAGTAAAAATATATGGAAATTTGTGAAAGGCTATGGTATACTGCATAATGAACATTATGTAAATCTAAATATGTTAATGATGTTCATTATTCGTCGGATGACGATACGGGAGGCGGTACGATATGGACTATGTCGAGCGCCGCGTCCGTGGCGAGATCAAGTACAAGGGCGTGATCGTCACGGTACGGCTGGACGAGGCGGAGCTGGTGAACGGAAAGATCGTCAAGCGGGAGGTCGTCGAACACCCGGGCGGCGTGACCATCCTTCCCGTGGACGCCGACGGCGTCTGCACCCTGGTCCGGCAGTTCCGCTACCCCTTCGGCCGCATGATCCTGGAAGCGCCGGCCGGCAAGCTGGAATACGGCGAGGACCCGGACGAGGCCGCCGTGCGCGAGCTCTCCGAGGAGACGGGCTTCACCGCCGGCCGTATGATCAAGCTCGGCGCGATCTGCACCTCCCCCGGCTTCTCCAGCGAGGTGCTGCATCTCTATCTTGCGCTGGATCTGCAGTCCGGCAAAAGCCATCCGGACGAGGACGAATTCCTGAACGTGGTAAAAATGCCCCTCGCGCAGCTCGTCGAGCTCTCCATGAACGGCGAGATCGACGACGCGAAGACCGTAGTCGCGGCACTGAAGGCGGACAAGCTCCTGTCCGCGCGCTGAGCCGCAGGATATAGAGAAAGCCTTGCCTTTCTCCACAAGATATGGTAAACTGATATTTTGGAGCCGGGTTTTTCTGCGGCTCACGACCGGGAAGGTGTTTTTTCGTGGATAAATATGTGATCAAAGGCGGCACCCAGCTGCACGGCGAAGTGGAGATCAGCGGCGCGAAGAACGCGGCCGTTGCGATCATCCCCGCAGCTCTGATGGTCAACGGCGTATGCCGGATCGAGAATATCCCCCAGATCAGTGACACCGATATGCTTCTGTCGATCCTGACCCACCTCGGCGCCAGCGTCGATTATATCAACCCCACCACCATTGAGATCGACTGCACGGCCGTCCGTTTCCAGGATGCGCCCTTCGATCTCACGCGCAAGATCCGCGCCTCCTACTATCTGATCGGCGCGATGCTCGGCCGTTTCGGCACCGCCAAGACGACGATGCCCGGCGGCTGCAACTTCGGCGTGCGCCCCATCGAGCAGCACATCAAGGGCATGACCGCCCTCGGCGCGAAGGTGGACGTGAAAAACGGCTTCGTCTACGCCGACGCGCCCGAAGGCCGTCTGCGCGGCGCGCGCATCTATCTGGACAAGGTCTCCGTCGGCGCGACGATGAACATCATCCTCGCCGCGACGCTGGCCACGGGCCGCACCATCATCGAAAACGCCGCCCGCGAGCCGCACATCGTGGACCTGGCCAACTTCCTCAACTCCATGGGCGCGGACATCCGCGGCGCGGGCACCGACACCGTAAAGATCAACGGCGTGGAAAAGCTGCACGGCGGCTCCTACTCCATCATCCCCGACCAGATCGAGGCCGGCACCTACATGGTCGCCGCCGCCGCGACGGGCGGCGAGGTGCTCGTCAAGAACGTCATCCCCAAGCACCTCGAGTGCATCTCCGCCAAGCTCCGCGAGACCGGCACCATCGTGCAGGAATACGAGGACTCCGTGCTCGTCAAGGGGGCCAGCACCCTTCGCCGCGCCAACATCAAGACGCTGCCCTACCCCGGCTTCCCCACCGATATGCAGCCGCAGATGGGCGCTCTGCTGTGCATGGCCAACGGCACCTCCATCATCACCGAGGGCATCTACGACAACCGTTTCAAGTATATCAACGAGCTGCGCAAGATGGGCGCTGAGATCCAGGTCGACGGCCGCGTGGCCGTGGTCGAGGGCAACAGCAAGCTCACGGGCGCCGTGGTCCAGGCCTGCGATCTGCGCGCCGGCGCGGCCATGGTGATCGCCGGCATGTGCGCCTCCGGCGTGACTGAGGTCGAGGACGTCCACTTCATCGAACGCGGCTATGAGAATTTCGTCGGAAAGCTCAGCGCGCTCGGCGCGGACATCCAGGTCGTCTCCATCCCGGAGGAGGCCGAGGGCGCGCCTCGGATCATCTACGTCGGCTGATGCAGATCCGCGTTTTTGCAAGCGGCTCCAGCGGCAACTGTCTCCTCGTCTCCGACGGGGACGCCCATATCATGATCGACGCCGGGATCTCCATGCGCCGTATCCAGTCTTCTCTCGCCCGCTGCGGCCTTACGCGGCAGGACCTCACCGGAGTGCTCATCACGCATGAGCACTCCGATCACATATTCGGGCTGGGTATGCTGGCCAAGTACTGTTCCGTGCCCGTCTACGCGCCGCATACGGTCGCCAGCCGTCTGCTCGGCATGCTGCCGCAGCTGGACGACGCGCTGCAGGTGATCCCCGTGGACGAGCCCTTTTCCGTCGGCTCGGTGGCCGTGACCGCCTTCCACACGCCGCACGATACCGATGAGAGCGTCGGCTACCGGCTCGAAGGCAGCGCCGTCTACGCGCACGCGACGGATACCGGCTCCGTGACCGAGGAACTGCTGCGCGGCCTCTCCGGCGCGGACACGGTGCTGATCGAGGCCAACCACGACGAGCGGATGCTGCGCGACGGGCCATACCCATTCTATCTCAAAAAGCGTATCCTGTCGGCGCGCGGGCATCTGTCCAACGCCGACTGTGCCGCGCTCGCACGGCGTCTGGTCGAAAGCGGCGCGCGCCGCGTCGTCCTCGGCCACCTCAGCGAAACGAACAACCGCCCGGAGCTTGCGACGGCGGCGGTCTGTGCCGCGCTTGCCGGGCTGGACGCCGAGGTCTACTGCACGACGCCGGACGGGCTTTTGTCCGTGCCGGTGGGAGACGAGCCATGCTGAACGTCAAGCTGATCTGCGTCGGAAGGATGCGGGAAAAGTATTATATCGAAGCCTTTGCCGAGTACGCCAAGCGGCTCGGCGCCTATTGCCGTTTTGAATGCCAGGAGCTCGCGGAGCAGCGCCTGGGCGACACGCCGTCGGAGGCGGAGATTGCCGCCGCGCTCGAAAAAGAGGGCGCGGAGATCCTGCGGGCCGTGCCGGGCGACGCCTTTCTCGTCGCGCTCTGCGTCGAGGGCAGGTCTCTCCCGAGCGAGGCGATGGCGCGGCTGATCGCGGAGCGCGCTTCCTCCGGCAAGCCGAAGCTCTGCTTCGTCGTCGGCGGCTCGTTTGGGCTCTCGCCGGCCGTCAAGGCGCGCGCCGATCTCAGGCTGAGCATGTCGGCCATGACCTTTCCGCACCATCTGGCGCGCGTCATGCTTGCCGAGCAGATCTACCGGGGCTTCAAGATCAACGAAGGATCCAAGTACCACAAATAGGAGGAATCATCATGGACGAATCCATCCGCATCGACTGGGGCCGCGCCGAGCTCGCCGGGCTTTTTGAGCGCTGGCCGAAGGATGAAAACGGGCAGCCGGAGCCGCCTGTGCTCCTGACCGCGCTTTCCGCTCTTGACATGAGCGACGAATTGATGCTTAATATGCTTGAGGCATATGGGATCCCCTGCCTGCGGCAATACCCCGGCGACGGCGCCTTTGGCAAGCTGATCCTGGGCATGAGCGGTCAGGGGACCGAGATCTATGTACCCAAGAGCCTGTATAACGACGCCAAAGTACTGAGTGAAGGAGTAGAACATGATGAGGACCTATAAGGAAGAGTATCAGCACTGGCTGGACAGCCCCGCGCTCAACGAGGCGGAATGGGCTGAGCTCAACGCCATCGCCGACGACGAAAAGGAGATCGAAAACCGCTTTTACGCGCCCCTCTCCTTCGGCACCGCCGGTCTGCGCGGCACCATGAAGGTGGGCCTGCACCACATGAACATCCACATCATCCGCCACGCCACACAAGCCTTTGCCAACGTTATCGCCGCCGAGGGCCCCGATGCCATGGAAAAGGGCATCGCCATCGCCCATGACTGCCGCCTCAACGGCCGTCAGTTTGCCGAGGAGGCCGCCTGCGTCATGGCCGCCAACGGCATCCACGTCCGCCTGTTCGAGTCGCTGCGCCCCACGCCGGAGCTCAGCTTCGCCGTGCTGCACTACGGCTGCACCGCGGGCCTCAACGTGACGGCCAGCCACAACCCCAAGGAGTACAACGGCTACAAGGTCTACTGGTCGGACGGCGCGCAGCTGCCGCCCCAGAAGGCCGAGGCCATCGCCCAGCAGATGGACGCCATCGACATCTTCACCGGCTTCAAGACCTGCGATTTTGAGCAGGCCGTCGCCGACGGCAGGATCGAGATCCTCGGCGAGGAGACCGACGAGGCTTTCCTGAAGGAAGTCATGGCCATGTCCATTGACCGCGAGGCCGTCGCCGCCGTCGCGGACGAGTTCAAGATCGTCTACACGCCTTTCCACGGCTGCGGCTACAAGCTGGTGCCGGAGGCGCTGCGCCGCCTGGGCATCAAGCACCTCTTCCCCGTCGAGGAGCAGATGGTCATCGACGGCAACTTCCCCACGGTGGACAGCCCCAACCCCGAGAACCCCGAGGGCTTCTACCTGGCCGTCGATCTGGCCAAAAAGGTCGGCAGCGACCTTATCATCGGCACCGACCCGGACTCTGACCGCATCGGCACCATGGTGCGCAGGGGCGACGAGTATGTGACCATCTCCGGCAACCAGATGGGCGTGCTGCTGCTCGACTATATCATCCGCGCCAAGCAGCGCACCGGCACGCTGGAGCCCAACGCCGGCGCCGTGGCGAGCATCGTCACCACGTCCATGGCCCGCACCGTGGCCGAGGCCAACGGCGTGCACTTTGAGGACACCTTCACCGGCTTCAAGTTCATGGCCGAGCGCATCGCCGCCTGGGAGGCCGCCGGCAGCTACAAGTATATCTTCGCCTTTGAGGAGAGCTACGGCTACATGGTCGGCGACTATGTGCGCGACAAGGACGCCGTCACCGCCTCCATGCTCGTGGCCGAGATGGCCGCCGACTACCACCGTCAGGGCATGACCCTGCTGGACGCGATCAACGCCCTTTACGAGAAATACGGCTGGTTCCGCGAGAAGACCCTGAACCTCGTCATGCCGGGTCTCGACGGGCTCCAGAAGATGGAGGCCCTGATGAGCTCGATGCGCGCCGAGCCTCCCAAGGAGATCGGCGGCACTGAGGTCGTGCGGCTGCGCGATTATCTGGACGGCAGCATCTTCGTCGCGGGTCTCGGCAAGGTCGACAAGACTCCCTTCGCCGGCTCCAACGTACTCTACTTCGAGCTCGCCGACGGCAGCGTTTTCATCATCCGTCCCTCCGGCACCGAGCCGAAGATCAAGATCTATCTGCTCATCCGCGGCGAAAGCAGCGCCGACTGCGATGAAAAGCTGGCCCGTTATCTGGACTATGCCGAGTCTCTGAGCAAATGAAATACTGGGACCTCTTCATCAGCTTCGCCAAGGTCGGCGTGATGACCTTCGGCGGCGGCTATGCCATGATCCCCATCCTCGAACGGGAGATCGTCGACAGGCACAGCTGGGCCACGAACGAGGAGCTGATGGACTACTACGCCGTCGGCCAGTGCACGCCCGGCGTCATCGCCGTCAACACGGCCACCTTCATCGGCCACAAGCAGGGCGGGACCCTCGGCGGCATCATCGCCTCCCTCGGGATCGTCTTCCCCTCGGTCGTGATCATTACGCTCATCGCCGGCATCCTTACGAACTTTGCCGACATTCCCGCCGTCAAGAGCGCCTTTGCGGCCATCCGCGTGTGCGTGTGCGTGCTGATCTTCAACGCGGTGCTCAAGCTCTGGAAGGGCGCGGTCAAGGATAAGGCGGCGCTGTGTCTGTTCCTGCTGGTCTTCGGCCTGTCCGTTTTCTTTGACATCTCTCCGATCGTCTTTGTACTCGCCTGCGCGATTGCCGGCATCGTCCTGACGCAGATGGGGGTGAGGGGAAAATGATGCTGTATCTCCGCCTCTTCTGGGAGTTTTTCAAGACCGGGCTCTTCGCCGTCGGCGGCGGCATGGCCACGCTCCCCTTCCTCAGCGCCATGGCCGACAAGACGGGCTGGTTCACACAGCAGCAGCTCGCGGACATGATCGCCGTCGGCGAATCCACGCCCGGGCCGATCGGCGTCAACATGGCCACCTATGTCGGCTTCACGACGGCGGGCATCCCCGGTTCGGTGATCGCCACGCTGGGGCTCGTGACGCCCTCGATCATCGTGATCCTCATCATCGCCCGCGTGCTCGAATCCTTCCGCCAGAACAAGTATGTGGACGCCGCGTTTTACGGGCTGCGCCCCTGCTCGGTCGGTCTGATCGCCGCGGCGGGTCTGATGGTCGTCAAGATCTCCCTGTTCCATATCGATGCCTGGGGCGGCGGCGCCGGCTGGTGGACGCAGTTTTTCAACTGGAAGGCACTTGCGCTGGCAGCGGTGCTTTTGGTCCTCACCCGATACGTCAAGAAAACGAAAAAGCTCCACCCCATCGTGTTCATCCTCTGCTCCGCCCTTGTGGGCGTGGTCTTCAAGTTCTGAAAACAGCCCGCCGGATGCGCTTCCGGCGGGCTGTTCCCATGAAAAAGGAGATATTAGTTATGTAAACTAATATCTCCTTCTTTTTATTCCCCGAAGGCCAACAGATTCCCCAGCGAAATCGTGAAGCCGAGGGCGCGGTACATGTCGAGGTCGCAGTCGGCGCTGCCCACGGTCAGCGTGCTCACGCCGCTCTCCCGCCGGGCAATTTCCACGAGCTTCCGGGCGATCCCACGATGGCGGTACGCGGGCGCGACGTAAAAGTCTTCCAGGACGCCGCCGCGCCGATAGTCAAAGGTGGAAAAGGTCGGGCTGACCGAACAGCAGGCAAGCATTTCGCCCTCCGCGAAGCAGCCGAAGAACAGGATCTGCCCCGCTTCGATCGCTCCGCCCAGCCGATCAAGGTCCGCCTCCGTCGGCGCCTCTTCTCCGATCTCCCGCTTATAGGCACGCTGAAGTGCTTTCAAGCCCGGCATGTCCGCCGCGCTTATCCTTCTGAATTCCATTTGCAGTCTCCTCCTGTCAGCAGATACTATGCGGGCCAGGCCATGGCCGGGCGCTGTTCCCTGCGCGGGATAAGATGCGTTGTGGCCGTGTCTGCGGGCGAGCACAGCTCGCCCCTGCGAAGCGCCGCCGAGCCGGTTTTCTCAATTCCGAATTCCGAACTCCGAATTATCCGAGCACGCTGGCCGTCGCTTCGTCCTCGTATTGGCGGGTGTAGAGCTCCTTGTAGTAGCCGTTCAGCGCCAGCAGCTCGCGGTGCGTGCCCTGCTCGACGATTCTGCCGCTTTTGACGACGAGGATGCGGTCGGCGTTCTGCACGGTCGAGAGCCGGTGCGCGATCACGATGGAGGTCCGGCCGCGGATGACAGTCTCGATCGCGGACTGGATCTTCTGCTCGGTCATGGTGTCGACGGAGCTGGTAGCCTCGTCCAGCACGAGGATCTTCGGATCGGTCAGGATCGCGCGGGCAAAGCTCAAAAGCTGCTTTTCGCCGGTGGACAGAAGGTCTCCCCCCTCGCCCACGTCGCTGTCCAGCCCCTTTTCGAGTCGTGCGACGACCTCCGTCGCGGAAACGAGCTCCAGGGCCCGGTCGATCTGCTCCTGCGTCGCGTCGGGGTTGCCGTAGAGCAAATTTTCGCGCACGGTGCCGGAGAACAGGTGCGGCGTCTGCAGAACATAGCCGATATTCGAGTGCAGCCAGAGCTGGCTCCGCTCGCGCGCGTCGCGCCCGTCGATGAGCACGCGGCCCTCCGTCGGCTCGTAGAAGCGGCAGATCAGGTTGACGAGCGTGGATTTCCCCGCGCCCGTCTCGCCCACGATGGCGATGTTGCTGCCGAAGGGGATCTTCAGATCGAAGTGCTCGAGCACCGTCTCCTCCCCGTCCGGGTAACGGAAGCTCACGTCGTCAAATTCGACGTCGCCGTGCAGCTCCTCCCAGTTCTCGCGTTTCGGCTTGAAGCTGTCGCCGTAGCGCTCGATGACCTCGGGCGTGTCGGTCACGTCGGATTCGGTTTCGAGCAGCCGCGTCAGGCGCTCGATGTTCACCTGCGTGGTGATGAGGTCGGAGATCGCGTCGATGATCCAGCGGACAGGCTCCATCATGCCCTGCGCGTAGGACATGAACATGGTGAAGGTGCCGATCTCGCTCTCGGCGATGGCGCCGCCCTTCCAGAGGACGATCGCCAGCGCCAGCGAGGAGGCGAAGCTCATCGTCACGGCGAAGAGGCCGCGCAGGCGCGCCGCCCGGACGGAGGTGCGCCGCATCTCGGCGGTGTCGGCCACGAAATCGCGGTCCATCTTGTCCTCGATGGCGAGAGTCTTGATCGTGCGCGCGCCGGTGATGCCCTCGTTGAAGTTGCCCGTGATCTTTGAATTGATCTCGCGCACGCGGCGGTTGACCCGGACGAGCTTCGTCTGGAAGATCGAGTAGAGCAGCACGATCAGCGGCAGGACCAGCATCACGAGCAGCGCGAGGCGCGCGTTGACGATCAGCATGATGACGACCGCGCCGATCAGGTAAGTCCCGTGCCAAACGCAGTCCATCAGCGACCAGGAGAACAGCACGCCGATGCGCTGGGTATCGCTCATCACACGCGAGTGGATGTACCCGACGCTGTTCTGGTTGAAGTAGGAGAAAGACAGGGTCTGCAGGTGGTCGAAGGCCAGGTTGCGCAGGTCGCGGTCGATCCAGACCTCCACGCAGCAGGCCTTGAAGGTGGCGAAGTAGTTCATCACCGCCATGAACACGACGCAGCCGAAATAGAGCAGGATGAAGAGCGGGAGCGTGTCCAGCGTCTTTTCGCCGACGTAGTGATTGATGGCGTAGCGCTGGAAAAGCGGCAGCAGCACGTCGGAGCCGAGCAGGCCCAGCACGACCATGGACAGGAGCTGCTTCTTATACTGCTTCACATAGGGAAACAGCTTCGGCACGCCGAAGAAGGGCAGAGAGCGGTCCTTTTGAGGTGTTTTGCTCATACCGCCGCCTCCTCTCCCGCGCCGGACTGGATCTCGTAGATCTTCTGATAGATCCCTCCGCCGGCCTTGAGCTCGTCGTGCGTGCCCTGCTCCGCGATGCGCCCCCTGTCCAGGACCAGGATCCGGTCGGCGCGCGACAGGGTCGTGATGCGGTGTGAGATGAGGATGATCGTGGCGCGGCCGAAACGCTTCTGGAGCTCGGCGCGGATGCGCGCGTCCGTCTCCGTGTCGACGGCGGAGAGCGAATCGTCGAAGATCATGATGGGCGCATCCTGCGTCAGCATGCGCGCGATGGCCGCGCGCTGCTTCTGTCCGCCGGAGAGCGTGACGCCGCGCTCGCCCACGAAGGTCTCGTAGCCCTTGGCGAAGCTCTCGATCGTCTCGTCGAGACAGGCGGCCCTGGCCGCCTCACGTACCTCCTCGCGCGTCAGCTCCGGCCGGGTGATGGCGATGTTCTCCTCCAGCGTGCGGGAGAAGAGATAGGGCTCCTGCAGAACGATGCCGATATTGCGGCGCAGATGCTCCGTGCGGATGTCCTCCAGCGCCGTGCCGCCGATCGTGATGCGGCCCTTCCCCGCTTCGAGGAGATAGAGCTTGTCCAGCAGCGCCATCAGCGTGGTTTTGCCGCTGCCGGTGCCGCCGAGGATGCCGAGCGTCGTGCCGGCCGGGATGGTGAAGTCGATATCGTGCAGCAGCTCCGGGCAGCCCTCATAGCCGAAGGAGACGTGCTCAAAGCGGATGTCGCCGCTCATGTCGGCGTCTGCGGCGCCGGGCTTGTCCCGCTCCTCCTCGGCGTCCATGATGTATTGGATGCGGTCGATGGACACGCCCGCCTTGCTCATCTCCGAGATCATGCGGCCGAGCATGCGGATCGGCCAGACCAGCATCTGGTTATAGGAGAGAAAGGCCACATACTCGCCCGGCTGCAGACGCCCGCGGAGGCAGAAGACGGCCCCGAAGACCAGCACCAGCAGCACCTGCGTGCCGGAGAAAACGTCCGCGGAGCTCCAGTAGGTGCTCATCACGCGGCTGAGCTTGACCCATAGGCCGGTATAATACTCGTTGTGCGCCTCGAAGCGGTCCTTTTCATAGCGCTCGCGGCCGAAGGCGCGTACGACGCGCACGCCCGTAAGGTTCTCCTGGGCCATGGCCGAGAGCTTGCCCTCGTTCTCGTCGCAGTCGAGGAAGCCCTCGCCGATCCTGCGGTGGAAACGCAGGGAGTAGGCGATGATGAGCGGCATCGGGATAAAGGCGATCAGCGTCAGCAGCGGATCCATGCTCAGCATGAAGACGAGCGAGAGGATCAGCAGGATCACGATGCGGAACACCGAGGTGAGCTGCTCGGAGACGAAGCGCTTGAGCGTGTCGATATCCGAGGTGCAGCGCTGGATGACGTCCCCCGTATGGTTCTTCATATGCCAGCCGAAGGGCAGGCGCGCGATGTGCGCGTAAAGCCGGTCGCGCATGGTCTTGACAAGGCTCTCGGCGCCCTTGGTGTTGCAGACGCGGAAGAGATACTGTCCCAGCACGCCGAAGGCCGCCACGACCACGATCGCGAGCGCCATCACATACAGATGCGCGCGCAGATACGCCGCGCCCCCGGCGCGTTCAAGCAGCGCGCGCACGGGCGCGGCGAGCGCATCGGTCGGCCGGCTGCCGATCACATGGTCGAGCGCGACGCGAATGATCTGCGGATTGACCAGTTCCGCGAGTGACGCGACCGACGCGGACAGGATCGCCACGGCGAAGTATCGCTTGCTGCCGCGCAGAAAGTCCCGGATCAGCGCCGCCTTGCGTCTTCTGTTGACTTTTTCGTTTTCTGCTTGTTTCATAGGAGATACCATAATGCGTCGAACGGTTTATGACGGACGGGCGCTTTGTATTGTAGCACAGAAAAGCGCGCTTGAAAAGTGGCTTTTCGCCGTGGTATAATCCTCGCGGTGATGGTATGAGAAACACGACGCTCTGTTATATCCGCCGCGGGGACGAGGTGCTGCTGCTGCACCGCACGAAAAAGGCCGTCGACGAAAACCGCGACAAGTGGGTCGGCGTCGGCGGCAAATTCGAGCAGGGCGAGAGTCCGGAGGACTGCCTGCTGCGCGAGACGCGCGAGGAGACGGGCCTGACCCTCACGGCCTGGCGCTATCACGGGATCGTCACCTTTGTGTCCGACGAATGGGGCACGGAGTATATGCACCTCTTTACCGCCGACGGCTTCGAGGGCGAGCTCAGGAGCTGCGGCGAAGGCGAGCTGGTCTGGCTGCCCTGGTCCCGGCTGCCGGAGCTGCCGATCTGGGAGGGCGACAGGATCTTTCTGCGTCTGATCGATGAGGACGCGCCCTTTTTCTCCCTCAAGCTCCGCTATACAGGAGATCAGCTGACCGAGGCTGCGCTGAACGGGAAAAAGCTGCTGTGAGTATCACAGCAGCTTTTTTTATTGAAATTCGATCCGCAGGCGAAAGCAGCATTTCCCGTCCAGCTCTCCCTCGAAGGAACAGGCGTCCGCCTCCGGCACGACGCGCACCCGGGCGCAGCGCCCGGCGGGCAGCTCGTGCTCATAGTCGACCGCGATGCTTTTGATCGACCTTCCTGCGAAGGCCGGCGGCAGCAGCTCCTCTGCCGCGTCGAGATAGGCGGCGTTGTTCATATGCTCGTTTTCGTCGATCTGCTCCGGGCGCGGCCGCAGCTCCCGCGCTGTGCCGCCCTCGGAGATGCGCAGCCGCGCCGGAGGCCGGAAATCGCTCTCCTCGACGCCGGCCATGCCGACGCCGCGGCCTTCGAGCGTGACCATGGTGCGGCTCTCCGTGTCAATGACCGCCCAGACGCTCTCCGCGCGCAGCAGCAGCGCGCCGGAGGCGTCGAACAGCTCGAAATATCGGGGATAAAAGCCGCGGCGGCCCCGCGTCGGCCAGGTCGTGAGCGTGAGCCTCTCCCCCGCCAACGGCCAGCGCGCGATCGTCAGGCGGTTTTTGATGAGCACCCAGACGCAGCCGTGCCCGAGCAGCTCCGGCCGCCCCGCGCCGCGGCGGGAAGCGTCGGCGGAGGCGAGGTCCTGCATGAGACGCAGCAGGTCGCCCGCACTGAGCTCGCTTTCCGGGATGAAGCTCCGGCTCAGTCGTTCCATGCCGCTCACTTCCCCGTGCTGCCGAAGCCGCCCTCGCCGCGCTCGGTCTCCTCAAGGCTCTCGCAGAGCTCCAGTTCCGGCAGGGCGATCGGCAATATCACGAGCTGCGTCAGCTTTTCGCCCGCGCGGATGAGCTGGTCGGCGTCGCCGTGGTTGTAGAGCTTGACGACGATCGGCCCGGTATAGCCCGCGTCGATCACGCCCTCGGCCACGACGTTTCGTTTGACGTTGAGGCCGCTCTTGCTCTTGATGAAGCCGACGTAGCCCGCGGGGATCTCCACGCGCACGCCGGTGTCGCACACGGCGCCGCCGCGCGCGGGGATCAGCAGGTCCTCGCGGGTGAAGAGATCCATCCCCGCGTCCTGCGGGTGCGCGCGCATGGGCATCTTTGCGCCCTCGTCCAAAACGATGCGAAGCTTCATGGCTGTGTCCTCCCGAGGTTTTTCTGACAGTTAAACTATAAGAGCCTCGCCCGAAAAAGTCAAGCGCGCTGTCCGGGCGGCCGACGGTCGGGCAATTCGTGAATCGCCCGCCGTTCCTCACATACGTCATTCTGAGCGAAGCGAAGAATCTTATAAGATCCTTCGCCTCCGCTGCGCTTCGCTCAGGATGACAGGAAACGGGCGACCACAAGGGTCGCCCCTACGGCAAGGACGTAGGTTTTTTCAATTCCAAACTCCGAATTCCGAATTAAAAGGAAGGCAAGGCAAAAAACAAGGCGCTGCACAAAGCAGCGCCTTGCTCTTGTCTGTATCAACAGATCAACGGAAATTACTCGTTGATGCCGATGACAACACCGGAGCCGACGGTACGGCCGCCCTCGCGGATAGCGAAGCGAAGGCCGTTCTCGATGGCGATCGGGGTGATCAGCTCGACGTCCATGTCGACGTTGTCGCCGGGCATGCACATCTCAACGCCCTCGGGCAGGGAGATGACGCCGGTCACGTCGGTGGTACGGAAGTAGAACTGCGGACGGTAGTTGTTGAAGAACGGGGTGTGACGGCCGCCCTCTTCCTTGGACAGGACGTAGACCTGGCCCTTGAACTTGGTGTGGGGGTGAATGCTCTTCGGAGCAGCCAGGACCTGGCCGCGCTCGACGGACTTCTTGTCGATGCCGCGGAGCAGGCAACCCACGTTGTCGCCGGCCTCGGCGTACTCGAGGGTCTTGTGGAACATCTCGGTGCCGGTGACGGTGGTCTCGGTGGACTCGTCCTTCAGGCCGACGATCTCGACCTTGTCGCCGATCTTCACGCGGCCACGCTCAACA
>JAFRLZ010000009.1 GCA_017430985.1 Oscillospiraceae bacterium
AATAACAACGCCGTTCAGCAGATCATCGACGCCTTTACCCAGCAGCTGGTACAGGGAAAGCTGCGTCCCGGCGATCAGATCCCCACGGAGGTGGAGCTTTCGGAGAAATTCGGCGTGGCTCGCAATACAACGCGGGAGGCGATCAAGATCCTGGTGGCTATGGGTGTCTTGGAAATCCGCCGCCCGGTGGGTACCTTTGTGTGTGAGGGCTTCACGGAACCTATGATTTCTCCTCTGCTCTATGGCATCATCCTCGGCCGGGGCGACAGCTACGATGAGCTGATGGATCTGCGGGAGATCATGGAGACCGGTACGATGCTGACGGTCATCCGCAACGCCGGGGACGAGGAGATCGCCGCGCTGTCCGCACCATTGGTTGCGTTGGGAGAGGCTTGCCGCCGTCCGGAGCCATCGATTGAGGAAGTGTTCAGCCGCGACGACGCCTTCCACGAGACGATGATGGCGCTTGCGCATAATTCTATGGTCGAGCGGATCGCCGCGACTGTCCGAACCATGACGCACGATATGCGCCATGAGAGCGTGGAGCTGATGCTCTCATCCAACCGGGCGGAGGAGCTGTATCAGGCACATGAAAAGCTATACCGGATCCTTTGCGAACGAGATGTCGCCGCAGTATATGAGCAGATTCGCAGCACTTATTTTGTGCCGGATGAGAATAGGATAGCTGTTCCCCTTTCGGAGAAGTAGTGCGGGCGCTGATGTAAAAACTTAAGTATACCGCTTCGCTTCCGTCTCAAAAGGACTCTTTTCCACGAAAATGCACCACAACAAAAAACGCCTCCGGGATATAAATTCTCGAAGGCGTTTTCCCTTTTATCCTTTACATTTTTGCTTGCTTTCTGCTTCCGATGATGACAAGAGACTATTTGTTATTTCATCTGAGTAATCACCATAGTTAGCAATTTGCTTTTTCATCCATGCGAAAAACAGATCGCGAGGAACAACCACGCGTCTGCCAATGCGAATACAAGGGAAATCTTCTCGATGAAAAAGACTATAAGCCTTTGTGCGAGAGATATTAAGAATCATGGTTATTTCTGTAGCGGAAAGGGCAAGCGGGAGATCCTTATATGAGTGATAAAGCAAGTCTTTTGAATTCATAAAAAGCAGTCCTTTCAACGTATTGTTTTGACGCCTTGCTGACGCCAATTGAGTTAACAGAAAGCGTTTCAATATGCTTGACCGGTACCCAAAAACACTGCTTTTTGCCCGATTTGGGACTTTTTATTACTCAATAGATGACCGAAATCTGATCTTTTCCCTTCGAAGCCTTCTTCCCCTGCCATGATAAATGCCGAATTTGCCTGCCAGGCAAATCCGGCATTTATTGCGTTTATGAGGTAAAAAACCCCGTTTTCCCTGTATTTTCAACGAAAAAATCGCTCCTGCCGGACCGAGCTGGTCTGGCAGGAGCGATTTTTTGCCTATTCTTCGGCAAAGTCCGTGTCCATGGCGACCTGCAGTTCATAGTCCGGGAAGGCTTTCTGCACATCAGATACGACTTCATTGCAGACCGCCCGACGATCCTTCGCGTCAAAGCTGATCACGATATCGAAGCGCATCTTCTTCTGATCCTTCGTCAGATAGAAGCCGTGCATCTGCCTGACATGCTCATGGGAAAAGACGATCTCCTCTACCTGCCGCTTGGCCTGGATGATCTCTTCATCCTTTGTATTCACCGAGTACACGCCGATCGCCGTCAGGATGACGTGATGCTCCCGGAGGACCTTAATCATGATCTCGCGGATCAGCCGATCCAGATCGTCCGCCGAGCAGGTGTCCGGAACTTCGATGTGGATAGAACCGTTCCAGGTATTCGGGCCATAGTTGTTCATCACCAGATCATAGGCGCCCTGTACTTCGGGAAAACTCAGCACAGTATCGCGGATCGCCTTGGCCAGCTCCTTGTCATTGCGCTCGCCGAGGATCTGCGAGATCGTGTCCTTGAGCATCTCGACACCGGATTTGATGATAACAAGAGAGATGATCGCGCCGAGCCAGGCTTCCAGGGAAACATGGAAGATCAGGAAGATCGCTGCGGCAACAAGCGTTGATGCCGATATGACGGAATCCAGCGTGGCGTCCTCGCCGGAGTTGATCAGAGAATCCGAGTTCACCTTGACGCCCACGCTCTTGACATAGCGCCCGAGCAGGATCTTGACCACCACGGCGACGGCCACGATGATGAGGGAAACGGCGTTATAGTCCGGCGTCTCCGGGTGGATGATCTGCTTGACAGACTCCACAAAGGACGTAATACCGGCGTACAGTACGATCACGGAGATGATCATGGCGCTGAGGTACTCGATCCGACCGTAGCCGAAGGGATGCTTCTTGTCCGGCTCCTTGCCTGCCAGCTTTGTTCCGACGATGGTGATCAGCGAGCTGCCGGCGTCGGAAATGTTGTTGACCGCATCCAGGACGATGGCGATGGAGTTTGTCATCAGACCGATGACTGCTTTAAAACCAGCAAGGAATACGTTGGCAATGATCCCGATGATACTGGTTTTGACGATTGTTTTTTCGCGAGATACTTCCATGTTATCCATAAGCGTCTCCAGTCATTATGCTTTGGTGAACTTATCTTTCGGCTGTTTGCAGCGCCTCGATCGCGGCATTTCTGACGTCCTTCATATCCACGGTGGGCTCAAAACGGGCAATGACCTTCCCCTCACGGTCGATCAGGAATTTGGTGAAATTCCACTTGATATAGGCCTTGTCGCCGAATTGCTTGTTGTTCATGTCCGCAAACTTGTTCAGAGCTGCGTTTTTCAGCCCCTTTCCGAAGCCGGCGAAGGGCTTTTCCGTCGCGAGAAACGCGAAAAGCGGCTCGGCAGTCTCGCCGTTCACATCGATCTTTTTGAACTGCGGGAACTCCGTGCCGAACTTCAGCGTGCAGAACTGATGGATCTCCTCCTCGTCGCCGGGCGCCTGGTTGGCAAACTGATTGCAGGGGAAGTCCAGGATCTCAAAGCCCTGCTCCTTCAGTTCCCTGTACATGGCCTCCAGCGGCTCGTAATGCGGCGTGAAGCCGCAGCCGGTCGCGGTGTTCACGATCAGCAGCACCTTGCCCCGATAGTCCGCCAGACTGACGTCCTGGCCAAATCTGTCCTTTACCGTAAAATCGTATACTGTTTTCATGTTCCTGCTCCTTCCGTTTTCTTTTGGTTTTCCAACAATTCATACAGCAGGCCGTACAGCGTCTGTGCCTTTTCCGGCGGCAGGTCGATACAGCCCGCGACCTTCGCGGGGATGTCCTTCGCCTTTTCCTGCAAAGCGCGGCCTGCTTCCGTCAGCGTGATGACGACGACGCGTTCATCCTCGCGGCTCCGCTCTCTGCGGACATAGCCGGCCTGCTCCATCTTCTTCAGCAGCGGAGAGAGCGTCCCGTTATCCAGCAGCAGCCTTTCGCCGATCTCGCCGACGGTGAGGCCGTCCTTTTCCCACAGCACCAGAAAAACGATATACTGCGTATAGGTAAGACCCAGCGGTTTAAGCACGGGCGTATAGAGCCCCGTCACATGCCGCGCCGCGGCATAGAGCGGGAAGCACAGCTGGTTTATAAGCTTCATCGCTTCCTGATAATCGTAGTCCATCTCTTTTCCTCCGCTTTGGTTTATACAAATATATTTTATCAAACATATTTAATGCTGTCAAGCCTGGGATCATACTAATACCCAATAAGATGGTTGGAGAGCTTTTCGAGGCAGAATCGCGCCGGGCGAGGGCGTCGACCCCCTGCGCAGGAGTTGATCGCCCTTGACGAAACGCGCGAGGGGCAAGAGAGCTTTTCACGTTGTACAGCCGGGCCGGATAGTGTATAATCGTCTCAGCGAATCGGATTTTGCAGAGAAGAGAAGAAGCTTTTGGGGGCCGGATCATGAAAAAGACCTTTATTGAGATGAAACTCTTTCAGGTAAAGCCTGACAGACTCGAACAATTTGAAGCAAAGATCGAGGAAATGTCCGCAAATCAGCTCAAATGCGAAGGCTGCCTGTCTCTCAAGTATTTCAAGAGGTTTTATACCATAGACGGGATCGAGCCTGGCGAGCCTCCGAGAGAGTTGACCAGGATCGTAAAGTGCGTAAAGTACTGCTCATACTGGGAGTTTGATACAAAAGAAAACTATGGCAAGGCTATCAAGCTCTTTTTCGATAACTACAATAAAGATTTGCAAAAACTGCTGATCGCACCTTTTGACATTCATTTGGGATATTCTGTTTAAGAGATCTGCAACTTCCGGTTTGCAAGGCAACGACGATCCGGAAATTGTAAAGCATCGCTGGTGATATGGAGAACGATATGAAGCTTACGATCGCATTTTTGCAGATCCTTCCGGCAGGGAGTTTGAACGAAAACCTGGAGAAGGGGATCAAAGCCTGCCTTCAGGCGAAAGAAAAGGGCGCGGACATTGCGCTTTTCCCGGAGATGTGGAGCTGCGGATACAGCTTTCCGCGTGAAAAGGAAAGCCTGCGGGAGCGCGCTGTTGACTGCGACGGCTTTTTCGTGCGGCGCTTTTCGGAGCTGGCGGCGGAGCTGGATATGGCTATAGCCATCACCTTTTTGGAACGGCACGAGCCGAAACCGCGAAACACGGTCTGCCTTTTCGACCGGCACGGAAAGCTGCAGTACCGCTATGCCAAAGTCCATATCTGCGATTTCGGAGAAGCGGACGACGAAAGCGTCCTGGACGCCGGCGACAGCTTCTCTGTCGCAGACCTGGACACAAAGGACGGGATCATCAAGGTCGGCTCCATGATCTGTTATGACCGGGAGTTTCCGGAGAGCGCCCGGATCCTGATGCTCAAAGGCGCGGAGCTGCTTCTGGTCCCCAACGCCTGCCCGATGGAGCTCAACCGCCTCGCGCAGCTTCGGGGCCGGGCCTATGAAAACATGCTGGCCATCGCCACCTGCAATTATCCGTCACCGCATCCGGACTGCAACGGCCGTTCCACCCTGTTCGACGGCGTGGTCTATCTCCCGGAGCTTCCCGCCTCGCGGGACACCTGCGTGTTTGAGGCAGGGGAGGGAGAAGGCGTGTACACGGCCGAACTGGACGTGGACATGCTGCGGGAGTACCGCCGCCGTGAAGTCTGGGGCATGAAAAACCGCCGTCCGGAGCTGTACGGCGAAATATCGGAGAAAAGATAAATAAAAGGGAACAAATTCCCGTTTGCGGGAATCACGTCAAGTTGAAAGTTGAGGAGAAACCATTATGAGAAAAGCGAGGATCCATCTGGAGAAAGTGACGGACGATAATGTCGAGGCCATCGTTAAGCTCCGCGTTTCCGGGGAGCAGCGGAATTACGTCGCAAGCAACGATTGGAGCCTGATCGACGCGTATTTATGGCTGGCGGAGGGAAACCCGGTTTTTCCCTTCGGCATATACAACGGGAAGACTTTGGTTGGCTTTATCATGATCCGTTACGATAACGACTGGACCGGCTACGAAAGAGACGCGTGGATCAACAGCGACGCCTACCGCTTTTATAAGGACAAGAACTATTATTACATCTGGCGTTTCATGATCGATAAACGCTTCCAGGGACGCGGGTATGGAAGGGAAGCACTGAAGCAGGCGGTGGATTTCATGCGGACCTTCCCGTGCGGCGCGGCGGAATACTGCGTGCTGTCCTATGCGCCGGCGAACGAAACGGCGAAA
Source organism: Oscillospiraceae bacterium (assembly GCA_017430985.1). GTDB lineage: Bacteria > Bacillota > Clostridia > Oscillospirales > Oscillospiraceae > Limivicinus. The sequence continues at coordinate 5,684 of JAFRLZ010000009.1, forward strand.
AACCTCTATTTCTCCTTCGGCTTTACGGAACTCAACGAGCCGGGGTATTACGAAGAGGATGACGAGATCTCCGCTGTGATGAAGCTGTAAGAACAGCCGGGAGAAGCGCAATATGAAACAGGGAATGGCAGGAAAACCATCATGAACCTTCTGCTGCTTGCGGCGCTCCTGGCCGCGGCGCTCGTCCTGTGCGGCTATACGACGATCCGGCTTCCCGTCGGGCGCAGAGAGCGGAAAGAGCATATCGCCTGTGTCGGCGACAGCGTGACCTACGGCTGCACGCTGCCCCTGTTCTTCCTGCGCCGTTATCCGGCCGTGCTGCAGCGTCTGATCGGCTCCGACGCGCAGATTGCCGCGTTCGCGGTCAACGACCGGACGCTGCAGGACACCGGCAACAAGCCCTTCCGCAAGGAGCGCGCTTTCCGGCAAAGCATGGAATACAGGCCGGACACGGTCGTCATCCTGCTGGGCACCAACGATTCCAAGGACAGCAACTGGATCTCGGCGGAGGCCTTCCGGCGGCAATATGCGGAGCTGATCGCGGCGTATCGCGCGCTCTCCCCGGCCCCGCGGATCGTGATCTGCACGCCGCCCTGCGCCTTCAAGCCGATCAACCGTTTCTTCTACATCACGAACGACGCAAAGCTCGACCGCGTCCCGGAGATCGCGGAAGCGGTCAAGACGGTCGCGGCGGAGAACGGCGCGGAGCTCGTGGATCTGTACGCGCTCACGCAGGGGAAGCGGGAGCTCTTCGGGCCCGACGGCCTGCACCCCAACGCCGCCGGAGCGAAGCGCATCGCCGAAGCGGTGTTTCGGACGTTGAGCGATACTTCCGCTCAAGGAGGGAAGCCATGATCTGCAATCTCGGCAGCCGGGTCGTCAACAATTATCTGATCTCCTCCGAACTCGGCTATATCCTCATCGACACCGGGTACGACGGGAGCTTCCCGCGCTTTCTGAAGATGCTCGGGAAGAACGGAGTCGACCCGAAAGAGATCAAATTCGTTTTTCTCACCCACGCCCATGACGACCACGCGGGCTTTCTCAACGAGGTGCTTGCCACGACGGACGCGCAGGTCATCCTGCACCCCAAAGCCGTCGCGGGCTTAAAGCGCGGACAGAACTCCTTCGAGGGCGGCTGCTCCTCGTTTCCGGCCTGGCTCTTCTGCCAGATCCTGGCCCTGTTCGGCCACGGCGAGCACCGCTACCCGCCCATCCGGGACGCGTTTCTGGACAGGCTGATCCCCATCGGCTCCGAGCGCTTCCGCTCGCTCGGCTTCCCCTATGAGATCCTCGAGACGCCGGGGCACACGGCGGACCACATTTCCCTGCTCGCGGGCGACAGGCTCTTCTGCGGCGACGCGGCCATGAACGGCTTTCCCAGCCGGCGACGGACGATCATCTGGATCGAAAACCCGGAGCAGTACAAGCAGTCCTGGGACGCGATGGTGCAGAAAGCGCCCGCCAAGCTCTGCCCCGGCCACGGCAAACCGTTTAAGACCTCAGATCTACGGAAATACCGCGGCAGCCTCGAGCGGATCAGGCTCTACCCGCTGAAATAACGGCCCGGGGAGCTTCCCAAAGAAAGCCGAAGCATTTTTCGATCGGAGCGAGGAAGAATGAAATACAAGCACACAAACAGGCCCGGCTTTCTTCTGGGCTTCATCGACTTCTTTACCGCCGGGCTCTTCTTCCTGCTGTATATGCCCCTCAGCGGGCTGCAGGACGAGCTGGAAGAGATCCTGGGGCACAAGGTACAGCCATACTGGAAGGCCTATCTCCTGGGCGTCCCGACGCTGTTCATTTACACGCTGGTGTGGATGGCGAGGATCGCCGAGGAGCTGAAGGCAAAGGCGATCGTGCTCGGAATACCGGGGCCCCATACCTCGTGGAAGCACATGTTCTGGTGGAACCTGCTCGGCTGCCCGTGCTGCGGCCCGATGATCGCGACGAAGCGCTTTTTCGATACGCTGAACAAGGTCGAGACGGCCCTGAATGAACGCTCCAGGCTTTCTTAAAAAGTGTTAAGTTCGCTTGTAAGATGCCCATTTTGAGATTATAATCCGACGCGAACAAAGCAAGGAAGAAGATAGTCCTTTCGCAAGGAGAAAAGCTTATGAAAAACAAAAGCATCATATTGATCATGATTCTGGCGCTGATGCTGACGCTCACGGCCTGCGGGAAGTCTGAATTCGGACTGAGCGAAAACGACGGGAAGCATATGACGATCACGGCCCGGAATGCCGACAGGGACGCATTCTTTATGGTCGGGTCTCTTGACGTTGCGGACGGAGAGCAGATCGAGATCGCGGCAAACCTGACGAAAGGCTCGGTCAGAGTGGAGATCGTCGCGGGCGCGGGCGGCCAGGACATCAACGTGCTTCCCGAGATGGACGGCGCGGCGATCCTTACGGCAGATCTTGTTCGCACCGACGGCGCGTCGGGAACCGTGCCCGCCGGGCTGTATTATCTCAGAGCCACCTGCCTTGAGAGAGCGACCGGCACGATTCAGATCAACGTAACTCCGGCTGAAACAAACGCGCCCGAGCAGAGCGCTTCTTCCGTACTGCCGGAGGAGGAACAGCGGCGTATTCTGGAGGAAAACCGCGGCCTCTGGGCCTTTGACGAGGGCGAATACGCGCCGGACTGGTACTATGCCTTTACCGATCTGGATCACAACGGGCTGCTGGAGCTGCTCTCCGCCTCCACCCAGGGCAGCGGCATCTTCACGTATGCCCACTTTTATGAAGTCCTGCCCGACGGCTCCGGAGTTCGGAACCTGTACCGCGCCGACGGGGAGATCGAGGGCCCGGACGACTGGCCGGAGATCATTCTGGACACGCTGCCCTGTTACTACGACAGCGCCGCGGACCGGTATTATTACGTCTGCAGCAATGACGTCCGCGACGGCGCCTGGCATGGTATGACACAGCTGGCCGCCCTCTCGCTGAAGGACGGCACGGCGACGATCGAGACCCTCGCCGCGATGGACGTACAGCTGACGGAGGACGGCGAGCAGCGGACCTATACGGACGGCGAAGGCAAGCCCATCTCCGAGGAGGACTACAACAGCGCCGTCGAGCGCCGCTTCGCCGGAATGGCGCGTTCCGAACTGAGACCGGATTGGAATGCCGCAGCGAGGCCGCAGGCCGAGCCCGCCAGACAGGACGGCGAACGCTTTGAAGGGGTCATCATCCTCGAGGGCATGGAAGAGACGGTCCAGTATGAGCACGTCCGTAACGACGCGCTCGGCTTCGAGCTGGACTATGATTATGAGAATTTCGTGCGCCGCAGCGAAGCGGATCGCGAGATCTTCGTCTCGTGCTGGGACGATCCCGAAAAGCCCGAGAACTATCTCGAGCTGAGATACAACCCCCAGGACGCCGGGACCGTCGCCGCGAACATCTGTGCGTTCCTCTCCGGCGAATATGAGGTCCGCAGGGACGACGCTTTTGAACTGGAACAGCTCGGAAGCTGCATCCGTATTGACGCGGACGAAGTCAAGGGCGGCGGGTATATGCCCGATCAGCTGCAGACGGTGTATGTGATCCCGGCCGGAGACGGCTGCCGCATCGCCTGGGAGCGCACGTACATCGTCGAGTCCGAGGGCTTCGGCAGACGGTTCGGCTACATGATGCAGACGCTCTCGCTCCTGCCCGCGCAGGGCGAAAAGAAGCTTACGGACGAGCAGGCCGCTGCCGCCGTCCGGAACTGCTGCATCATTCAGAATCCGGCGCTGGCGGAGATCGTGGAGAACGGGGAATACCCGAGCTGCTGGGAAGTGCAGTCCTCCGACGGCAATGAGATCGTGGTGTTGTTCCGCTCCTATACCGGCGCGCAGATCCGGTATTATATCGACCCCGTTTCGGGAGAGACGACCGTCACAGAGCTTGTCCCGGGCGTCACGGACGAAGAACAGCGCACGGGTGAGAGCCTGAACGCGTGGGATTATCTGTTCTGATCCGCGCGGGCTTTGCACAAAGCCGCGACGAAACCGCAAGAAATACTCCCGCCCGCCGGTATGATCCGGCGGGCGGGAGTATTTGCATGTTCTTAAGGCATTCCAAACGAAAGCGACCTGTGGTATAATGACTGTTATAAAAAAGAGAGACTGAGGGAGGACAAGCCATGATCCGCAAGATCATCCGTATCGACGAAGAGAAGTGCAGCGGCTGCGGCCTGTGCGCGAGCGCGTGCCACGAGGGCGCGATCGACATCGTGGACGGCAAGGCGAAGCTGGTGCGGGAGAACTTCTGCGACGGCTTCGGCGACTGCCTGCCGAACTGCCCCGCCGGCGCGATCAGCTTTGAAGAGCGGGAAGCCCCGGCCTATGACGAGGCGGCCGTGAAGGCGGCCCAGAAAAAGAAAGCCGCGGAGAAGCTGCTGCGCGAACTGCAGGCCAAGGGCGGCTGCCCCGGCTCACGGATAGCGGAGCTGCACAGGGAAGACGCGCCGGAACGGGAGGCCGCGCCGGTCAGCGCTCGCCCCGTCTCCCGCCTGAATCAGTGGCCCTGCCAGATCAAGCTCCTGCCGACGCAGGCGCCCTTCTTCGACGGCGCGAAGCTGCTGATCGCGGCGGACTGCACGGCCTACGCCTACGCCAACCTGCACGAGGACTTCATGAAGGGCAGGATCACCGTGATCGGCTGCCCGAAGCTGGACGCGGTGGATTATTCCGAGAAACTGACGGCGATCATCCGCGACAACGACGTTAGGGGCGTGACCATCCTGCGGATGGACGTGCCCTGCTGCGGCGGCCTGCAGAGAGCGGCGGAAACTGCTCTGCGCAGCAGCGGCAAATTCATCCCCTGGCAGGTCGTCACGATCTCCCGCGACGGCAGGATTTTGGATTAACGGACGGCATATGAGAAAGAAAAAGCTGTGGATGATCCCGGCGGGCCTCGTCATACTCCTCGCCCTGGGATTTTTCCTCTATGTTTCGGATTACTACCGTGCGGGCGACAAGGCGCTCAAAGCGCTGGAGCCGGACAGCGTGTCGGTGGAGCAGGCAGAGTACGGCTGGTTTTTCGACGGGCCGGCAGAGGACAGATGTCTCATTTTCTATCCCGGCGCAAAAGTGGAGGAGACGGCCTATGCTCCGCTGCTGCACGAGCTCGCGGCAAACGGCGTCGACGTCTGCCTGGTCAGAATGCCGTTTCATCTGGCGTTTTTCGGCATGAACACCGCCGACGGCATCATGGCGCAGTATGAATATGATTGCTGGTACATCGGCGGGCATTCCCTCGGCGGCGCGATTGCCGCAAACTATGCCGCTGCTCATGATCTGGACGGCGTGATCCTGCTCGCCGCCTATCCGACCAGGGACGTGGATGAACCGATGCTGATCATCTGCGGGTCCGAGGACGGCGTTGTGAATCAGGAGCGCCTTGCAGAGGCCGACCGATTCGGCACGGTCGAGGAAGTGATCATTCCGGGCGGAAACCATGCGGGCTTCGGCGACTATGGCCCGCAGGCGGGAGACAGGGCCGCCGCCATAAGCGCCCAGGAGCAGCAGCAGGCCGCGGCAGACGCCGTCCTCGCATGGATCTCATAAGAAACGACAAGGAAAACACAGGCAGAAAACGATGACCTCGTGATGCTTTTTCGATCGGAGCGAGGAAGAATGAAGTACAAACACACAAACAGGCCCGGCTTCCTGCTGGGCTTCATCGACTTCTTTACCGCCGGGCTCTTCTTCCTGCTGTATATGCCCCTCGGAGGGCTGCAGGACGAGCTGGAAGAGATCCTGGGGCACAAAGTGCAGCCCTACTGGAAGGCCTATCTCCTGGGCGTCCCGACCCTGTTCATCTACACGCTTGTCTGGATGGCGAGGATCGCCGAGGAGCTGAAGGCAAAGGCGATCGAGCTCGGAATTGAGGGGCCCTATACGTCATGGCGGCATATGTTCTGGTGGAACCTGCTCGGCTGCCCGTGCTGCGGGCCGATGATCGCGACGAAGCGCTTTTTCGATACGCTCAACAGCGTCGAGACCGAACTGAACAGGCGGGGCGCTTACGCTCCCGAAAAGGAGTAAACGGATATCCGGCGGCGATCCTTGTGAGGTGAGTGAGAGATGCGGCTTCACGCATTCGGCAATAAGAATACAATGATCCCGAGCGAAGAGACGCGCGGCAAAGCATACCCGGCCCTGCTCGTCGGATTTGCCGCCTACGTGTTTTCGGGCGGCAGGTGGAACATCGGGCTCGCCGCGTGGATCTGGCCGCTCGCGTTTTTGACCTACAGCAGAAAAACGGAGGGCCGGAGATCGTTCCTGCTGCTGGCCGCCGCGCTGGCGGTCGGACACGTGATCAAATGGCTGAACAATCTGGACGCGGGTTATTTCCTGGACGCCGCGGTCTGCCTGATCTGGAGCCTGGCCTGGATCATCCCCTTCCTGGCCGACCGGCTGATCGCGCAAAAGCTGCCCGGCGTTTTCCTCCGGAGCCTGGTCTTCCCCGCGCTGTTCACCTCCGTTGAAGTGCTGCTGGCCTTTTCGGCCACCAGCAGCTTCGGAACGATGGCCTATACGCAGGAGGGCTTTCTGCCGCTGCTGCAGATCGCGTCGCTCATCGGCAGCTTCGGGCTGTCCTTCCTGATCTTCTGGTTCGGGACCGTCGCGGCGACGGCCCTTGAAAAGCGCCCCGGCTGGAAAGGGCTTGCCGCCGTCTATCTGGCCGTTCTGGCCGCCGTGCTCGTCTTCGGATGCGCCCGGCTGGCCGCACATCCCGCGGAGAGAGACAGGACCGTCCGGGTGGCGGGCGTCGTCGGCCCGTATTATGAGAAATATGCCGACGGCAGTTATGCCGAGCTGCCATATGACGAGACGCAGCGCTGTCTCGTTTCGGAGGCGCGGCGCGCGGCGGAGGGCGGCGCGGCGATCGCCTGCTGGAACGAGGAAGCCTTCACCGTGGACGATACGGAGGAAGCCGGTCTTCTCCAAACCACGGAAGCGCTGGCAAAAGAGCATGACATGATCCTGATCCTCGGCGTCGAAGTGAACGACACCGATGACAGCGAGGGAGGGCTCACGGTCAACAAGTCCGTGATCGTCCTTCCGGACGGCGCTCGCCGTGAGTACGTCAAAACAAAGCTGGTTCCTCTGGTAGAAGCTGCCTACGTCAAGGGGACGGGAGAGATCCCCACCGTGGCGACGGACAGGGGGATCCTCTCCAACGTGATCTGCTTTGACGAGACGTATATCGGCTTCGTTCACGGGATGGGCGCCAGGACCGACGAGCACTTCAAGGACACCGACATCCTGTTCGTCCCCTCCTGGGATTGGGATTCCGTCAAAAACGCGCATACCAGGATGGCGGCATTCCGCGCGATCGAAAACGGCGAGGCCGTCGTCAAGCCCACTTACGGCGGGATAAGCGCCGCGGTTGACCCCTTCGGCCGCGAGCTCCTGCGCTCGGATACGGCGGACGCCGGATTTGATTCGGTATGGTTCGCGGAGGTCCCCGTCGCCGGGGTCCGAACGCTTTATTCAGCGATCGGAACGGGCGTCGATCTGGCGTTCTGCGCGCTCGGGCCCGTGATGCTGTTTCTCTGCCATCTGGTCATACGCCGGAAGAAAACACACGCCTGAACATCGCAGGATAGAAGGAAGCGAAAGAGTATGAACACACTGCATCGTTATCAGGACAAAGAAGTGCGGATCACCACGGAGGACGGGGCCGTGTTCACGGGGGTCGCGGAGCTCTTTTCCTCCGGCTACGGCCTCCATGAGTTCGACCGCGAGGAAGAGGGGATCCAGCTGGACGACGTGATCCTGTTCAAATCCGACATCCGAAGCATCGAGGAGCTGCCGGAGCCTGCCTCCGGCGCCGCAGACCCGCGCCGATTCGACGAGATGATGGGCGCTCTGCTGGAGGGCCCGTACTGGATCGTGGACATCCTGCCCGAGCAGGTGAGCGCGGAAGCCGCCGTGCAGTACTTTGCGGTGGAGCGCTACTTCCTGCGGCCGGAGCGGATCGTCCCCCTGCGCCGCAAGTACGCGGAGATCCTTCTGCGGCTGAACTGCTACTGCGACATGGCGGCGTCCTTCGATTCCTGCGCGTCCTGGGAGACGAATCCCGACCCGGAGGCCTTCGCGGCGCGCGTGGAGGGGCTCTCCGGAAACGAATTCCTTCGGGCCGTGTTCGCGGAGCAGAACGCGATGATCGATTACGACCACAACGACACCTATCTGACGGTATACGATCCGGACCGGGCGCTGCTGGACAAGATCCGGGCGCTCGCCGCCGCGGAGGGGCTTTTCGTGTGGAGAGCGCCGCGGGAAGAATAAAGAAAGCTTGAGCCGATCAAACCCGGACGGATGCTCCGCGGCCTTGACAGGACGGGCTTTGATCGGCTATAGTATCCCCGATCATACGAGAGAAGGAGGTTTACCAGATGGAAAAGTTTATCCCGTATGAAAAGCTCTCGAAAAAGAAAAAGCGGGAGCTGGATGCAGACAGGCGGACGCTCTGGGCCATCAGCCCGGTGATGCGCAGGCCCGAAAACCCGAAAGCCTATAACAGAAAGAAAGCACAGAAACGGATGGATGATCCCGCTTCTGTGCTTTCGCTTTTCTATAAAATTGTTGTTTCCCGCCTTCGCCGGGGGCCGTCTTTTTGAGAAAATGCTTCTGCTTGTTTTGTGTTATTGTTTTTTGCTGCGCATTAGCGTAGAATAAGATCAACAAGCAGAAAAACGCATATCACAGTCTCGCAGCACAGCTCTTTTGAACGGCATACTGGAATAAAACGGAGAGGGTCGCATATGAATTCGATTTGGCTTCTGGTGGGGATCACAGCCATTGCCGGCGTAGGCGGAACGGGAATGGGCGGCGTTATCGCCTGCATGTTCCGGAAGGATTCCGACAAAACCGTCAGCCTTTTGCTGTCCTTTGCGGCCGGCGTCATGACCGCCGTGGTCTGCTTCGATCTGCTGACGGAAGCGCTGCATGCCGATGGGGCGGCCGCCAACGTGTGGCTGGTGATCTGCGGAGTGCTTATCGGCTTCGTGGTGATCGCCCTGCTCAACGCATGGATCGATAAAGCGACAAACCACGAGGTGGCGCATATCGACGAAAACCACCCGCGCACCGCGGACTCTCTGGAAGAATTGACCCACGCCAACCATCTGCATGAGCACATGTCGGGCCGCCAGCCCCGCAGCGGGCTGTTCCTGGCCGGCCTGGTGATGGCGGCGGCCATCGCGCTGCACAATGTGCCCGAGGGCATGGTGATCGGCGCGTCCTTTGCCAGAACGGTGGATCAGATCCTGAGCAACCGCGGCGGCCTGATCATGGCCCTGGTGATCGGCCTGCACAACATCCCGGAGGGCATGGCCGTCGCGGTGCCGCTGATCTCGGGCGGCATGAGCAAATGGCGGTCTGTCGGGGTAACGGCCCTGTCCGGCGCGCCGACCATCCTGGGAGCCCTGATGGGCTTCCTCATCGGCGCCATCAGCCCGACCGCGCTGGTGATCTCCCTGAGCTTTGCGTCCGGCGCGATGCTGTACGTGGTGTTCGGCGAGCTGCTGCCCGAGTCCATCCTCATGTGGAAATCGAAGCTGCCCGCCGCCCTGGCGGTTCTGGGGATGCTGACGGGGCTGGTCATCATCTATCTGTAAAGCCGACGGCGCGGGACCGTGAAGCTGATCGGCAGAGGATTTGTTCGACGGGAACCAGTCGGAACGATTACGGCTGTTCTTGCGTGCACGCGATCGATCGAAAAGATATAATCGAAGCGGAAAGGCAAAAAAGAGGGAGATACCGATGGACACCTGGTACACATCGAAGAAGGAGCGGTCCTTCTACGGGCTTTATTTCATGGGCCAGAACGCGGTCTACACCTTCACCTACATGTTCCTCGCGACTTATCTGCTGCTCTGCGGACTGGACGCGGTGGCCACGGCGGGCGTCCTGCTGCTGGTCAAGGTCTGGGATGCGGTCAACGACTGCCTCTTCGGCGGGCTGATCGACAAATTCCACTTCAAAAAGGGCCGGTTCCTCCCTTGGCTGAAGATCTCGCTCCCGCTGATCCTGCTGACGACGATCCTCCTGTTCCGCATCCCGCAGAGCCTCGGGATCAGCCAGAAGCTCGTCTTCTTCGCGATCGCCTACGTCCTGTGGGACACGGCCTACACGATCTGCGACGTGCCGATCTTCGGTCTGGTCACGACCATGTCGGACCTTCAGGACGAGCGCACCTCGCTGATGACGACGGGGCGCATCTGGGCCAACATCGGCGTGCTGCTCGCCATGATGATCGGCTACGTCCTGCCCAGCGAAGCGGTCGGCATGTCCTTCTCGAACGCCGCTCTCGTCGTCTGCGTGATCGCGCTCGCGAGCATGTTCTGGCTCTGCTTCCGCGCGAAGGAGCACGTGCAGACCGAGGAGCGCACGGAGGAATATACCCTGCGGAGCATGTTCACCTATCTGTTCCACAACAAGTATCTGTTCGTCTACTACGGCGGGCTGCTGCTCTTCACCGGCCTCAACACGGCGGCCACCGTGCTGCAGTTCACCTGCTTCTATCTCTTCAAGAACTCTCTGCTCTCCACGATCCTGGCCATGCTGTCCTTCTTCCCGGCGGTCGTCGTCGCCTTCTTCATGCCGAAGATCCTGAAGAAGTGGGACAAGTTCCGCGTCTTCTATGGCAGCGCGGTCCTGTATGCCGCTCTCTCCGTCGTAATCTGGATCGTCGGCCCGCATCTCATCCCGCAGCTGATCCTAATGGTCATCCGCGGCTTCGTCTACGGCGCGATCACGGTGCTGCAGTTCATGTTCACGCCAGACTGCGCCGAGTACGGCCGGTACACCACCGGTATCGAGGCCAAGGGCATCACCTTCGCCATCCAGACCTTCACGATGAAGCTCGTGAGCGCGCTCTCCTCCGTCCTCGCGATCGCGATCCTCGGCCTCTTCGGCTGGCAGAGCGTCGCGGCCGAGAGCTTCGCGGAGCTGGCGGCGCTGAACGTCGCGCAGAGCGGCACGGCGCTTAAGGCGCTTTGGGCGGTCTTCGCCCTGATCCCCGCGCTCGGCGCCGTGCTGGCGGTGCTCATCTGGCGCAAGTATGACCTCAAGACCGGCGACGTGGAGCTGATGGCTAGGTTCAACAACGGCGAGATCGACCGCGAAAGCTGCGACGCGGGGCTCTCGCACCCGTATCCGGGGGCCGTGAAATGAGGGCGGAATGGTATAAGGACCGGGTCTTTTATCAGATCTGGCCGCGCAGCTTCTGCGACGGAAACGGCGACGGGATCGGCGACCTCTACGGCGTGTACGGGAAGCTCGACTATCTCAAGTCGCTCGGCGTCGGCGGCATCTGGTTCTCGCCGCTCTATCCCTCGCCCAACGCCGACTACGGCTACGACATCTCAGATTACTGCGCCATCCACCCGGACTACGGCGACCTGGAGATCTTCAAAAAGGTCGTCGAGCGGGCGCACGAGCTGGATATCAAGATCGTGATGGACCTCGTCGTCAACCACACGTCCGACGAGCACGAGTGGTTCCAAAAGAGCCGCGACAAGGACAGCCCCTACCGCGGCTACTACTTCTGGAAAAAGGGCAAGAAGCCCGGCCGGCCGCCGAACAACTGGGACAGCTTCTTTGAAAACGAGGCCTGGAGCTATGACGAGCGCTCGGGCGAGTACTATCTGCACCTGTTCCACCGCAAGCAGGTCGATCTGAACATGGATAACCCCGCGGTGCGCGGGGAGATCAAGCGCATCCTGCGCTTCTGGCTCGACCTCGGCGTGGACGGCTTCCGCGAAGACGTCATCACGCTGATCTCCAAACCCGAGGGCCTGCCGGACGACCGCTTCGGCGTCGGCGTGAAGGGCATGCGTCTCTACGAGAGCGGCCCGCACATCCACGAGTATCTGCAGGAATTCCGGACGGAGGTGCTGGACGGCTACGACTGCTTCGTCGTCGGCGAGGCGCCGCTCATGACCACGAAAAAGGCGCTCGGCTACCTCGAAGGCGAGCACCCGGATCTGGACATGATGTTTTCCTTCCAGCACATGGAGGCCGACTGCTTTTTCACCGAGTACATGCCCCTGCCGTTCGATCTGCGCAAGCTCAAGCGCGCCTTCACCAAGTGGCAGGACGCGCTCGAGTGGAACGCCCTGTATCTCGAAAACCACGACCACCCGCGCGTCATCTCCCGCTACGGCAGCGAAAAGTACCACGACGAGAGCGGCAAGATGCTCGCCGCCTGCTATCTGCTGCTCAAGGGCACGCCTTTCGTGTACCAGGGGCAGGAGATCGGCATGACGAACATCGCCCTGCCCTCCATCGAGGATTACAAGGACTGCATGGCGCTCAAGCACTATTACAACGACGTCAGAAGGAAGTCCCCCGACAAGGTGCTGCCGAAGATCCAAAAGGCGACGCGGGACAATTCCCGCACGCCGGTGCAGTGGAGCGCGGAGGCGCACGCGGGCTTCTCAAGCGCCGAGCCCTGGTTTGCCGTCAACGGCAATTACCGCTCGATCAACGTGGCGGCGCAGGAGAAAGACCCCGGGTCGCTCCTGAACTTCTACCGCGCGCTGATCGCCTTCCGCAGCGGCAGCCGCACCGTCCGCTTCGGCGACTACCGCGAGCTCTGCCCGGGCCACCCGCATCTGTACGTCTACACGCGCTCCTTTGAGGGCGAAACGCTCCTCGTGCTCTGCAGCTTTACGGAGAAGCCCTGCCGTTTCTCCCTGCCGGACGGCCCGGCCTGGGGCGCGCCGGAGCTGCTGTTCGCCAACTATCCCTGCAAAAGCGGGGAGACGGCCTTCACGACCCGGCCCTATGAGACGCGCGTCTATCGCGTCCGGGCCGACAGATGAAAGGAGGCTGCCATGAAGAAAAAGCTGTGGATCGTTGTCGGCGCCGTGCTGGCCGTCCTGCTGATCGCGCTTGTCGTGCTGAACCTGTCGTTTCATAAGATCACCGTGACCTCCGGCAGGGACTTCGTCGACAAGTGCCCCCGTTATGCGCGCCCGGGGCAGGAGGTCACGGTCACGACCGCGGTCGTTTCGGACGGCGAGATCTATGTGAACGGGGCGGACGGGAGCTACGTCCGGCCGGGCGTCTATGTGTTCACGATGCCGGACGAGGACGTCCGGCTCACGGTGACCGTCATCGCGTTCCGCGACGGGGCCTGAGCGGGGGACGGCGCATGAAAAAACTGCTGCTCCCCTTGATCGCCCTGCTGCTTTTGACCGGCTGCGCGTCGGGAGCGCCTCCGCTTCAGACCATGAGCCCGGAGCAGGAGGCGGCCGTCAGACCGACCCCGAACCTCGTCATCGAGGCCGGAGGGAGGATCTTCTATGCCGACCTGGAGCACAATCCCTCCGCGGAGGCCTTCGTTGAGAAGCTCAGCGCCGGGCCGCTGGAGCTGGAGCTGCACGACAACGGCGGGGTCGAAAAGGTCGGATCGCTGCCGTGGACGCTGGAAGAGAGCGGCGAAGAGCTCACGGCGGAGCCCGGAGACCTGATCCTGTACCCGGGGAACCGGCTCGCCGTCTGCTGCGGGCAGAACGCCGGGACCTTTACGCGGCTTGCGAGGATCGGCGGTCTGAGCGGAGACGAGCTGCGCCGGATCCTGGGAGACGGAGACGTGACCGTGAGCCTTTGGATCGAGTGGAGCGAGTGATCCGGCCTTTTTCGGAAGGCGCACTTGTCTCTCTCCGCGGCTTATGCTATAGTGAAACAAGAGCCCGATCCCCGCATTCCCGCAAGATACAAGGGAGGTTTTTCGATGAAGACCGTGTTTTTGGCCGTCTTTGTGCTCTCCACCGCCGTCCATCTGTACGCGTCCTACCGGAAGGAAGCCAAACTGAGGAACATCACCAAGCCCTTCATCCTGCTGTCCCTGCTCGGCTTCTATGTGCTGGCGGCGCGCGCGCCGGCGGCGGCCGTTATCCTCGCGCTGATTTTCAGCTGGCTCGGGGACGTGCTGCTGATCCCCAAAGGGACCAAGTGGTTCACGGCCGGCGGGATCGCCTTTATGATCAGCCACGCCTTCTTTATCGCCGGATACTGGAAGGACGTCGACTTTTCGCGGCTCCCGCTCCCGCTGATCCTGTTCCTGGCCGTGTTTTTCGCGGCGATCGTCACGGTCCTCTTTTCCAAGCTGAAGCCGCATCTCCCCAAGGCGCTGTTTTACCCGATGTTCCTTTACCTGCTCATCAACGGAGCCATGAACTGCTTCGCCGTCTTCCGCTGCGTCAGCCTGGGCACCGCGGCCGGAGCCGTCACGGCGGTCGGCGCGGCCCTGTTCTTCATATCCGACTGCACGCTGTTCTTTGTCCGCTTCAAGAAGGACAGCCGCATCAAATCGCATTTCCTGGTGATGCTCACCTATTCGCTCGGAGAGCTGCTGATCGTTTTGGGACTACTGTAAGGATCAACTATACGGAGGGATAAAGCATGAAATACTATCTGTACAATTCCCTGGCCAACAACGGCATCAAGCCCGAGGTGGCCCCGGGGACCGAGCTGATCGACGCCGTCGGCCTGGACTATCCGGCCTACCTGAAAGGCCTCGCGCCCGAGGACGAGGTCGTTCTGGTCGGCGGGGACGGCACGCTGAACTACTTCATCAACGCGGTCAAGGGCACGGAGATCAAAAACAACATCTACCTGCTCGGCAGCGGCACCGGCAACGACTTCTTCAACGACATCGGCCGCAAGCCCGGCGAAGAGGTCCTCATCAATCCCTATCTGAGCAAGCTGCCCACCGTATACGTCAACGGGATGGAGAAGCTCTTCATCAACAACATGGGCTTCGGCATCGACGGCTACTGCTGCGAGGTGGCCGATCAGATCAAGGAAAAGAACCCGCAGGAGAAGATCGACTACACCGGCATCGCCATCAAGGGCCTGCTGTTCCACTTCAAGCCCTGCCACGCGGAGATCGTCGTGGACGGCGTGAAGCATGAGTTCGACCACGTCTGGATCGCACCGACCATGAAGGGCAAGTTCTACGGCGGAGGCATGAAGATGGCCCCGGATCAGGACCGCTTCTCCGACAAGCTGACCGTGGTGGTGTATCACTGCCGTTCCAAGCTGAAAGCGCTGATCTCCTTCCCCTCCATCTTCAAGGGGGAGCATGTGGCGAAGACCGACATGGTCCGGGTCTTCACCGGCAACGAGGTCGAGGTCCGCTTCTCGCGCCCCTGCGCCGCGCAGATCGACGGCGAGACGGTGCTGAACGTGACGGAGTACAAGGCGGTCCTGCCGAGATAAGCGCCATGGAAGCGCGCAAAAAAGCCCGGAACAACCGGGCTTTTTTGCATCTCCGTCTTGGCAGGGCGCGCCGTCCTGTGATACAATAAATCAAAAAGATCGTGCACAAGGCTGTTTCTCCGGCTTCGCGGAGACGACAGCGGAGCAGCCGCCGCGCGGCGGGAAAGGAGAAGGAACATGCCGGTCGTCTACGGAAAAGATACGCCGAAGCTCGGCTTCGGCCTCATGCGCCTGCCCAAGAGGGGCGTCGTCATCAATGTGGAAAAGGTCAAAACGATGGTGGATCTCTTTCTCGAGGCGGGCTTCACCTATTTTGACACGGCCTACGTCTACCCGGGCTCGGAGACCGCGATCCGCAAAGCGCTGGTGGAGCGTTACCCGCGCGACAGCTTCACGCTGGCCACCAAGCTCAACGCCATGGTCGCGCCGACCGAGAAGGCCGCGCGCAAGGAGTTCGCCACGAGCCTCGAACGAACGGGGGCTGGCTATTTCGACTACTACCTGCTGCACGCGCTGATGGAGAACAACTATGAGAAGTACGAGAAGCTGCATCTCTGGGATTTCGTCAGAGAGCAGAAGGAGAAGGGGCTGATCCGCAAGCTCGGCTTTTCCTTCCACGCCGGGCCCGAGCTGCTGGACAAGCTGCTGACCGAACATCCCGAGGTGGACTTCGTGCAGCTGCAGATCAACTACGCTGACTGGGAAAACCCCAAGGTCACCTCCCGCGCCAACTACGAGACGGCACGCAGGCACGGCAAGCTCATCACGGTCATGGAGCCGGTCAAGGGCGGCAGGCTCGCCGATCCCCCGGAGGATGTGCAGAAGTTGTTCAAGGCGATCCATCCGGACATGTCCTGCGCTTCCTGGGCAATCCGCTTCGTGGCCTCGCTCGACGGGATACTGACTGTGCTCTCCGGCATGTCGACCGTTGAGCAGATGCAGGACAACCTCTCCTACATGAAGGCCTTCGAGCCGCTTGACGAAGAGGAGCAGGAGGCCATCCGGCAGGCGCAGCGCATCCTGGGCAATTCCTCCACGATCCCCTGCACGGCCTGCCGCTACTGCACCGAGGGCTGCCCGCGGCAGATCGATATCCCGGACGTCTTCGCGGCGATGAACAAGCAGCTCGGCAACGGCCAGATGCAGGACGCGCGCGAGAGCTATTTCCGCGCCGCGCCGGAGGGCCGCCGCGCCTCCGACTGCATCGAGTGCCGCCAGTGCGAGGGCGTCTGCCCGCAGCACCTGCCCATCACGGAGCATCTCAAGCGCGCGGCGGAAATGTTCCCCGCAGACTGAAGCGCGCGGCACGCCCGGGCATATCCGCGGGAAAAGGGGGGAGCGGCATGTACGAACTCATTCAGATCACGGATCGGAGCTATTATATCGAAAGCCCCGCGAAGATCGGCCTCGTCCGGCTCTCCGGCGCGGAGGTCTGCCTGATCGACAGCGGCAACGACAAGGACGCCGGGCGCAGGCTGCGGCAGCTCCTGGACAAAAACGGCTGGAAGCTGACGGCGATCTACAACACGCACGCAAACGCCGACCACATCGGCGGCAACCGCTATCTGCAGGCGCAGACCGGCTGCCGCGTCTTCGCCCCGGGGATCGACTGCTGCTTCACGCGCCACCCGGTGCTGGAGCCGGCCTTCCTCTACGGCGGCTATCCGCCGAAGGACCTGCGGCACAAGTTCCTGCTGGCGCAGGAGAGCGATGCCGAGCCTTTGACGCCGGAGGCGCTGCCCGAGGGCTTCGAGGCCATCCCCCTGCCCGGCCACTTTTTCGACATGGCGGGCTACCGCACGCCGGACGACGTGGTCTTCCTGGCCGACTGCCTGTCCAGCCGGGAGACGCTGGAGAAGTACCGGATCGGCTTCATCTACGACGTCGCCGCCTACATCCGGACGCTCGAAAAGGTCAGGGAGATGCAGGCGCGCCTCTTCGTGCCGGCGCACGCCGCGGCCACGGAGGATATCGCCCCGCTGGCACAATACAATCTGGACTGTGTGCGGGAGATCGCGGAGCGGATCGTCGGCCTCTGCGCGGAGCCTCTCTGCTTCGAGGCGCTGCTGCAGAAGCTCTTTCAGGCGTATTCGCTCAGCATGAACTTCGAGCAGTACGTCCTCGTCGGCAGCACCGTGCGCTCCTATCTCGCGTGGCTGAAGGACGCCGGGCGGCTCAGCGTCATCTTTGAAAACGGGACGCTCCTTTGGGTCAGAGCTTAACAGACACTTTGAAATCATAAACAGGGAGGGCTCAACATGTTCGTGTTCTGGGGAGACGGATCGCAGGAGGCCAAAGCGCTGGTCGACGCCATCCGTGTGAGAAGCACCGAAAACTTCAACTGGACCTTTATCTTCATCCTCGCCGTGGTCTTCTACGTCTACTGGTCGGAGATCCACAGGAAAAACACCGAGGCCGTCTGCGCGGGCCTCGCGCTCTACGGCGTCCACTGGCTGTATGAGATCGGCAACGCCGTCATCGCGCATGTCTTCGGCTATCCGCTGTGGTCGGTCTCGAACGCCTCGACGACCTTCATCCTGCTCATCGGCGTTTGCTGGGAGCTGTCGATGATGTTCTCGCTCGCGGGCATCATCTCCTTCAAGATGATGCCGCAGGACAGGACCACGCGCTATTTCGCCAAAAACGGCAAGCGCGGGATCGACTGCCGTCTCGTTGTCGCGCTGGAGATGGCGCTGCTGTTCGCCCTGTTCGAGTCCTTCCTCGCCGGGACGAGCAATCACTCCTTCATCTGGGTGTACAAGTGGTGGGGCGTGCTGCCGGTCTTCGTCACGACCTACATCCCCTTCTTCCTCGCCTCGAACTACGTGCCGGACATGGAGCCGAAAAAGCGCAGGAACTTCCTGCTCGGCCTCTGGGGTCTGGTCGCCCTGCTGCTGGTCGTCCTGATCCCGCTGGGCGTGATCTGAGCGCGAAAGCAGGACCAATATCGCGGGGACGGGTCTGTCCGTCCCTCCGGAACGCGCCGGGAGACCGGCGCGTTCGTGATTTTGTATAAGAAGCGCGCCCGAATTTCAGCAGGCGCGGCCGCAGGGGCCGATTGCCGTGAAAAAAAGATCGTGCTACAATAGATTTGAAATCATCGGATTTGACGGAAAGCGAAAGGATGTGTGGAGCATGCCGCTGCTGATCGCCCTGTGCCTGGCTCTCGCCGCGCTCTTCCTGCGGGAGGAGAGCCGGGAGCGCTATGTCCCGGCCGTGGTCCTCAAGGGCCTGGCCTCGCTCTGCTTTGTCGTCCTCGGCCTGCTCTGCAGCCCCGGCACGCCGCTCGCCGGGCGGGTCATCGTCGGCCTTGTCCTCGGCTGCGCCGCGGACGTGCTGCTGAATCTCCGCTGGGTTTTCCGGGAGAAGGGCCAGCCGATCTTCCTCGTCGGCATCCTCGTGTTCCTGGCCGGGCATATCCTGTATCTCGCCGCCGTCTGGCCGCTGAACGCGAAGCCGCTCCTCTGCCTCGCCGCCGCCGTCGTGCTGACGGCGCTGCTGATGCTCTGGATCTTCAAACAGATCACGGCCAAGCCGGCCTTCAAGATCTTCGGCGTGTTCTACATCGGCGCGATCATGCTGCTCAACTGCGTCGCGGTCGGCAACCTGCTGTCCGCGCCGGGCGCGTTCACGGGGCTCTTCGCCGCGGGCGCGGTCTTTTTCCTCGTGAGCGATATCGTCCTGATCCTCAACACCTTCGGCGCGGAGACCCGGCAGAGCCTTCGCGTCACGAACATCGCCCTGTACTATGCCGGGCAGCTGCTGATCGCGCTGAGCCTGCGGTTTGCCGCCCTGCTGTGAAAACACGGCCCTCCTCCGCACTCACGCCGGAGGAGGGCCGAACACATATGATGTGATCGAAAAGGAGGCATGCAAATTGGACAAACAATACGACATCATCGTCATTGGCGCAGGCAATGGCGGTCTGTCGGCGGCGGCGTCCGCGTGCAAGCGCGGCTTCAAGACCCTGCTGATCGAGCAGCACAACCTGCCCGGCGGCTTCGCCACGAGCTTCCGGCGCGGCCGCTTCGAGTTCGAGCCGGCGCTGCACGAGCTCTGCGACGTCGGCGAGCCGGACGCCCGCGAGGAGGTCGGCGCGCTGATCGACTCCTACGGGGCGAAGGTGGACTGGGTGAAGCTCCCGGAGGCCTATCGCCTGATCATTACCGGAGAGAACGAAGAGCGGATCGACGCAGTCATGCCCTTCGGGAAGCAGGCCTACATCGACAAGATGGAGGAATACGTTCCCGGGAGCCGCGAGTCCATGGAGAAATTCTTCTATCTGGCGGACTGCATCATGGCCGCCAACGCCGCCGTGGCTGCCGCGGGCGGCAACGCGGACCCCAAGGTCATGATGAAGGAGCATCCCGATTTCCTCAAATGCGCCAACTACCCCACGGCGGTCGTGCTCCGGAAGCTGAACATGCCGCTCAAGGCGCAGAAGATCCTGTCGGCCTACTGGTGCTACATGGGCGTCAATATGGAGGATCTGGAGTTCGGCTTCTACGCCTCCCTGGTACACAAGTACATCGTGAACGCCGCCTACATTCCCCGCTACCGCTCCCATGAGCTCTCGGTCGCCATGGACAAGACCATCCGCGAGCACGGCGGGACGATCCTGTACAACACGCTCGCCACGAGGATCCTGATGGAGGACGGGGCTCCCGTCGGCGTGGAGACGACGCACGGCACCTTCCATGCCCGCCATATCATCCCGGACATCTCGCCAAACGCCGTGTTCGGCGACATGATGGACGGCGGCAGGGGGCTGCCGGAGGCGCACATCCGCGCGGTCAATGCCCGCAAGATCGGCGGGCGGGGCTACTGCTGCTATGTCGGCCTCAACAAGAGCGCCGAGGAGCTCGGCGTCAAGGAGTACAGCTACTTTATCAGCGAATTGTCGGACACCGTGAAGGAGCAGGAGCTCGCCGGCACCTTCCGTGAGCACCCGATGCAGGCGACGATCTGCCTCAGCAACGCCATCCCCGACTGCTCGCCTCCGGGCACCTGCATCATGAGCTTCACCACCTTCTTTATGAAGGATATCTGGTCCGACGTGACCGAGAAGGAGTATTTCGCCAAGAAGCGCGAGGTCGCCGTGAAGATGATCCGCGACTTTGAAAAGGCGACCGGCACGAGCATCGAGCCCTACATCGAGGAGATCGAGATCGCCTCGCCCGCCACGCTGGCCCGCTACGCGCTGGTCCCGCAGGGCGCGATGTACGCCTATTCCTGCGGCGAAGGCGACGGCCTGATGGCCCGCCTGCAGATGATCGACGAGGATCAGCGCGTGAAGAACATCCGCTTCGCCAGCGGCTACAGCCCGCGTCTCTACGGCTACAGCTCGACCTATATGGGCGGCGACATGGCCGTGAAGCTGACGCTGAGGGACATGAAGGAGGAGAACTATGAAAAAGTTTAATTTCCACGTTAAACCGATCGGCCTCCTCGACATGCTGCACTTCAAGCAGATGGTGCCGCGGAGGCGGGCGATCCTGGCCTCCGGCTCGCTCGAGCCCATCACGGCCGTCTACGGGGTCAACCGCCTGGCGCAGTCCCTGCATCCGAAGCGGCAGAAGGCCGTCGTCAGCGAGATCATCCC
Organism: Oscillospiraceae bacterium; assembly: GCA_017430985.1. Lineage (GTDB taxonomy): Bacteria > Bacillota > Clostridia > Oscillospirales > Oscillospiraceae > Limivicinus. Next base: position 26,518 of record JAFRLZ010000009.1, read on the forward strand.
CCGCAAGGACGCGAACACCTATGTGCTGAAGGCGGACAAGCTCGCCTATTTCCGGGCAGGACAGTATGTGTCGGTCAAGCTGCGGATCGGCGAGGCCGTCACGGCCAGGCCCTATACGCTGGCCGCGGCCCCCGCGCTGGCGCTCGAGGGACAGTATCAGATCACCGTGAAAAAGGCGCAGGACGGCTTCGTGTCGGACTATATCCTCAACAACTGGACGGTCGGGACCGAGGTGACGCTTTCCGGGCCGGAGGGTCCCTTCAGCTATGAGCCCCTGCGTGACGAAAAAGAGGTCGTCGGGCTCGCGGGCGGCAGCGGCATCACGCCGTTCATGTCCATGGCCTATGCCATTCTGGACGGGACCGAGGACTTCCGCCTGACGCTGCTCTACGGCAGCCGGACGAAGAAGGACATCCTGTACGCGGAGGAACTGGAGAAGATCTGCGCCGCGACGGACAAGGTCAGGGTCGTCCACGTGCTGAGCGAGGACGAGGCCGAAGGCTGCGAGCACGGCTTCATCGGCGCGGACCTGATCCGGAAATACGCGCCGGAGACTTATACGCTCTATATCTGCGGCCCGCGCGCCATGCACGACTTCCTGGCCGGCGAGCTGCCCAGGCTCGGCCTGGATCAGAAGCATATCCGCCGTGAGTTCGTCCCCGCGCCGAGCTCTCCGGAATACTTCGCAAGCTACACGGGAGACCCCTCGAAGGTCTACACGCTCACGCTGCATCTTCTGGGGGAGGAAAAGCAGATCCCCCTGCGCGCCGACGAGCCTGTCCTGACCGCCATCGAGCGCGCCGGGATCGCCGCGCCGTCCCGCTGCCGCAGCGGCGAATGCGGCTGGTGCCGTTCCCGGCTCATCGGCGGCGAGGCCTTCATCCCCGACTCCCTGGACGGCCGCCGTCTCGCGGACGACGAGGCGGGCTATATCCATCCCTGCAGCACCTGGGCGCTCTCGGACCTGGAGCTGGAGATCTTCCCGGAATAACGGATGACCCTGCCACACGAAGGGAGGCATGCTTATGAACGGGTTTTCCGCCTATACGCAGACCGCGCTCGAGATCCTGCGCAAGCCGCAGCTGACCATGCACTGGTACGCCGTGCCGCTGCTGCTGATCACGATGTACATCGTCACCAAGCAGCTCCACGAGAAGAATTACAAGGTCGTGCTGGGCGCCTTCGCGCTCTGGGGCGTGGACATCTTCAATGAGATCTGGAATTCCATGATCTGCTTCATCAGCGGCTACGCGCCCGTCTGGGGCACGCCGGTCGGCGTGGGCAACACCGCCTGGCTCCTGATGATCGGCTACAACGTCGAGATCTCCTTCATGTTCCTCATCATGGGCGTCACGGTCTGCCTGATGCTCCCGGACGACCCGAAGAAAAAGATCCTCGGCGTCAACAACCGCATCCTGCTCTGCGTCGTGCTGACGACGCTCGCGGTCATCATCGAATGTTTCCTCAACTACTGCGGCGTCCTCACCTGGGAGTGGGCCTTCTGGCAGTGCAGCTGTCCCTGGGTTTTGTGGCTGATCGGCTATCTGCCCTTCTTTGCCACGGCCTTTTATGTGCACGACAGGCCGACCGTGAAGCAGTCCGCCGCGGTCGTCGGCGGGATCCTGGGCTTCGACGCGCTGCTGATCGTGCTCTGCGCCTGCCTGGGCTGGATCTGAGGAGGGTTGACTATGGCAATTATTTCCGGCGGCGCTCTGGCCGTTCTGATCGCCGCGGCGATCATCGACTGCGGTCTTGTGACCGTGGCCTTCATCAGCTTCCTGAAAAAGTGAAAAAACGCTCGCCGCCGGGCTTCGGTCCGGCGGCGAGCCGCTTTTTGCATTTACTTTTCCCCCGCGAGATGGTAAGGTAGTCTCAGAAGGATGAAAGCGGGTGGGGCCTTGAGCAGCGACGAACTGATCCGCTATGTGGCGGAGCGGTATTCGACGGACGCGGAATACCCCTGGAACGATGACAACTTCATCTTCCGGCACCGGGAAAACCGGAAATGGTTCGCCGTCGTCCTGCGCGTCCCCGCGCGGCGCCTGGGGCTCGACAGGGACGGGAGCGTGGACATTGTGGACCTCAAGTGCAGCCCGCTGCTGATGGACGCCTACCGGAAGCTCCCGGGGGTCCTTCCGGGCTACCACATGAACAAGGATCACTGGCTGACGGTGCTGCTGGACGGCACGGCGGAGGACGCCGTGCTCAGGGAGCTGCTGGAGCTCAGCTACGATCTGACTTACGGAGGAAAACGGACATGAAAAGAACACTCTGCGCTCTGCTCGCCCTGCTTCTGGCCATCGGCTGCTGCGCCTGCGGCCGTGCGCCCGCGCCGGAAGAGACGGCGGCAGCCGAGCCCTTTCAGACCGTGCGCCACGCGGAGATCACCGTGAGGGATTACGGCACGATCAAGCTGGAGCTGGACGAGGGCAGCGCGCCCGTCACGGTCGAAAACTTCTGCAAGCTCGCGCAGGCGGGCTTCTACGACGGCCTGACCTTTCACCGCATCATGGACGGCTTCATGATCCAGGGCGGCGATCCGGACGGCAACGGCACCGGCGGCTCGGGCGAGACGATCAAGGGCGAGTTCGCGTCAAATGGCGTCAACAACCCCATCAGCCACGTCAAGGGCGTGATCTCCATGGCGCGCGCCAAGGACCCGAACAGCGCGAGCTCGCAGTTTTTCATCACCGTGGCCGACGCGACCTTCCTGGACGGCAGCTACGCCGCCTTCGGCCGCGTGACGGAGGGCATGGAGGTCGCCGAGCAGATCGCGAAGGACGCCAGACCCACCGACAACAACGGCACGATCCCGGCCGGGCAGCAGCCGGTCATCGAGAGCGTCGTCATCACGGACTGAGAGACACGGGGAGATAGAGCATGAACGTCTACATGGCATTTTCGCTGTTTTCGCTGATCGTCATCCTGTACTGGATCATCACGGAGCTGTTCACGATCCTGTTCCGCTTCACGGGCTTGCCGGACGAGCGGGCGCGCTTCCAGGTGATCTCGCTGCTGACCGGCTGCGGCTTCACCACGCGCGAGAGCGAGATGATCCTCTCCTCCCGGCCGCGCCGCCGCCTCGCGCGGATCACGATGCTCTTCGGCTATGTGTTCAACATCACGATCGTTTCCGCGTTCATCAACGTCTTCCTCTCGCTGAAGATGACGCAGGTCGAGCACTATTTCATCGGCGTGCTGATCCCGCTCGGCGCGATCGCCGTCATCTTCGTCTTCATGCGCGTGCCCGCGGTGCACGCCTGGGGCGAGCGGCAGCTGCAGCGCGTAGCCGACCGCTTCTTCACGCGGCCGGAGACCTTCAACTCGGTGCTGCTGCTCGACTACATCGGCTCCGATTCCATCGCTCAGGTGACGCTCCGGCACATCCCGGAGGAATATCAGGGCCTCACGCTCCTGCAGACGAAGCTGCGCGCGGAGACGGGCATCCTCGTCATGCTGCTGGAGCGCCCGGGCGAGAAGCCCCAGGCCGCCGGCGCGGACACGGTCTTCGCCGTGGGCGACAAGCTGACCGTCTTCGGCAACTACGCCGAGATCTGCCGCGCCTTCCACGCGCGGGAGCACTTCACGGAGGACTGAGATGAAGCTGCTCGCGACTGCCTTCGAGCCCTTTGGGGGCGAGGCCGAGAATGTGTCGCAGAAGGCGCTCGCTCTGCTGCCGGAGGAGATCGACGGAGCGCAGATCGTCAGGCGCGTGCTGCCGGTCGTCTTCGGCGAGGCCGGCGCGGCGCTGCGCCGCGCCGTTAAGGAGACGGAGCCGGACGCGGTGCTCTGTCTCGGCGAGGCGGGCGGCCGCAGCGCGCTCACGCCGGAGCGCGTGGCCGTCAATCTCCGCGACGCGCGCATCCCGGACAATGCCGGGGCGCAGCCGGCGGACGAGCCGATCGTTCCCGGCGGCCCGGCCGCGTATTTCGCGACGCTGCCGGTCAAGGCGATGTGCGGGGCCATCCGCGCGGAGGGGCTCCCCGCGGAGCTGTCGAACACCGCGGGCACCTTCGTGTGCAACGAGGTGATGTATACGCTGCTGCACCTGCTCGCCGCGGAGCATCCGGGCGTGCGCGGCGGCTTCCTGCACCTGCCCCGGGCGGAAGGCTCCGGTCTGACCTGCGGGGATCTCGCCCGCGGCGTCGCGGCGGCGCTCCGGGCGATCATAAAGGGATGAAAAGACGCAAAAGGCGTCATTGCGAGGCTCCGCAGGAGCCGTGGCAATCCGCATGCTTGAAAGAACGGATCCCCACGCAAAAAGGGCCGCCCTGTAGGGCGGCCCTTTTGCTCGGAATGAAAAAGATGTTTATGCCTTCGGGTACTCGGTACAGAGCAGGCGGTAGGGCGGCTCGTCCTCCTCGATAGCGGGGAAGCGGCCGACCGGAGGGTTGAAGCGGTTGTCCGTCTCGTCGTCGTTGCACTGGCTCACCTCGCCCAGCAGCACCGGCCCGGTGCCGGGCTCGACCTCGAAATCGTGGTAGAGGTACTGCCGGATGTGGATGCTCTCGCCCGGCGTGAGGCGCACCTGCGTGCCCGCGGGGACGGTGTAGCTGTGCCCGTCGGTCTGCACGAGCACGGGGGAGTTGTAGTCGATCTCCTCGTCCGGCAGACTGTTGTAGACCCGGATCAGCACGTTGCCGCCGCCCCGGTTGATGATGTCCTCGGTCTTGTACCAGTGGAAGTGGTTGGGGCTGTACTGCCCCTCCTTGAGATACAGCAGCTTTTCCGCGTAGACCTTGGGATACTTTTCCGGCAGGGCGCGGCAGCCGTTGCGGATCGTGATGAGCGACATGCCGACCTTGTCGAAGTCGCCGAGGCCGTAGTCGGTGATGTCCCAGCCGAGCAGGCACTCGCGCACCTCGTCGTACTCGTGGCCAAGCGTCCGCCACTCGTCGGGCGTGAAAGCGCAGAAGGGCGGCAGGGCGAAGCGGTAGGCCCGGCACATGGCCTCCAGCTCGCGCAGCGCGCGGTTGATCTCGGAACGTTTCATAGGCGCCTCCCGTTTGTGGATGGCTATATTATAAAAATAACAGCCGCGCTTGTCAACTTAACCGCTGGTTGAGCAAACTTGAACACGCGGCGCTTTCCTTTTCCCGAAACCTGCGCTATGATAAAGCCACGGTACCGAAGGAAACAAGGAGAGGTCATCATGGAGATCGGAAAGAAGATCCGCGCGCTGCGCGTGAAAAAGGGCGTCACACAGGAGACGCTGGCCGAGGCGCTGCTGGTCAGCTCCCAGGCCGTGAGCAAGTGGGAAAACGAGCAGAGCGCCCCGGATATCCAGCTGCTGCCGGAGATCGCCGTCTATTTCGGCGTGACCGTGGACGAGCTGTTCTCGCTGAGCGAGGAGAAGGAATACGACCGCATCCAGAACATGCTCTGGGACGAGCGCGTCGTCAGCCAGTCCGAGGCCGACCGCGCCGAGCGCTGGCTGCTGGGCAAGATCAAGGAGGGCTGGCGCGCGGCAGACTGCTATGTGCTGCTGGCGGATCTGTACAACCACCGCGCGTACTCGATGCACGAGCAGGCCGCGGAGTACGCGAAGGCGGCGCTCGCCATCGGCGAGGAGGGCGGACTGACGCAGATCAAGGACGCGCACGGCGAGCTCTGCGACGCCATGGACGGCTTCATCCCCGACTGGTGCGCCCGCAACCACCACAAGCTGATCGATTATTATCGGGACTATCTCGAAAAGCATCCGCAGGACTGGCGCGCCCATATGTGGCTGCTCGACAACCTCATCGACGACAACCGGCTCGCGGAGGCCGAAGAGGTCCTCGCGCGCTTCGAGAAGATCAACGCGACCTACCGGCCGCTCGGCTACCGCATCCAGATCGCCCGCCGCGCCGGAAGACTCGACGAGGCCGAGGCGCTGATGCGGCGGCTCGAGGAGGAGTACGGCGAGGATCATTTCGCGGTCTTCGCGCTCGGTGACGAGCTCGCCGTGCAGGCCCGCTACGACGAGGCGATCGCGGCCTACCGCCGCTCCTTCGAGATCGAGAAGAAGCCGCGCTACGTCGACGCGCTCATTTCCATCGCCCACATCTATGAGATCCTGGGGCGGCCGGAAAAGGCGATCGAGGCGCTGGAAGAGGAGCTCGTCATCCTGCGCGACGAATGGGATACCACGACCGGCGAGACCGCCGACCATGTACGCCGCGAGATTGAACGGCTGAAACAGTAAGAGAAGCGAAAGAAACAGCCTCTGGTCAGGTTTGACCAGAGGCTGTTTCTTTCGCTTTCAGCCCTTTCGCCGCAGGACCTTCCGGACAGCGGCGGCGACAGCCTCCGCGTCGAGGCCGTATTTTCTCATCAGCTCCTCCGGCTGGCCGGACTCCCCGAAGGAATCGTCCACGGCGACCATTTCCAGCGGGACGGGTTTTGCCGATACGAGCACCTCCGCCACGGCTGAGCCCATACCGCCGAAGCGCTGGTGCTCCTCCGCCGTCACGATCGCGCCGGTCTGCTCGGCGAAGCGGAGGATGCAGTCCCGGTCGATGGGCTTGATCGTATGCAGGTTGATGACCGCGGCGTCCACGCCCTCGCCGGCCAGCGTCTCGGCCGCGGCCAGCGCCTCGTACACCATGGCGCCGATCGCAAAGATCGCGGCGTCGCATCCGTCTCGGAGGACGTTTGCCTTTCCGGGGATGAACGGGGTGTCCTCCGTGCTGACGACCGGCACCGGCTCGCGCCCGAAACGCAGGAAGACCGGACCCTCGATCCCGGCCGCGGCCAGCGTCGCCTTTTCGGTCTCGATCGCGTCGCACGGGGCGATCACCGTCATGCCGGGGAGCACGCGCATCAGCGCGATGTCCTCCAGCGCCTGGTGCGTGGCGCCGTCAGGTCCCACGGAAATGCCGGCGTGCGCGCCGCCGAGCTTGACGTTCAGCCGGTTGTAGCATACCGTCGTGCGAATCTCATCCCAGGCCCGGCCGCAGAGGAACACGCCGTAGGTCGAGGCGAAAGCGCGCATGCCGCCGAGCGCAAGCCCGGCCGCGGTGCCGATCATATCCTGCTCGCTGATGCCCATGTTCAGGAAGCGGTCGGGGAATTGATCGTGGATCCAGGCGGTCCGCGTCGATTTGGACACATCCGCGTCCAGCACGACGACGTCGTCCCGCTCCCGGCAGAGCTTCAGCAGAGCTTTGCCGTAACCGTCGCGCATCGGGATCTTTTCCATTCAGCAGACCTCCCTTCGGATCTCGTCGAGCGCAGCGGCGAGCTGCGCGTCATTGGGCGCTTTTCCGTGCCATTCGGCACGGTCCTCCATAAAGGAAACGCCCTTTCCTTTTATCGTGCGGGCGAAGATCACGCTGGGCGCTACGTTTGCGCAGGCCTCGTCGAAGGCGCGCCCGAGCGCGGCGAGGTCGTGCCCGTCGCAGGAGATCACGTGCCAGCCGAAGGCAGCGAAGGCCTCCTCCGGGCAGCCGATGCCCATGACCTCCTCCAGCCGTCCGTCCAGCTGTACGCCGTTGTAGTCGACGATCGCGCAGACATTGTTCAGCTGATAGTGCGCCGCGGTCATGACCGCCTCCCAGACCTGCCCCTCCTGGAGCTCGCCGTCGCCGAGGATGCAGTAGACCCGGCTGTCCAGCCCGCGGCGGCGCAGGGCCATCGCGAGGCCATTCGAGACGGACAGGCCCTGTCCCAGAGAGCCGGACGAGCAGTCGCAGCCCGGAACGCGGACCGCGTGCGGGTGGCCCTGCAGCGGGCTGCCGAGCCTGCGGAGGCTGTCCAGCCAGCTCAGCGGGAAAAAGCCTTTGCGGGCCAGAACGCTGTACAGCGCCGGCGCGCTGTGCCCTTTGGACAGGATGAGCCGATCGCGCGCCTCCCATTCGGGAGAGTTCGGGTCCACGCGCATCACGCCGCCGAAGTACAGCGTCGCCAGGATCTCCACCTCGGAGAGCGAGCCGCCCGGATGCCCGGAGCCGGCGGCATGGATCATGCGCAGGATATCCTCCCGCATCTGTCTGCAGAGTTTTTTCAGTTCAAGTTCTTCCATGTATCCACATCCTTTCCTGTCGATCAGAGGACTCCCAGCCATTTAAACAGCAGGCTCCAGCAGAACAGCGTCAGGGGACAGAGCATGCTGGTGACCACGACGATCTCTCCGGCCAGCTGTGCGTCGCCCTTCATCTGCTGGGCCATCGTGAAGGAGCTCACGCCCGTCGAGGAGGCGAAAACGCCAATCAGGCCGGCAAATTCGATCCCGCGGAAGCCGAGCTGCCAGGCGAGAACGAGAAAGATCAGCGGCACCGCGATCAGCCGGCCGACGACCGCGCGGAACAGGTTTTGCGACTGGCGCAGCAGGCCGCGGAAGCGGAAAAAGCCGCCGAGCAGGAACAGCATCATGGGGCTTGCGACCTCCGCCATGCTGCGGACGGCCGAGGCCGCGGGCGCCGGCAGACTGAGACCGGTCCCGGAGAAGACGAGCGCCGCGGCCGACGCGATGATCAGCGGATTCTTCACGATCGACAACAGCAGCTTCTTCGGCTCCATCTTCTGCCCGTTGAACACCTGCAGACAGATCACAGCCAAAACATTCAGCAGCGGGACCACGAAGGCCGCAAGGACCGCCACGCAGGACATGTCAGCCTCCGGGACCAGCGCCTGGGCCAGAGGATAGCCGATGATCAGAAAGTTTGAGCGATAGATCCCCTGGATCACCACGCTCCGGGCCTTCCGGTCGCGGACGGCGAGCCGGGTATACAGCGCGCCGAGCAGGAACGCCGCGAGCACGCCGAGCAGCGCGAAGGCCAGCAGCGCCCCGTTGACGGCCGTGGAGAAATCGGAACGGTAAATGCTCTGGAAAATGCTGAGGGGAATAAATATGTTGAACACGATCTTGTTGCCGCGCGTGATGTCCTGCTCCTGCAGGAGACCCGCCCGCTTGGACAGGTAACCGGCCGCCATGATCAGAACGATCGGCAGCACGGCGTTGAGACATACCCGGATCTCTTCCATGGCGCTACCAGAGCATGGCGAGCAGTTGAGCGCCGATCACGACGGCGATCAGGGCGAAGGGATAGGTCGCCGCGTAGGAGGCGGCGACGTCCTCGCTTTTGCAGCTGGAGATCAGCGCGCCGAGCGCGGGCGTGCTCGTCATGCCGCCGCAGACCGAGCCGAGCGTGGACAGCAGGTCCAGTCTGAAGAGCTTCACGGCGAGGGCCGTGGCGAGGAGCATCGGCAGCAGCGTGATGGCCACGCCGATCAGGAACAGCACGGCGCCGTACTGGCGGAGGATGTCCACGAAACCGGCCCCGGCCTCCACGCCGGCCCCCAGCAGGAACAGGCAGAGGCCGAGCTCGCGGGTGATCTTCAGCGTCGGCTCCGGGACGGAGACCGAGAGCTTTCCGAAATGCCCGAAGTGGCCGAGGGCGAGGCCGACAAAGAGCGGCCCTCCGGCGACGCCGAAGCTGAAGCGCACGCCGCCGGGTAGGGGGATGCTCAAACTGCCGAGCAGCACGCCGAGCGTCAGCGTCAGGCAGAGGTTCATCAGCCCCGTCGGCTCAAGAGAGAGGAAAACGCCGTCTGCTGCGGTCGTTTTGGACGCGCGGTGCAGGCGCTCGTGCAGGAGCCGCACCTCTTTGTCCAGATCCGCGCGGAACAGCCGGGGAATCAGCTGCACAAAGAGGACCACGCCGATCACGCCGAAGGGATAGGCGATCCCGTAACCGATGGAGGCCATGCTGTCGCCCGTCGCTTCGATGGCCGCGGCCAGGCCCGGCGTGGAGGTGAGGGCCCCGGTGAACATCCCGATCGCCAGCGCGTGCGGGACCTTCGCCAGATCGCTCAGTACGACGGTCACCAGCGCGCCGCTGAGGATGATCAGCAGCCCCAGGATCAGGTAGGAGTACACCTTTTGCCGGAAGTTCCGGAAGAAGACCGGCCCGGAGATCAGGCCGACGCTCCCGACGAACATGGCCAGGCCGAAATTGCGCAGTACGGCGGGGACCTCCACGCCGAAATGCCCGAACACGAGCGCGACGATGAGCACGCCCGAGGTCCCGAGGGACAGGCCCTTGACCTTGACGCTCCCCAGAAGATAGCCGAGCGTCACGATCAGAAAACAGTAAAACACAGATGGCATGTCGATCTCTCCCTTGTGGATCAGTGCGCCGCGCGGAACAGCGTCGGCACATATAACAGCAGCAGACCCGCGGCGGCGGACACGATAACGGTTTTGGGCGCGGTGAAGCGGAAGCGGAGCAGCAGCACGAGCGCCGCGACGCCGATCGCGATCAGCGCGGGGGACAGCTGCCCGTTCACGAGATAATCCGAGCGCAGCAGATTGATCAGAAAGCCCGCGATGATGCCGAGACAGGCGGGGCGCACCGCCTGCAGGAGATGCTGCACCGCGGCGGCCTCCTTGAAGCGGTGAAAGGCCAGGGCGACCACGCTGCAGATGATGACCGTCGGGGTCAGCACGCCGAGACTCGCGCACAGCGCGCCGAGCATGCCTCCGGCGCGGACGCCCGCGAAGGTCGCGCAGTTAAGGCCGAGCGGCCCCGGCGTCATCTCCGCGATGGCGACGATGTCGCTCAGCTCCTCCAGCGCCATCCAGGCATGGGCGGTCATTTCGCTCTCAATGAGCGGGATCATGCTCAGCCCGCCGAAGCTGGTGAAGCCGATCTTGCAGAAGGCCCAGTAGAGCTGCAGATATACGAGCATGGCTCAGCCCTCCTTCTTCCGATAGAGCAGCAGACCGGCTGCGGCCGCTATGGCGATGATCAGGATGCAGTCGAGCCCGAAGACATAGGCGGCCAGAGCGAGCGCGAAAAACACGTACCCGCTGCGAAGCATGAAGGCCGCCTTGCGCAGCCGCAGCGTGCCGGACAGGATGATGGGCGCCACGGCCGCGCGCACGCCGAGCAGCATGCTCTCCACGAGCGGCTGCGCGCGCAGCCGCTCATAAAACCAGGTGAGGACCGTCAGGAAAATCACCGGCGGGAGCGAGATGCCGATCACGCAGGCGAGCGCGCAGGCGAAGCCGCCGACCTGGTAACCGAAGAGGTAACAGGTGTTTCCCGTCAGCAGTCCGGGCAGAGAGCGCCCGATGCTGATGACGTCGAGCATCTCTTCCTCGCTCAGCAGCTTCTCTTCCTCGACGAATTTTTTCTGGATCTGAGCGATCAGGGACCAGCCGCCGCCGAAGGTATAAAAGCCGAATTGAAAAAAACTCCAGAACAGGTGGAGAGGCAAAGATTTTTTAGCGCTCATGATCCATCCTTCTCGTTTTGCCGCGCTTCAAAAAAAGACCTCCAGGCAAGCGTAAGCGTTCTTGACAGCCTGCCTGGGGGTCGTGCTCAGACTTCGATATACATCAGCGGGACGTGCTGCTGGGCCGCATGCATATCCACCTCTCCGATGGAGCCCTGCTGCCGCGGGCGGGGGAAGGTGATCTTGATCGCGTTGGCCGCGTCGAAGACCGCGAGCGTCGTGATCTTCTCAATCGGGACGTTGTAAAGAGCGGATATTTTTTCCTTGGTGATGATGCCCTTGTTCCAGACTTCGAGGAAGTCCTCATGGTTTTTGAAAATGATGTCCATGGTGATCTCGAAGGGGCCGGAATTCTTGGTGCGGATCATCTTGGCGATATCCTTCAGGTATCGGCTCATGCTCACACCTCCTCGTACACGGTCCTGAACAGGGCGACCGGGTCGTCGATGGCCAGCAGATGGTAGACGTTGAACTTGCAGACCTGGCCGAGCGGGATCTCCAGCGGCGTGAAGGGAGAGGCAATGTTGCCGGCGGTGGCGATCCGCCCCTCGTAGGGGTTGTGCAGGAGCTGGACGCGGGTCTTGTTGCAGATCTTGGTCGCGGTCTCCTGGTCCTGCGCCACGGCCTCAACGATGACGCACAGCTCATGCGCCGGGGTCTTGACCGGCTCGAGTTCGCCCATGACGCCGTTCTTCCCGTAGACGTGATAAATGATCTGTGTGCTGTCCTTCAGCTCGGGGTAGGCCGTGTAGACGTCGTTTCTGGCCCGCTCCAGGAAGGGATCGATCTGCGAGATCAGGATCGGATCCCGGATGCCGGTCACGGCGATGGAGCGGTAGCCGCAGGGGCGCGCGCCCTCCATCTTCACGGTGTAAGTCTCTGCCTTGAGGAACTTGCTGCCGGAGATCTTGACGCGCCGCTCGTCGATTTGCTCGAAACGGCAGCCGGAGAGGTCCAGCGTCCCGCCGGGACCCGGCAGGAGATAGGGATGGCTCTTTTCGTACAGCGTGTGGGCGGCGGCCGAATAGGTGTGGCAGATCTCGGCGGGGTTCATGGCCTCGAGGATGAAGCCGTCCTCCTGAAGCGTGCCGAGGATCACGCGGCCGGCGGGCTCGGCGCACTGCGCGCCGCACTCCGCGATCTTGCCCATGTGCCAGCAGTAGGCGGGGTCAAAGCCGTTCTTGATGCCCAGCGCGGCGATGGGGACGGGGTCGTAGGCGCGGCCGCCGATGATGATGTCGATGTCCGGGTGCTCCTCCAGGAGCTTTAAATAGGGCTCCACGCCCATCTGCGCGACGATGACGGTGGCCAGATCGATCTCTTCCTCCGTCAGTTCGGGGACCGGCCCGCAGGGGCTGACGCGGCCTTCCCGGAGGCCCTGCTTGACGGTCTCCTTGTTCAGACCGGCGTAGATGCGCGCGGCTTTCAGATGGAAGCCGTGCCTGGCGGCGATGTCCTTGACCATGCCATAGATGACGTCCACATGCTGGTCGGAGCCGTCTCCGCCGGCGGAGCTGATAAAGACGGGGATCTTGTTTTTCTGCCCGCCGCAGATCATCATCTCCAGGTCGCGGTAATAGGCGTCGTATGTACAGGTCATCGCGCCCAGACCCAGTTTCTGCGGGCCGGAGTCCGTCGAGCCGGAGTCGGCGGTGATCACGTCGGGCTGCAGACTCAGTCCGCGCTCGAACCACTGGGGCGGAAAGCCATAGCCCAGCATGCCGGTCGGCGTCAGGACTTTTAACTCTTTTTTCATTCTCTTATCCTTCTTTTTGTGATTTGCGGCACACCGGGGGAAAGACCGACGATGTGCCGCAGTACAGAAACACAGGCGCTATGCGGCCGCTTTTCTCCCGCGCAGGACGTTGAGCACGACAATACCGCCGGCGATCACGAGGCCTGCCAGACTGACGTAGAGGTTTGTGACAACGAGCATGACGCCCGAAACGACGAGAAGGACGCGGAAGGGGAGCGGGATGTTCTTCTTCACGTAGCCCGCCGCGCCGATGCCGATCGAGATGACGCCCAGCGTCGCCGTGAGCACGCAGACGGCGATATTGCCGAACGAGCCCATCAGGAGCAGCGACTGGTCGTATACGAAGGTGAAGGGCACGATGAAGGACGAGAGCGCGAGCAGCACGGACAGGAAGCCTGTCTTGACCCACTTGGATTCCGCGATGCCGGAACTCAGATACACGGCGGCGCAGACCGGAGGCGTGATGGTCGAGATCGTCGAGAAGAAGAACACGAAGAGATGCGCGATCATGATGTCGAGCCCCAGCCTCACCAGAGCCGGCGCCAGAACGGAGGCGGCGAGCACATACGCGGCCGTGGTCGGCAGACCCATGCCGAGGATCAGACAGACCAGCATGGACAACAGCAGGCACAGGAACAGATTGCCCTGACCGAGGCTGACGATCACGTCGGACATTTTGACGCCGAAGCCGGTCAGCGAAATGAGAGAGATGGCGACCTGCGCGCCGGCCAGCAGGCCCGCAACCGTGATGATGTTCGAGGCGGAGTCGAGCGAGATGGAGTAGGCCGAGCGGACGATCTCCTTCGCCGGTCGCTGATAGCGTTTGGTGAAGAGGTTGATCAGGGCGCAGATGATGAAGCCGGCGACGGAGGCGTACAGCGCGCCGTAGGTGACCGAGAAGCCGCAGACCAGCAGGATGACGAAGATCGTGATCGGGATCAGGATGATCATCAGCTCCGGCAGGTCGATCTTGACCTTCTCATCCTCGCCCTTGATGCCGTCGCGCTTGGCGACAAAATGCACGGCGACGAAAGATCCCAGATAATAGAGGATCGCCGGGACGATCGCCGCGACGGCGATCTTGAGGTATTCCACGCCGATCAGCTGCGACATGACGAAGGCGCCCGCGCCCATGATCGGCGGCATGATCTGCCCGCCGGTCGAGCCGACGGCGGAGATGGCGGCTGCCCACTCGTTGTTGAACTTGTCCTTCTTCATCATCGGGATGGTGAAGGTCCCCGTCGCCATGACGTTGGCCATGGCGCTGCCGGAGAGCATCCCGAAGAGGCCGCTGGCGATCAGCGTCACCTTGCCGGAGCCGCCGGCGGTCTTTCCGGTCAGCTTCTGGCCCAGCTTGATGAAGGTCTCGGAACCGCCGGTGGCCGTCAGGACACAGCTGAAAATGCTGAACATGGCCAGCATCGTGGAGGAGATGCCGAGCATGGTCCCCCACACGCCGTTGGTCGAGTGGTAGAGCGTCTGGAAGATGGTGTCGATCTTGATCTTCTGGTGGCCCCAGATCCCGGGGAAGTACGGGCCGAAGTAGGCATAGATCATAAAGATGAACGCCATGATCGGGAAGGTCCATCCCACGCAGCGGCGGCTTGCTTCGATGACAAGGAAGATAAGAACGATGCCGAAGATCTTATCGGCGAGGCTGACCCACTGCAGGGGATCCCAGGTGATAACGTCGTAGATGCTCACGACATACACGCAGGCCGCGGTGCCGAGCACGGCAAAAACGATGTCATAAAAGGGGATCTTGTCTTTCGGGGCCTTCTTGGTGGCCGGCTTCAGCAGAAAGCAGAGAGCCAGGATAAAGGAGAGATGGACGCCGCGCTGAATGATGGCGGAGAAGATGCCGAAAGCCGCCGTATAGATCTGGAAGATGACCAGCGCGATCGACAGGATTGCAACAACGATCTTCCAGGGACCGGATAGTTTTCTCATAAGCGTTCCCTGTGCTTTCCTCGTTTAGGCTACCGGCACGTATTCGTCGGGGATCAGATTGGCGGGGACTTCCACGCCGAGTTCGGTCAGATACTGGACGGTGCCGGCGTGCAGCTTGGAGCAGGCCGAGGAGAGGAGCAGGTCGACCAGGTCATACTTGCCGGTCGCGGGATAGGCCGCCACGACGCTGTCGTAGCCGCTGCCCTCAAACACGGCCTTGATGAACTTGTAGCCGTCCTCCTGCGGGAGCTCCGTCGTGGTCTGCACGCTGCCGACGACCTGGAAGGTCTTGACGTCGTAGTCGGCAAAGTCATAGGTGTTGGCGGGGATCACGGTGGGCGTGAGGTAGGGGTACTGCTCGGCGATCTTCGCCAGGTCCTCGTCGGTGAAGCTCAGCAGGCGCACGTCGCGTGCGGTGTTGAGCTGCAGCACGAAGCTGTCGGGAGCGCTGCCCTGCTTGGTGGTGCCGACGATCTGACGGTCGCCGTAAGCGTCGGCGGCATCGCCCTGCGTGGCCTCAAAGTAGGCCGGCTGGAGCCCCAGCACGGCGAAGGCGTTGGTCACGGCCTGAGCGGTCGCGCCGCCGGTGGCGCCGGGATTGAACTTCTGACCTTCAAGCTCATAGATGTCCTGGATGCCGGTGTCGACCGCAACGGCGATCTGGATCGGGGTCACGTCGTAGTACCAGAGCACGCGGGCGTCCTGGTTCTGCTTGTCGGCGTAGGAGCCGGTGCCGAAGTACAGCTCGTAGTCGGCCGCGGTCGTGGAGTTGCCGATGATGGCGTCGCCGTTGGAGATCTTGTTGATGATGTCGGCGATGCCCTGGGATTCGGAGACCGTCAGGTTATACTCGGGATAGGTGTCCTGAATGGCCTTGCCGATGGCAACGAAATAGGTATACAGCGCGGAGGTGGAGGGAGGCGCGGCGATGGTCATGAATTTCTTTTCCACTCTCGGAGCGGCGGTGGCGGCCGGGGCGTCGGAGCCGCCGGACGGCGCGGGAGCCGTCTGCTGCCCGCAGGCGCACAGGGCCAGCATCATGACGGCGGCCAGGAGAAGGGCGACGATCTTGGTCAGGTTTTTCATAATATCCTCCTTTTTGTTTGAACGGTTTTTCCGGTTCTTTCGTCTGTTCGGGTCAAAGGGTCTTATTTGTGCTTGTCCAGGAGCAGTTCTCTGCCGGCGAGGAAACGGTGGAAGTCGGCGTCCGCGACGTCGGCGTAATAGAGGGCCAGACCCTCGATGCTGCGGGGGATCTTTCGCGATTCGCCGGTATGAGAGATCAGGATGGAGACGACCTCTTCGGGGAAGCCCTCGCGCTCGGCGTAAAAGGCGCTCAGGAAGCCGTGCTGATAGGTCTCGCCGAGCGAGCCCTTGTGCGCGCCGTCCGGCGTGGGCTCGTATTCCACGATCTTGCACACGTCGTGCAGCAGGCAGGAGGCCACCAGCACGTCGCGGTCGCACGTCTCGCCGAAGAGCTTTTCCAGGACATCGACCAGACCCAGCGCGCCGAGCACGCAGGCGCGGGTGTGCGTCACAAGGCTGATGCCCGGAGCCAGAGGATTGTACCAGGCCTCGGTCATATCGTCCCATTTGCTGCGCTGATAGGCCTCGTTCCAGATCTCCAGAACTTTTTTGGCCCAGGCTCTGTTCTTGAGGAGCGCCTCCTCGGGGAACAGGGCGGCCACTTCTTCGATGCTGTATTGTTTTTTCATAGCGTCTCCTTTCTGTTCAGACAGGGATCTCCAGTTCGACCAGCGGCGCGTGATGCTGGCAGCCGTACACGTCGCCGTCTTCAAAATCGCCGCAAAAGGCTTTGCGCGGGAAGGAAAATTTTATGGCGTTGGCGCCGGTGCATTCAAAATACTGCACCTTTTCCAGCGGGATGTCGTAGAGCTCGGAGATCAACTTCGGCGTCAGGACGCCGGTGGCCAGCGTTTTTTCATAGCTTTCCCGATCTCCGAAGAGGATATCGATCGTCAGGGCAAAGGGGCCCGCATTTTTGCAGCGGACCATCTGCGCCAGTTCGTACAGTTTCATTTGGACACCCCCTTACAGTTCTTCATAGCGAATGGGGAACAGCTCCAGCGGATCGTCCACTTCGATCACATGGTTCAGGCAGAAATTGTAGACGACGCCGTTCTCCACGACGATGGGCGAATACGGATAGGCGATCTGGCTCTGATGGCCGTGCCACTCCTTGATCGGGTGATGCAGGAAGGTGTGGCTGGCGATCGCGATGATCGACTGAGCGTTCTCGGGGCTGTCGGCGATGGTCTCCATGACAATGCCGATCTCGCCGGGCTCTTCCGCCCTGGGGTTGCCGTAGACCCGGTACTGGAACCTGTAATCGTCTTTGGTGAGGCCCGTACTGGCCTCGATCTTCTTCATGATCGTCGCGCGGGAGCTGTCGAGGAAGCTGTCCAGCTGGCGGAGGATCAGCGGGTCGCGGATCCCGCCCAGCGCGAAGGCGCGGTAGCCGGCCTTGAGCGCGCCCTCGAGCTTGACCGTGTACCTGGGGCTGAACTCCAGGCGGCTGTTCGAGATGTTCACGCGGCGGTCGTTCTCCGCCTCGTATTTGGCGTCTTTGATCTGCAGCACCCGGCCCGGCTCCACGAGGACGAAGGGGTCGGTGTTCTCATACAGAGAATGCGCCAGACAGCTGACCGGCGTGCAGCGCATCAACGGGTTGGGAGGCTCGATGCTCACGGAGTCCTCGCGGACCCAGGCCATCATGCAGTCGGGATAGATCCGCTGCTCCACCGCGCCCGCGCCGCATTCCAGGATCTTGGCGGCATGCCAGGCCGAGCCCGTATCCATGCCCTTCATGATGGGATAGGCGGCATAGATCGAGGTGTCGCTGGCGCGGCCCGCGATCACGACGTCGGCGCCGGCGCGCATGGCCTCGATGAAGGGCTCCGGGCCCATGACGCCGACGATCCGCTCGGTTTTTTCCAGAGTCGTCTCGTCGAAATCCGGAGCGGGGTCCAGCGGCGACATCCTGCCGGCGCGCATATAGGAGCGCAGCTGCTCCTTGCTGATCTCGGACTGGATCACCGCGAGCTTGAAATGATAGCCCTCTTCGGCCGCGATCTCGCGGACGATGTCCACCATCCAGTCCACATGGGGCTTGCCGCCCGCGGTGCCGGCTGAGCCGACGAGCACCGGGATGTGCGCCTTCAGGCCTTCGCGGATCATGAGGCGGAGGTCCCGCTTGGCAGCCGCGCGGGAAGAGATGGGCACGCCGGCGCCGAGATAGTACGGGCCGTTGTCGCAGGAACCGGAATCGCAGCCGATCACGTCGGCCTTGAACTCTGTGACGCCCCGGACAAGACTTTCTTCCTTGAAGCCGGTGGCGAGCATCCCTGTTGCGGCGAGTACGCGAACTTCGTTCATATCCTGTTCTCCTTATTTAACAACGCTGTCGAGCTCGGAGAGCTCGTCGATGTGGATCAGCGACATGATCTCCTTGGACAGCGCCGAGGTCTCCTCCGGTGTGAAGCCGCTGCGGCCGGTGCGGAACATGTTTTCGTAGGTGCGCTTGATGCTGGAGAAGGCGGAGATCACCGGGGTGAGCGGGTAGATGATCATCTTGTAGCCGTAGGAGGCCGCTTCCTCCGGGGAGGGGATCGGACGTCCGAGACCCTCGGAGGCGACGTAGCAGAGCGGATAATCCACCTTCTTCGGGGTCAGGATCATCTCCTCCTCGTTCCGTGGGAAGGTCATCACCAAATCGCAGCCCGTTTTGGCGTAGAGATTGGCGCGCTCGATGGCGTTGTTCCAGTCCTCATCCGCGTTGCGGCCGGCGTCCGTCCGGGCGATGATGATCGTGTCCGGCGTCTTTCTGCACTTGAGGCACAGATCGATCTTCTGGAGCATCTCGTCGGCGGAGATGATGTAGTGCTTGCCCTTGTGATAGCTGATTGGCTTGGGATAGACCTGGTCTTCGAGCTGGATGCCCTGGCAGCCGGCCTCTTCAAAGCATTTCAGCATCCGCTTCACCATCGGCAGGTCGCCGAAGCCGGCGCCCGCGTCGACCGTCAGCGGGATGTCGGACACATGGCTGATGTTCCGGGAGATGTCCGCGAACTCCGTCAGGGTCGTCAGGGGCTCCGTCGTCCCCAGATGCGCGCCGACCGCCCAGCCGCCCAGGTAGGCTGCTTTGAACCCAATATTTTCTATAGCCAGCGCGGACAGAGGGTCAAAACAGCCGGGCGCCACAACGATCTTCTCTGTTTCTAATAATTTTTTTAACTTTTCCACAAATACACCCCCTAATATTTTACAGAAACTGTGCGGATTAATGCTCTTGTGAGTAAAATATAACATTGAGATGGCGAAAGATGAAGCTCAAAAACATAGCATTTGATATAAACAATATTTATAACAAGCGGCCTTTTGGATGCAGAGGGCCTTGTAATCCGAAAACGCCGTGCTATACTGAAGCAGAGATCGACGCCTTTCAACGGGAAAAAGGGGGCCGGAACCGTGGATAATATGGATTGGCAGATCGTAAAAGTACTGAGAGAAGAAAAGAGCGCCATCAAAACGGCGGCGCGCTGCAACATGTCACAGCCGGCGGTGATGTACCGGCTAAACAAGATGGAGGAAGAGTTCGGCGTGATCCTCTTCTCCCGGAGCAACCACGGCATTTCGTTCACCAGCGCAGGCGAGCGGCTTCTGCTGTATTCGGACAAGATGCTCCAGCAATACAGCGACATCAAGGACTACGTCCGCTCCGCCGGTTCCGATCTGGTCGGAACGATCAGCATCGGCGCCACCTCGTCTTTCACAAACCTGTTTTTCCCGCATCTTCTGCAGAAATTCCGGCAGCAGTATTCCAAGATCCAACTGCAGTTTTTCTGCGGCAAGAGCGACGAGCTTCTGGCCAAGCTCGAGCGGCGGGAGATCAGCATCGGCATCATCCGCGGCGCGCACGAGTGGAACGGCGGGAAATACACCATCGCGCGCGAGCCGATCATGATCGCCTCCAGCACGCCCATCGATATGGAGGCGCTGCCGCATATCCCCTATATCAACTACCGGGCGGACCCGCTTTTGCAGAGCCAGATCAACAGCTGGTGGGCCGGCCTCTACGGCGACTGTCAGCCGAATACGATCATCTATGCCTACGACACACAGAGCTGCCTGAGCTTTGTGGAGTGCGGTCTCGGCTTTTCCATCATGCCGGCGATCCGCCTGGCGCAGAGCCCGAACATCTATAAAAAAGCGCTCACGAAAACGGACGGGAGCCACATCCTTCGCGAGACGCACCTGTTTTATCATCAGGACATCACCGAGCTCGACGCCTACAACGCCTTCCTCACCTTCTTCCTGAACGAGATCAAGTACATGGACTTCTCGTTCTCCTGAGCGGCGGCGCGAAAGACCCGAAGCAAGGTTTCGCATAACGAAAAACCTCCTGCAAATACTATCCGTGTCAACAGATAGAAACGCAGGAGGTTTTTAGCCTATGAAAGCAACCGGTATCGTGCGACGGATCGACGACCTCGGCCGGGTGGTCATCCCCAAGGAGATCCGCCGCACCATGCGCATCCGCGAGGGTGACCCGCTGGAGATCTTCACCGATAAGGACGGGGAGCTCATTTTCAAAAAGTATTCGCCGATCGGAGAACTGACGGATTTCGCTGCGCAGCTCTGCGACAGTCTGAGGCGCTCCAGCGACGGTATCGCCGCCATCTGCGACCGCGACACGCTGATCGCCGTCGCCGGTCCCGGCCGGCGCGAGCTGTTGGAAAAGACGATCAGCCCCGCGCTGAGCGAGATCATGGACAAGCGCGGGATCTACCGCCGGGAGACGGGGGACAGCGAGCTGCCCGCCGCCGCCGCGGACGAGCACTTCTGCCTCGCCGTGGCCGCGCCCATCCTCAGCGAGGGCGACGTGATGGGCGCGGTGCTCTTCCTCGCGCCGCGCGGCGCGCAGGGCGCCGGCGAGGTGGAATACCGCCTGGCGCAGGCCGCGGCGGCCTTTCTCGGCAAGCAGATGGAAAGCTGAAGCCCCCTTGTCAAGCGGAGGCGGCTGTGCTATAGTAGACTCATCCAAAACAGATGGGAGTTGGGAAGATGCGCCTTTCCTGCTGATTTCACAGGTATGACGGACCGACGCGGCCGCAGAGACCGCGGGTTTTGTTGTGCCTGCCGAAGCGCAGGAAGCATCTTTTTCGACCGATCATAGACGGAGCATGCCCTGTCATGCCCTCATGTTGGCCGCGGGAGGATTTCCTGCGGCCAAATCTGTTATTCAGGAGGGCACATCATGTCTCAAATCAAGGTGAGCGATCTGAGCTTTGCCTACCCGGGCAGCTACGACAACGTGTTTGAAAACGCCTCCTTCCAGATCGACACAGACTGGAAGCTGGGTTTCACCGGCCGCAACGGCCGCGGCAAGACCACCTTTTTAAAGCTTTTGATGGGGGAGTATCCCTATCAGGGCAGCATCTCGGCGAGCGTCGCCTTCGACTATTTCCCCTTCCCCGTGCCGCACCCGGACTGGCTGGCCGGCGAGGCGCTGGAGGAGGTCTGCCCGGAGGTGCCGCGCTGGCGGCTGCTGCGGGAGATGGCGGCGCTGCAGCTCGATGAGGAGCTGCTCTACCGCCCCTTTGAAACGCTGTCCAACGGCGAGCGCACGAAGCTGCTGCTTGCGCTGCTCTTCGCGCGGGACAACCGCTTCCTGCTCATCGACGAGCCGACCAACCACCTCGATCTGCGCGGCCGCGAGCTCGTCAGCCGGTACTTGAACAGCAAAAAAGGCTTTATCCTCGTCAGCCACGACCGCGCCTTCCTCGACGGCTGCGTGGATCACATCCTCTCGATCAACAGGGCGACGATCGAGGTGCAGCGGGGGAACTTTTCGAGCTGGTGGGAGAACAAGCAGCGGCAGGATCAATTTGAGCTGGACGAGAACGAAAAGCTCAAGAAAGAGATCAGGCGGCTGAAGGAAGCGGCGCGCGAAAAAGCGCAGTGGTCGGACGCTGCGGAGAGCCGGAAGATCGGCGCCGGCGCGGCGAAGGCGGAGAACAAAAAGGGCTGGGCCCCGCTGCAGGGCGCCAAGGCCAAAAAGCAGATGGCCCGTTCCAAGGCCATCGAGGGGCGGCAGCAGGCCGCCATCGAGGAAAAATCGAAGCTGCTGAAGAACCTCGAGGAGGCCGAGGCGCTCAAGCTGACGCAGATGCCTTATCACAGCTCGCGCCTGCTCTGGGCGAAGGACCTGAGCGTGGACTACGGCGCGGGGCCGGTCTTCGAGGGCCTGGGCTTCGAGCTGCTGCAGGGCGACCGGCTCGCCGTGCTCGGCCCGAACGGCAGCGGGAAATCGAGCCTTCTGAAGCTCGTCTGCGGGGAGGAGATCCCGCACGCGGGCGTTTTCGAGCGGGGCAGCCGCCTCCGTATCTCCTATGTGCCGCAGGACACGGCCTTCCTGCGCGGGGACCTCTCCCATTTCGCGCGCGAGCGGGAGATCGACGAGAGCCTGTTCAAAGCGATATTGCGCAAGCTGGATTTCGCGCGCGTTCAGTTTGAAAAGGACATGGCCGACTACAGCGCCGGGCAGAAGAAAAAGGTGCTGCTCGCGGCGAGTCTCTGCGAGCGCGCGCACCTGCACGTCTGGGACGAGCCGATGAACTTTGTGGACGTGCTCTCGCGCATGCAGCTCGAGGAGCTGATCCTCCGCGCGCGGCCGACGCTGCTGTTTGTCGAGCACGACCGCGCCTTCTGCGAGAAGATCGCTACGAAGACGGTAACACTTTGAAACTTTTTTCGCGCACAGGGCGGAAAAAGCCTTGACATTCCGGGGGAAATCGGTATAATGATATGGCCTGTCCGTATGGACAGAGCTATCCTTGCTCCCGCCCGAGAGCGGGGGCCACTAGACCAAAAGGAGGTGCAACCATGGCAAAAGCAAGCGAAAAGTACGAAGTGATGTACATCATCACCCCCAACTTCAGCGAGGAAGAGACCGCCGCTGTCGTTGAGAAGTTCAAGGGGCTTGTCGAGGCAAATGGTACGCTGGAGGAACTGGAGGAGATCGGCAAGCGCAAGCTCGCGTACGAGATCAACTACCTGACCGAAGGTTACTATGTGCTGATGAAGTTCACCAGCGGCCCCGAGTTCCCCGCCGAGCTGGACCGTATCCTCGGCATCACGGACGGCATCCTGCGTCGCCTGATCACCCTGCGTGCAGAGTAAGGAGAGACTGAGATGCTGAACCACATTGTTATCATGGGTCGTCTGACCCGCGATCCCGAGCTGCGCACCACGCAGTCCGGCGTCAGCGTGACGTCCTTCACCGTCGCGGTCGACCGCGACTTCGGCGGGCGTGACGGCGGCGAACGGCAGACCGATTTCATCGACTGCGTCGCCTGGCGTCAGACCGGCGAGTTCGTCTCCAAGTACTTCCACAAGGGCAGCATGATGGTCGTCTCCGGCCGTCTGCAGAGCCGCAAGTGGCAGGACCGCGAGGGGAACAACCGCACCAGCTGGGAGATCGTCGCCGACAACGTTTACTTCGGCGAGAGCCGCCGCGACAGCGGCGAAGGCAGCTACGAGAGCCGCAGCAGCTATGAAGCGCCCCGCAGCACGGGCTACGACGCTCCCAAGAGCGTGAGCCCCGCGCCCTCCGCGTTTTCCGAGCTGAGCGACGACGACGGCGAGCTGCCGTTCTGATTGACACTATTCTGATAAGGAGGATACCGCTTTGGCTTTCGATAAGAACAACCCCAAGAACCGCAAACGCCGCAAGGTTTGCCAGTTCTGCGTGGACAAGGCCACGTTCATCGACTACAAGGACACCGCGAAGCTCCGCCGTTTCCTGTCCGAGCGCGGCAAGATCCTGCCCCGCCGCACGACCGGCACCTGCGCCATGCATCAGCGCGAGCTGACCGAGGCGATCAAGCGTTCCCGCCAGATCGCTCTCCTGCCCTACGTGCTCGATTGATCTGCACAACGAAACCGCCCGTACCGAGAGGTACGGGCGGTTTTTCGTTTCGCGCGGGCTCAGCCGCGCCAGTCGCTGATCGAGATGTTCTCCATAAGGTCGTTTTTTTCAATGTCCGGGCCGACCAGGCTGCGGTAGAGACCGAAGCTGTGGCTGTCGAACGGGGAGTCGAAGCTGTAGACCTCAAAGTCCCAGATCAGCTGCGAATGGTGCTCGTTGAGCCCCTGCAGGGCCACCTCGTAGGCGGTCTTCCCGCCGAAGAAGTCCAGCGGCGTCTCATAGTTGAGCGAGGTGCGGCTGTCCGGCTCGCCGTAGAGGTGCAGATAGGTCTTCGGCGTATCCCACACGCCGTAGAGGGCGGCGCTGTCCGGGTCATAGCTCGGGTCAGCGGCCAGGACGACCGCCTCCTCCATGCTGTAGGCGTTGAAGCGGTGCACAGCGTGGCCGTACTCGCCGTTCTCGTCATGCTCTACGATGACCAGAGGCTTGAAACGGCGGATCTGCTGCACCTGGAATTCGGTGAAGGCGCCGGGGCCGTAATAGCCGGCCGCCTCCCGGTAGCTGTCGAACAGATAGTCGCGCACCATGTTGGTGACGGGATAATGCCGCACGCCCGCGATCCAGAGGCCGTTGAGCTTTTCATGACAGCGGTGGCGCTCGGAGCCGATGTAGTGCGAGGTCATGTACAGGACCTGCACCTCGAGGCCGCGCTCGGCCGCGTAGCTGGGCAGGATACCGCCGAAGAAAATGAATTCATCGTCGGCGTGGGTCGGCACCACGAGGATGTCGGCCGTCTCGCAGGGCGGCAGCCAGAGCTGGACCCAGTCGGGGAGGATCCCTTCGCTGACGGCGTAGATGTCGCAGAGATCCATGTCCGTATCGGCCGGGAAATGGATCGTGAACTCCGTCGAGGGCACGGGCAGCGGCACATATTCGTGCAGGTATCCGTTCGTTCCCGCCTCGACGCTCACTCCGTCGGCGGAGAGCGTCCAGGCCGAGGGGAAGGTGTTCCAGACGAGATAGACGCCGCCCACGGGCTCGTCCGCGCGGAAGCTGAGCTCCGAGCCTGCGTCGAAGGAACACCAGGTCAGGAAGTTGTCGTCGAACAGAGGGTTCAGATACGCGTCGCTCTCGGCCTGGAAAAAGACCTGATGCGCGTCGGGCGTCGGGGTGGGCTCCGGCGTCGGTTCCGGAGTGGGCGTCGGGGTGGGCTCCGGCGTCGGCGAAGCGGTAGGCTCCGGCGTCGGGGTGGGCTCCGGCGCGCTCTGCCCGCAGGCGCAGAACAGCAGCGCCAGCGCGAGGAACACGATCAGGCAGGACAGACATTTTTTCATAAGGGGGACTCCTTGTACGGTCGGGCTAACAGAATTATACAAACGGAGAGCGGCGCTGTCAAGAACGGTGAAAGGAGACTTGACGCGCCGCGCTCCGGCATCATATAATGAAAACAAGAAGAGAGAGGACAGTCCGTTTTACAGAACTCGACAGAAAAGGAGACGATCAGATGAAAAAGATGTTAGCGATCCTGTTGGCCTTGTTGATGGTGCTGATGGCCGGCTGCGGAGGAGCGTCTGAGCGCTCTGCCCCGGAAAACAACGCGGCGGGCCTTTACCTCTGCACGGGCGGCACCGACGAAAACGGCGACGACATGACCTCCATGCTGGACACGCTCTCCGCGCTCGGCCTGTACTTCACGCTGGAGCTGCGCGAGGACGGGACCGGCGTACTGGATCTGGCGGGCGATCAGACGGAGCTCACCTGGTCCAAAAGCAGCATCACCATGGAGGGCGTCAAGAACCTCTATACGCTGGACGGGGACACGCTCAGCCTGAAGGACGGGAAAGAGTCCCTCATCTTCACCCGCATCAGCGCGGAGGAGATGGAGGCCAAGCGCAAGGGCCTGATCTCGGAGGAGGGAGAGATCCTTCCAGATGACAGCGCGAACATGGTCCCCGGCGTCTATTATGTCACAGACTGCTCGAAGGACGGGGAGGCGGCCTATCTCTCCGACGAGTATCTGCGCATCGAGAACGACGGGACCGGCGTGTTCGGCCTGCTGGGAAGCGAGTACAGCTTTGAATGGACCCTCAGCGGCACGAGCTTCACCTTTACGGACGAAGAGGGAGACACCTTCGACGGCGTTTATGACGGGACCGTGATCGCCGGCGACTATTACAGCGGCTATCACTATGTGTTCGAGCTGATGGATGAGCCGCCCGAGGACTTCGGCCACGCCACGGCCGTCTACCGCATGGCCGGCAATTATCAGTTGGTCGCGGTGTTCGACGAGGCGCAGGGCGACCTGACGGCGTATCTCGACCCGAACGACCCGATCACCATGGAGCTGCGCCAAGACGGGACCGGGACTATGTATGGCTCCTTTGACGGCACCGACGGGAGCGTGGAGCTCGAGTGGGACGAGTATACGATCGTGGCGGAGGGCGACGCCATCTCCTGCTCGCTGGAGGACGGGAACCTTGTCCTCCGTGAGGAAGGATCCGTGCTGACCTTCGCGCCGATCGACTGACGGACACCGAAATCTGCAGGAACGACCGCCTCAGGCGGTCGTTTCTGCATAGACCAAAGAACGGGAGAAGGGGAGAGCCTTGAAAAAAGAGATCCAACAGATGAGCGACCGCGAGCTGATGATGGAGCTCGTGGAGGCCAAGCGCCGCGCGGAGAAGTGGGAGCGTATCCGCCTCTGCGTCATGGCGGCGCTGCTGCTGACCGTCGTCGTGCTGGCCGCCGTCTATGTACCGCGCGTCACGGCGACGCTGCGCCGCGTCAACGAGACGATGGACCAGGTGCAGGCCATGAGCGAACAGGCGCAGAGCTTCCTCGACAGCTTCAAGAGCATCAGCGCCGAGAAACTGGCCGAGACGGTCGAGAACGTCAACGCGACCGCGCAGGAGGCCAGGGAGATCATGGACAAGCTCAAGGAGGTCGGGCTGGAGAGCCTGGAGCAGTCGCTCAAGGAACTGAGCGAGTTCGCGGAGAAGCTCCGCGGCTTCTTCGGCCGATGAGCCGGGAGGAGCTGCTGCGCCGCTGCGTAGCGCCGCTGTTGGGCTGGTACGGCGAGAAGCGGCGGCCGCTGCCCTGGCGCCTTGCGCCCACGCCCTACCGGGTCTGGGTGGCGGAGATCATGCTGCAGCAGACGCGGATCGAGGCGGCCATCCCCTATTATGAGCGCTTCATGGCGGAGCTGCCCGATCTCGCGTCGCTCGCCGCGGCGCCGGAGGAGCGGCTTCTGAAGCTCTGGGAGGGGCTCGGCTATTACAGCCGCGCCCGCAACCTGAAAAAAGCGGCGGAACAGGTGGTGCGCGAGCACGGCGGCGAGCTGCCCGCCGAGGCGGAGGCGCTGCGGAGACTGCCCGGGATCGGAGACTACACCGCCGGCGCCGTCTCGTCGATCGCCTTCGGCCGGCCGGAGCCGGCCGTGGACGGGAACGTGCTGCGCGTCGTCATGCGGCTGACGGCCTGCGCCGACGACGTGCTGGAGCAGAAGACGCGCCGCCGCGTACGGGAGGAGCTGCGGCAGGTCTATCCCTCCGGCGCGGAGGCCGGGCGGCTGACCGAGGCGCTCATGGAGCTGGGCGAGACGGTCTGCGTGCCGAACGGCGAGGCGCGCTGCGGCGAGTGCCCGCTGCGGGAGCTGTGCCTGGCCCGCGCGCGCGGCGAGGTGGAGCGCTACCCGACGCGCAGCGCGAAAAAAGAGCGCCGCCGCGAGGAGCGGACGGTGCTGCTGCTCCGCTGCGGCGAGCGCTGGGCGCTGCGCCGCCGGTCGGAGGCGGGGCTGCTCTCCGGGCTGTGGGAGCTGCCCAATCTGGAGGGGAAGCTCACGGCCGAGGAGACCGCCGCCGTGCTGGGCACGCAGGGGATGCGCATCGCGGAAATACGCCCGTGTGGGGAAGCAAAGCATGTTTTCACCCATGTCGAATGGCATATGACGGGGTATTATGCCGTCTGCATGCAAGAAAGTGGGGAATACATCTGGGAAACGGCGGAAACCGTCCGCCGCGAATACGCCATCCCCACGGCTTTCAAGGCCTATGTGAAGCAGTTGAAGTGACAGCGTAGGGCGAGCTGTGCTCGCCCCTACAGGTCCGTATATGCAAAAGGAGACGGGGAAACCCGTCTCCTTTTTGCATACCCAAAACTTATTTGACTTCCCGGCAGCTGAACAGGATCACCTGCCGCTCTTTGGCGATCTGAGCGAGCAGCTTCATGGCCTGCTCCTGCCGCGTCTCGTCGAGGTTGACGAGCGCGTCGTCGATGATGAGCGGGCAGCTCTCGCCCTCCGGCAGCGCCAGCTCACAGACGGCCAGGCGCACGGCCAGATACAGCAGGTCCAGCGTGCCCGCGCTCAGATACTCCGACTCCCGCGCCACCGCGTCGCTCGACGTGCGGGTGAGGGCGGAAAAGTCGCGGTTGATGAGCACGTCGGTGTAGCGCCCGCCGGTCATCTGCGCCATATACTCGGCGGCCACGCGCCCGAGCTCGGGCGAAAAGCGGCTCTGGAGCTCGGCGTCGGCGCTGCGCAGGGTGTCGATCGCCAGCGCGATCGCGTCGTACTCGGCCTGGATGAGTTCGTATTCCTCGCTCATGCAGCTCAGATCGCTGGCGAGCACCAGGGGGTCGCCCATGACGGACAGCCGTCCGTTGAGCCCGGCGATCTGCGCGCTCAGGCGCTCGGCGGCCTCCCGCGCGGCGCTGAGCTCCCGCCCGAGGCGGGCGGCCTCAGAGCTGCCGCTGCTAAAATCCAGATCGGACAGCGCCTGCTCCTCCAGATCGCTCATGCGGGCGCGGGCGCGCTCCCAGGCTGCGCGGCTCGTCTGCTCGGCCTGCTCGGCGTCGGCGAGGGCCGCCACGCGGCCTTCGTAGTCCTTCAGCTGCGCAGCGATCTCGCCGCCCGACTGCGCCCGGTATTTCTTCAGGATCCGTCGGCGCTCCTCGGCGGCCTGTTCGGCCGCGCGGCGGAGGCGGTTGCCGCGCATGAGCAGCACGATGGCCGCGACGCCCAGCACGGCGGCGAGGATGATAAAGGCCAGCGCATAGGGCAGGGCCTGCTTGACGGTATAAAGCGCGGCGGAGCCGACGGCCAGCGCGAAGAGCAGCAGAGCCGGCAGAAAGGACACCTTTTTCTTCGCGGCCGCGATGAGCTCGGACAGGCTCTGCAGGTCCTCCCGCGTTTCCTGCGCGACCTCCGCGTAGGGGCGGCCGGCGAAGGCGCTGCGCCGCAGGTCCTCCCGGCGGTCGGAGAGCTGCTCCATGGCCCGGTCGTGCGCGTCGCTTGCGGCGGCGGCCTGCGCCCGGCCCTCGCCGAGGCGCAGCATGGCCTCCCGGCGCTGGCGCTTGCGGCTCTCGGCCACGGCCTCTTCCAGCTGTGCGCAGTCCCGCTTGGCGCTCTCCAGCCGCTCGTTGAGCAGGGCCAGGTTCTGCGCCGAGCCGTTCATCTCTTCGAGCAGATGCTTGCTCTCGTCCATCTTCCCCTCGAGCTCCGGCAGGAGGCCGCGGCGGTTGTAGCGCCGCTTGCGCTGCCAGGTGCGCAGCCGCGCGTCCGCCTCGCTGTAGGAGGTCTGCTCGTCGCCGGTGGAGACGATGGAGCTGATGCGCTTTTCCAGCTCCGGGCTGCCCGTGACGGCCACGGTGCCCTGCTCGATAAAGGCGCTGCGCACGAACACGTCGCGCGACACGCCCGTGAGCTGTACGCCCGCGTTGGAGGCGTTCAGCCCCTCGACGGGCACGTTCGTGCCGGTGTAGACGGCGGAGAATTCCCGCATGGGGGCGCTTTTGGACTTGGTGCGCCGCTGGATGGTGATATCGCAGCGGTCGGCCGTGAGGTCCATGCTGCCCTCCATGGGCGCGCCGGACCAGGGCGCGTAGCGCAGCTTGTCCGGCAGATAGCCGCTGCGCGCGCGGGCCGAGGAATCCACCCCGTAGAGCATGGCGCGGATGAAGGCGCACCAAGTGGACTTGCCGCTCTCGTTGGGGGCGTAGATGACGTTCAGACCGTCGTGCAGGGTCAGCGTCTCGTTTTCGAGCTTGCCGAAGGACGCGGTGAGCTTATGGATCATCATGCTGCGCCACCTCCTCCCGGTTGTCGATGGCGGCCAGGCCCCAGCGGGCGGCCTGCTCGATCTGCTGCCGTTCGGCTTCGCTGCGCGCGGCGTCGTAGCGCTCGCGCAGCCGCGTGAGGAAGAGCCCGCGCAGCGTGTCCTCGCCGGCGCGGTCCCAGACGCTCTGCTGCAGGTGCGTCTCGTCGCGCAGCTGCAGCTCGAAGAAGAATTCCTCCAGATTGCGCCGGAGGCGGTTCAGGTCCGGCGGCGAGGCGACCTCGCCCGTCAGGATGATCCGGTACACGTCCCGCACGCTCTCGTCGGTGATCTGGGTGTGCACGGCGAGCAGGGGATCGCTGCCGGTGACGTTGACGCGCAGGACCTCATAGCGCCGCTTGGCGATGTCGACCTGCCGCAGCGCGCAGCGCCCGTCCTCGAGCTCGACGATGTTGACGAAGCGTTCGCCCGTCTCGTCGAAGCCGCGCCCCTCCGGGCAGCCGGGCCAGGAGTACCAGACCGAGCCCGCGCGGCACAGGCCGCTGGCCTTGTGCACATGGCCCAGCGCGGCGTAGTCCACGCCGCTGGCGGCGAGCTCCGCCTCGCTGATCGCGTTGTAGATCGACTCGCGCGCGCCGACCTCCCCGTGCAGGCACAGAAGGTCGATCTGCCCGGCCGTTTTCGGCGCGGCGCGGAAGCCCGTCAGCAGCGGGCGGCTGCGCCGGTCGGTGAAGGCCGCGCCGTAGACGCGCACGTTCAGCTCCGGCAGGTAGACGCACTCGATCTCGCCGCGCCGGAAGACGTGGACGTTCTCCGGCAGCGAGAGCCTTGCGTAGGGCGAGGAATCGGAGTAATAGTCGTGGTTGCCGGGAGAGATGAAGACCGGCACGCCCAGGCGGCCGAGGCTGCGGACGAGCTCCTCGCCCGTCTCGTAATAGGTGTTGTCGCTGTCGAGCAGGTCGCCGCTGAGCAGCACCAGCTGCAGCCCCTCCTGCTCCACGAGCTCCGCCATCCGCGCGAGCAGCTCGCGCTGCTCCCCGCGGCGGACGGCGGCCTTGCGCGCGGGCAGGCCCTCGAAGGGGGAGTCGAGGTGCAGGTCCGCCGCGTGCAGAAGACGCAGCTTCATGTCAGCCGCACCCCCTCCGCACGCAGGCAGCGCCCGGTCTCCGGGTCGATCTCGAACAGGCAGCCCTCCAGCTTGGCCGGGCCCTTGCCCGCCTCGTAGCGCCGCGGCGGGTCGCCCATGAACTTGCCGATGCTCTGCTCCGCGTCGATGCCGAGCACGGACTCGGCCGCGCCCGTCATGCCGAGGTCGGTGATGTAGCCCGTGCCCTTGGGCAGCACGCAGGCGTCCGAGGTCTGCACATGGGTGTGCGTGCCCCAGACGGCGCTGGCCCGGCCGTCGAGCAGGTAGCCCATGGCGCGCTTCTCGCTGGTGCCCTCGGCGTGGAAGTCCACGAGGATGATCTTCTCGCGGATCTCCTCCATGTAGCCGTCGGCGATGACGAAGGGGTTGTCGGTGTTGCTGTCGAGCGTGAAGCGGCCCATGAGGTTTAAGACGCACACGTCGCCGAAGTCGGTCGAATAGACGTTGATGCCCTTGCCGGGGCACTGGGGCGCGAAGTTTGCCGGGCGCAGGATGCGCCGCCGCTCCTCAAGGTAGGGCTGCAGCTCGGTGCGCGTCCAGGTGTGGTTGCCGAGCGTGATCACGTCCGCGCCGGCGCGCAAAATGGCGTCGGCCTGCTTGGGGGTGATGCCCACGACGTTGGCGTTTTCCCCGTTGACGACGACGAAGTCGATGCCGTTTTCACGGCGGTAGTCCTTCAGGCGCTTGTCGAGAAAGCTCAGCCCGGGCTCGCCGCAGATGTCGCCGACGGCCAGGATCTTCACGCTCATGCGCACGCGCCTCCTTTCGGATCAAGATACTTTTCTGATGCTATCATACCACAAATTGGCTGAGCTCTTCAATGGAATTTCTGCACATAATAGGAACAGACCATGAACAGGAGGTAAAATCTTATGGACAAGAAGAACATTTTCCTCGGCATCGGGATGGGGCTGGCGGTCGGCGGTCTCACGGCGCTGGCGATGAAGCCGCGCAAGCGCAGCATGAAGACCACCGTCGGCCGGACGCTCAAGACCATGAGCGACGTGGTGGAATCGGTCTCCGACGCGCTCGGTTTCTGAAAAGAGGAAAAAATTTTCAAAAGCCCTTGCATTTTCTCCCTGGCTGTGCTATATTATTCAAGCTTTCAGGTGAAAGCCTGATCTGCGCGATTAGCTCAGCTGGATAGAGCGTCTGGCTACGGACCAGAAGGTCAGGGGTTCGAATCCCTTATCGCGTGCCAACAAAACGGCCTCGAAACTTAACGGTTTCGGGGCCTTTTGGCATTTATACGGTATTTTTTCGACCAATTCAAAAATGGCGAAAAACCCGGAAAAATGGATTTGGTGCACATTTGGTGCACGACTTTCAAAAAACTTGGAAATTTGACCATCTGAAGATTGATCTGCGAATAGAAACGGCTACCAAATCGGTAGCCGTCTTTTTTATGCCCTTCTTCGGAGAAGAGTATCTGCAATTGTTTCAGATGCGTCCGCGTCGGCCTCTGCGATCAGATGGCTATAAAGGTCGATCGTTGTACTGACTCGGGAATGCCCCAAACGTTTTGAAACGGTAACAGGGTCGACCTGAGCGCCGATCAGAACGCTTGCAACAGAATGCCGGAATGCATGCGGGTTGATGTGTGGGAGCTGTGGATACTTTACGTTAAGGGAATTCAAGTATGCGGTGATACTGTCCGGGAATATTACAGAACCGTCGTCCTGTACGAAAACATAATCGTCGCCTTTCCACTGGTCACCGTTCTTGAATTTCAATTCTAC
This sequence comes from Oscillospiraceae bacterium, assembly GCA_017430985.1. Taxonomy (GTDB): domain Bacteria; phylum Bacillota; class Clostridia; order Oscillospirales; family Oscillospiraceae; genus Limivicinus. The sequence continues at coordinate 59,336 of JAFRLZ010000009.1, forward strand.
CCAATACTGCCGGTAATCTCGCAAAAGATTCATTGTCTCTTTCGGGAGCTTCAGGAAGCGCACATCACGAGTTTTTGTTGCATTTTCAAAGATGCCGGTTCCAGAGCTGTACAGAAGCGTACTGTCAATTTTGATCTTGTTGTGATCAAAGTCGACGTTGCTCCATTTCAAACTGGCGATCTCTCCACGGCGACAACCAGTAACAACAAGCAGATTCACGATGGTTTTCCATTTGATAGATTCGCTCTCCATTACGTCAAGAATGTCCGAGATCTGATCAGGCTGAAAATAATTCGGGTCTTTCCGTTCGATGGTCGGCGGCGTTACCTTGTCGGCGGCGTTGTACGGAACAAGCATTTCTTTTTCTGCCTGCTGGAGGATCGTGTGGATCAATCTGTGATATTCGAGGCGGCTTTTTGCTGACAGAGGGCTCGTATCAATTTCGATATTGAACGTCTTTTTAATATCAAGGTCGAAAGCATCACAGAATTTCTGTGCTGAGAGAAGAGAAACATTCTGTCCCTTGCAGAGCGTGTCAACGGTTGCTGCAGAGATTCCGGCACGTTCTGCCGCTTTCGCATGACTCAGCTTAAGAGATTTCAGGAGAGCGGGTATTGTGTCGTCTTTGGTGCTGGCCTTTCCGCGATCATTCCGTATACCTTCCTGTTCAAGCTGCTCATAAAGCTTGTTCAGATGGGCAGGCCTGATATCCTGCAATTTCAAGTAGCCGATTCCCGGAATGATTCTCTGCAGAAGGTATTCATAGCTCTCAAGGGTCTTCTGTTTGCATCCGGCGCGTTTTTTCAAGCCGAGAACATACTGAGAATACTCGGCAAAAGTTTGCCGGTCGTCTGCTATGAAGCCTTGCTCAATACTCCGCTCGAAATCGTCGGCAACTCTATGCAGTTCTTTTTCAACCTGTTTCTTTGTCATGCCCTTATCGGGCGTCCAAGTTTTGGTGTGCCGGATCTGCTGCCCGGTCTGGTCCCTTCCGCATGATACCACGATCCTGTAGGAATCTCCACGTTTTACGATAGATGCCATAGATACCCTTCCTTCCTCTTCGGTGCGTTCCAATACTCTGCTTACTGTTCCTGATCCTCTTCCGGTGGCGGTCCATAATCATCCGGGATGCTGTGTATCAACTGAGAGAGTCCTTTCAGAGCAGAACGAGCCTCAAGCTGATCATAAACAAAGCGCTGAAATGCTTCCTGTGCTTCCAGGATGCTGAATTTGACTTCTCTCTCACATAGATGGAGACCTTCGACAGAGCTGTCGGTAGTCCAATACTGGTTCCTTATCTGATAGTCTATCGGGAATACAACTTCACGAAGAAAAACCAAACTGCTTACAAAGTCATTTCCGTTGTGAGTGCATAAAAGTTCGTTGATAAGATTAAGTGTATTGGCGCTGCGACCGTCTTTTTTCAGAGCGAGCTGATGCAACTGCTTGATAGCGCCTTCAGATAGCCCTGTTATTTCGGATATATCGTGGAAGTCTTTTTTTGATTCATCATATATGCCGAGTAGATAGCCAGGGTCACAGTTGCCGAGAATCTCACACACTTGAAAGATTGTTTGTTTGAAAGGTAAAGACTTACCTGTCTCATACTTTTTAAGAGTTTCATAGAAGCTCTTATTTTCTTTAGTATTGAATTTGTCATCGAACGCCTGCGAGAATTCTTCTTGTGTGTACCCTGCCTGTTTCCGCTTTTTAGCAAGCCTCTTTGAGAACTCGGGCTTATCCTTCTTATCATTGAACAATTCTTCATCTGATACAGGTAAATTATTACTTGATTTCAAGATATTCACCACCTTAAAGAGTAATAAAAGTGTATGGACTTACATGTTATGATTATAGCAGAAGCGAAAGAAGAAAGCAATAGAAACTCGAGCTTCAATGAATCTTTTCAGGAGGTATAACCATGAGGGTAAAAAAAGTACCCAATCCGGACATCCGAGAGCGGATGATCAAGGGCCGTCTCGACTTTGGTGAAGTTTCCGATGCCCTTGGCGTCAGTGAGTCCACACTGTATCGATGGATGCGGCATGAGCTTACGGCGGAACAGCGACAGGCAATCACGACAGCGCTGGAAAAGCTGGAAGGGGTGGCCTAAGGTGGCACGGATGCGGGGCATTGATCAGGCGTTCGAATTTCTGATTAGCAGCGATCCAGAATGCGCCTTGACACGGACGGCGCTGCGGCGGCTCGTAGTGACGGGCAAGATTCCATCTGTTAGGATTGGGAAAAAATACCTTTTAGACCTTGACCAGTTGGAGCAGTACCTTGCCAATCCTCCAGTCCCTATATCGGAGCTGTATCAGGAAGGCAAAATTAGGAGAGTGGTGGTCTAAGACCGCAGGGAGTCAGCGGTCTGACTGAGACCGCAAAAGAAAGAAAATGGAGGAAAACAAATGAAACAGAAAAAAGCCGAAGAACTTAAAACTGTGCGTCCGATGCAGGGAAAGCGAATTGAACTGCTATGCAGGTCTTTCCGCGATGAGTGGAACGATGAAGAGCGGCTGCAGCAGGCTCGCGATCTCGAAACATTCGACGGCCCGCAGGTCGCAAAGGACTACTTCCGCGACAAAAAAATGAGGAAGCTGACGTGTTCCATCTGCGGTTGTACGTTTTGGGACCGGACCGGCAGAAATCCGGACCCGGTTATCCCGGATGATGAAGAGGCTGTTTGTTGCGCTTACTGTGATGAAACATTCGTTCTTCCGGCAAGAATTGGGATTAATCCGGGTACATTCAGATATTTTGCGTGATCACGCTACAGGGGGGACGGAGGGATATCCCGCCTCCCCACAACACCAGTATACAGGGCGGAAGTTAAGCTGCCAACACGGGGATGGAAGGTATGTCAGAGCTCAGGTGTGGTACTTTTGCGGACGGTTGGTAAACGGATGCAAAAGGAGAATTCGATATGGACAAAGAGTATAAAGGCTTAGGCCTGATACACGACTATCTTGTCGGAATTGGTGCTCGGGGGGAAGAGAAAAGGTGTCCGGCTATTATTCTGACAAAAGCAGTCGGTGCTGCGGACACAAGGCAGTTGCAAGAGTGGATTGCAGCGGAACGAGATCCCCACGATCCGATACTTGCATCGAGCAGGGGCGGGTATTTTTTGCGTGCTCATGGCCTGCAATGACGCTGCGAGCTTGTAAAGAACAGCAAGACCGTACACAAGCGCGGTGTACACACGTTGTCGTTGTCGTCACTGCTGGATAAGGCAATTGCGCTGTGGGATCTGGAGCATGGCGGTCAGATGGAGATGGAGGACATGGGGACGGAGGGCAAAAACGTGTGAGGAAGAAAAGCGAACAGCCGGGTTTTCTGGTTTTCTACGATTTGCTGCGGTCCTTCCGGAAAATGAAACCGGAGGATGTGGGGCGCTTTGTGTTGGCAATGGGTGATTATTCACAGATG
>JAFRLZ010000003.1 GCA_017430985.1 Oscillospiraceae bacterium
TCCTTCGAGGACTTCCAAAAACAACTTGCTGTCTGGCAATACAAATACAACGACTTCCCTATGCGTCCCCTCGGCTGGCGCTCGCCTAAACAGGTCCTTTCTTCTTTTCCTGATGTGTAACACATCATTGACAAACCTACAAGCCTTCTGTCCGGAAAAGGATTTATGATTTCTTCACATTTGCGCGCTTCTTCTCACTTTTCGCTTTTCTCTTTTATCTTTTATCTTTTCACTTTCCTCGCCTCGCCAAACGAAGCTTTACCGTGCAAAAGGCCCCCTTGCCTAAAGGGGGCTGTCAGCCGTCAGGCTGACTGGGGGATTCCGTCGGTCGAACAATGCAAGGACGGCGGATCGCTGTCCATATCCCCCCGACCTCGCTCCGCTCGGCCACCCCCCTTTAGGCAAGGGGGGCTGTCTCCCTTCCGAATTCCGAACTCCGAACTCCGAATTCCGGGCATGAAAAAGCCTCCAGATCTCTCCGGAGGCTTTTTTCGCAAGTCTGGATCAGCCCGCGTTCATATAGATCTGCAGGTCGGTCTTGACGCCGTAGACCTCGGCGTGCACCTTGATGCCGCCGGCCTGGAAGGCCAGGCACTCGAGGGTGACCTTGTTCGGGTTCTCGGGATCGACCGTGATGGACACGAGGTCCTCGTTGTCGGTGGTCCACTTCACCACGCCCTGGATATCGGTCGGGATGATGATGGCCTCCATCGGCAGCTTCTCACCGATCTTCATGGTGACTTCCTTGCGCTCCTTGCCGTCGAGCGTGTAGCGGATTTCGAGCTTCTGGATGGTGGGCGTCGGCGTGGGGCTCGGCGTGGGCGCGGCCTCCGGCGTGGGAGCGACGCTCTCGACGGCCGGGGTGGGCGTGGTCTTCGTACGGCCGCCGCTGCTGCCGCCGCCGTCGTTCAGCCCGGTGGAGACCATGACGATCACCGCGAGGATGACGGCCACGACCAGAATCAGGCCGAAGATCAGCTGCCACTTCGTGTTGACGGACGCACGCTCGTAGGACGCGGTGCCTCTCACCGTGCCGGGCGTGGTATCGGGGGTACGGCTGCTCTGCGTGACGCGGCGGGTGCCGCAGGCGGGGCAGCGGCTGCGCAGCGCGGAAAAGCTCTCTCCGCACCGGCGGCACTTGACCTCGGGAATAATACTCATCTCATTTCCTCCATTCTATGTTCAAAAGAAGATAGGATTGACGGATGGAACGGCTAAATCGCCATCTAAACATAGCGATTATACAGCTTTTTGTTGATTTCGTCAAGACTTTGCCTGCACAAAGGGCCGTTTTTCGGGCTTCGGAGGCGTTTTTTGCCCCACTTTTTCCCGATTTCGGCAAAAAACGAGGGCGCGGGAATGCCTTGCAGGGTTTTTCGCCCGCGCTTTCCCCCGTCATTCCGAATCCCGGGCTCTGAATTCCGAACTGTCCGTCCGCTCGCTGATGATGTAGCGCGGGCGCTGCTTGGTCTCGAGATAGATCTTTCCCACATATTCCCCGATGACGCCCAGGGAGATCAGCTGCACGCCGCCGACGAAGCAGACGATGCAGGTGGTGCTGGCCCAGCCGGGCACGCTCCTGCCGCAGAGGGCCGTGATGAGCGCCCAGAGCACGCCGATGAAGCTCACGAGCGCGACGAGGATGCCGAAGCTCGTGATGAGCCGCAGGGGCTTGACCGTGAGGCTCGTCACCCCGTCGGCCGCGAGGGCGAGCATCTTCCCGAGCGGGTAATGGCTCTCCCCCGCAAGGCGCTTGGCGCGCTTGTAGCTCACCGTGCCGCTGCGGAAGCCCACCAGCGGGATCAGCCCGCGCAGGTAGAGGTTCACCTCACGGTAGTTTTCCAGCTCCCGCAGCACGCGGGCGCTGATGAGGCGGTAGTCGGCGTGGTTGTAGACGACCTCCGCGCCCAGCGCGGCGAGCAGCTTATAATAGGCCTGCGCGCTCGTGCGCTTGAAGAAGCTGTCGCTCTCGCGGTCCTCGCGCACGCCGTAGACCACGTCGCAGCCGGCGGCGTACGCCTCGAGCATGCGGTCCATCGCGTCGAGGTCGTCCTGCCCGTCGCAGTCGATGGACACGGTCACGTCGCAGCGGTCCTTGGCCTCCATGAGCCCGGCGAGCACGGCGTTCTGGTGTCCGCGGTTGCGGCTCTGCCGGATGCCGAGAACGCGCGCGTCGCGCCTGGCCATGTCGGAGATCAGGTCCCAGCTCGCGTCGCGGCTGCCGTCGTCCACGAAGAGGAGGCGGCTGTCCGGCGAGGCGAGACCCTTTTCGGCCAGCTCCCCGAGCTTTTTGAGGAACAGCGGCGCGGTGATGGGCAGCACGGCCTGTTCGTTGTAGCAGGGTACGACGATGTATAAAACAGGGGCCATCGCTCAGTCCTCCAGAAAGGCGGCCAGCTCCGCCACGGTCTTGAAATAGCGCGGGCAGCTCGCCCGCAGGAAGGCTTCGATCTCGGGGACGTCGTTGGACCAGCCGACGGCGGCGAAGTCCACGCCGCAGTCGCAGGCCATGTCGTAGCCGGGCTTGAGATCGTCGATCATCAGCAGCTCCGAGGGCTTGAGCTCAAAGCGCCGCATGATCTCCTCGAGCGGCCAGGGGTGCGGCTTGCGCCGCTCCTCCGGCTGCTCCCAGCCGAACACGGCGTCCGGCTCCGGCAGGCCGTTTTCCCGGTAGTCCCGGCGGATGTTGTGGTCGAAGGAGTGGCTCACCACGCACACGAGCCCGCCGTCTTGCTTTTGCCGCTCCATGATCTCGCGAACGCCGTCGTAGGCGCGCGGCACGCGCGTTTTGACGTACTCGCGCCAGAACTCCTGCTCGACGTAGAGGTCCTCGTCCGTCATGCCGTAGTCCTCGCGGCAGGCGGGCACGAAGCCGGGGTCGAAGTTGAAGCGGAAATAGTCCTCCAGCGAGCAGCTCCGTCCGGGGGCGTACTCGGCCAGAAACGCGAGGAAGCAGGGGTAATGGATGGTGGCGGTGCTGTTGACCACGGTATCGTCGTGATCGAACACCAGGCATTTGTATTTCATAAACGTTCCTTATTGGCTTCCCCTTGCCTGAAGGGGGCTGTCGCCGCAGGCGACTGGGGGATTTCCATCGTTCCTCTCAGGCCCCCTTGCCTAAAGGGGGCTGTCGCTGCAGGCGACTGGGGGGATTTCCATCGTTCCTCTCAGGCCCCCTTGCCTAAAGGGGGCTGTCGCTGCAGGCGACTGGGGGATTCTGCGTCCGCTTCTTTACGATCTCGTCGATATATTCGCAGACTCCGCCAAAGTTTTCTGTTACGGCATTGTTGGGAATACGAAGGACCGTCAGTCCACGGCTCTCCATCCGCTCCGTGCGTATCGCGTCCTTGACAAGACCGTCCGGAGAATAATGCTGCGAGCCATCCAGTTCGAGCACCAGCCGCGCGGCGTGACAGTAGAAATCGGCAATATACTGATCGATTACCTTCTGCCGCAGAAAGCGAACGGGATACTCTCGCAGAAAGTCATACCACAGATGCCTTTCTTCTTTTGTCATGTTCTTCCGAAGCGTTTTCGCATTTGGTGTCAAGCTCGTGTTATGCTTTCGGTCGGTGGTCATGTTTGAATCCCCCCGGCCCTCCGGGCCACCCCCCTTTAGGCAAGGGGGGCTTTCTTTCAGTAGAAGGTCGCGACCTCCTGCGCCGGCTGGATGGCCTTCTCGTGCGCGAGATACGTCAGCACGGGGCCCTTCTTGCCGTAGGCGCGGCTGAACTTGTAGTTGACCTTCGCGGTCAGCGTGATCCAGCTCTCGTCGGGGATGGTCGAGGCCTTTTCCCACTGGCACACGAGCCCGGCGAACTGGATGTCCTCCACGCAGCAGGTCATGACGTGCCGCCCGACGACGAGGCTCTCCGGCGGCAGGCGCTTGCGCTGCAGGGCCTTGCACTTGAAGCGCACGGTCTTGCCCTCGTACTTGGCCGGCTCCTCGCTCATGTCGCGGTACCAGAGGGCGTAGTCCTCGTCCCCGATCTCGATGACGGGGGCGTTGACGTCGAAGGGCAGCGGGTCCTCGATGTCGTCGTACTCCACCTTGCCCCCGGCGTACTCGTAGGCGATGTCCGCCCGGCGGGAGGCGCCGCGCACGATCTTGTGCAGCTCCATCTTGTCGATGGCGGGGCTGTAGCGGTTGAAGACCACGAGCTCGCAGCTCTTGAGCTTGTCGTAGACGAGCTGGCGCATGTTGGCGTTGTAGCTGACGAAGGAGCGCGCGTCGGCGAACATGAACTCCTGATAGACCATCCAGCTCTCGGGCATCGCGCCGTAGAGCGCGTCGAGCATCCACATGCCGTTGTACTCGACGATGACGCGCTCGCCGTCCACGTCGGCCAGCCATTTTTCGAGCTTGTCCTGCGTCAGCTCGTCCTGGCTCTCCAGCACGCGGATATACACGCGCTTGTCGGCGAACTGATCGGGCTCGTATTCCTCCTCGCCCTCCTCGCAGACGAGCAGCAGCGTGCGCTCGCCGTTGCAGAAGCGGCGGTCCTCCAGGGTCTCCTGGATGAATTTCGTCTTGCCGGCCTCGAGAAACCCGGTAAACAGGTAGACCGGCACGTCCTGTCTCTTGCTCACAGTCCGAACAGCTCCTTCAGGGCCGGCTCGTTGAGCTTCGAGCCGATCACGCACAGGCGGCCGGTGACGGCCGCGCCGCCGCGGCGGAGGTCGATCTCGCCGGGCACATAGTCAAAGTACAGCCAGTCGCCCTCGCCGGAATCAACGAGGCCCTTGGCGCGCAGCACGAGGCCGAAGCGCGCCTCGTCGCCGAGGGCCTCCAGCGCGGCGCGCAGCGCCTGCTCGTCAAACTTCCTGGGCGTTTCGAGGCCCCAGGAGGTGAAGATCTCGTCGGCGTGGTGGTGTCCGTGCTCGTGGTGGTGATGGCACGCGCAGTCGGGGTCGTCGCACTCCTCGCCGTCGTCGTGGTGATGGTAGTGATGGTGGTGCTCGTCCTCGTCCCCGTCGTCGTGGTGATGATGGTGGCAGCACTCGTGCTCGTCTTCGTCGTCGTCGTGGTGATGGTGGTGGCAGCACTCGTGCTCCTCGTCCTCATCGTCGTGGTGATGGTGGTGGCAGCACTCGTGCTCCTCATCCCCGTCGTCATGGTGATGATGGTGGCAGCACTCGTGCTCCTCGTCCTCGTCGTCGTGGTGATGGTGGTGGTGCTCGTGGGCGTGCTCCTCAAGCTCCTTGAGCTCCTTTTTGAGCGCGTCCTCGTCCATGGCCTCGCGGATCTGCTCGCCGGAGAGCCGGTCCCAGGGCGTGGTGATGAGCCGCGCGGCGGGATTGAGGCCCTTGAGGATCTCGACGGCGGCGGCAGTCTTCGCGTCGGCGGCGCTGTCGGTGCGGCTGAGGACGATGAGGTCCGCGCTCTCGACCTGGTCGTTGAAGAACTCCCCGAAATTGCGGGCGTACAGTTTCGCCTTGCCGGCGTCCACGACGGTGACCTTCGCGCCGATCTCCGCGCCCTCGACGCGCTCGACGGCGTGCGCCACGTCGCTGAGCTTGCCGACGCCGGAGGGCTCGATGAGGATGCGGTCGGGCGCGTAATCGTCCATGACCTGCCGGAGCGCCTTGGTGAAGTCGCCCACGAGGGTGCAGCAGATGCAGCCGGAGTTCATCTCGGTGATCTGCACGCCGGCGTCCTGCAGAAACGCGCCGTCGACGGCGATCTCGCCGAATTCGTTTTCGATCAGCACGAGCTTTTCGCCGTGGTAGCCCTCGGCGATGAGCTTGCGGATGAGCGTGGTCTTGCCGGCTCCGAGGAAGCCGGAGAAAATATCGATGCGTGTCAAGGTTTTCCCCTCCATATTTGGTGTTTCTAAAAGAATATTATAACACTTTTGTCAAGCTTTGTGCAAATTGGAGTTTATCGGGGAGATAGCCCCCCTTGCCTACAGGGGGGTGGCCGAGCGAAGCGAGGTCGGGGGGATATAAAAGCGCCCCGCCATATCATCGTGCAGCGACCGACAGAATCCCCCAGTCGCCTGCGGCGACAGCCCCCTTTAGGCAAGGGGGCCTAAGAGGAACAATTGAAATCCCCCAGTCGCCTGCGGCGACAGCCCCCTTTAGGCAAGGGGGCCTGAGAGGACCAATTGAAATCCCCCAGTCGCCTGCGGCGACAGCCCCCTTTAGGCAAGGGGGCCTTAGCTCTATAAACTCCCGTTTGCCGCCGCGAACGAAAAGACCCGGCGCGGGATACTCCCGCGCCGGGTCCGTCGCCGTTCACTTTTTTTCCAGATATGTCCGCACCAGCTCCTGCATCAGCTCATCCCGGTCGATGCGGGTGATGAGCGTGCGGGCGGAGTTGTAGTTGGTGATGTAGGTCGGATCCTCCGACAGGATATAACCCACGAGCTGGTTGATGGGGTTGTAGCCCTTGACCATCAGCGAGTTATACACGGAGGACAGGATCTCCCTCATCTCGGCCTTGCTGTCCAGCGCGGTAAATTTTCTTGTCGTTTCCTCCAAGGGGCATCCCTCCTTTTCAAACCATTGCGAAACCCGTTTCGCAATGGAGATGCTCGCAATGATCGCACTCGGCGCACGGGGGACGCGCCTCGTTCGGTCGTTGCGAGGGCTCGCTCAGCTCGCCTCAGGGTGTTTTTGCCGCGGCAAAGCTGCGCCAAAAACGATATAAATACCCTCCAGGGCTGAAAACGTGCCGTTTCTCTTTTGTCCTCGCTTTCATTATAGCATAATGCGCTGTCAAGACAAGTCGGAAAAACGGAGAAATTCCCTTAAAATCCCTTAATTTTCTGTGAACTTTGCTGTTTTGCGGCGTTTTCGCGCATCAGCGCATGACCGCGCCGAAGCTCTCCTCGAGCGCCGCGAGCACGGCCCTGACCGTCTCCTCGGCGTGCTCGTCGGTGAGGGTCTGGTCCTCGGCGCGCATGGTCAGCGAGAAGGCCACGCTCTTCTTGTCCGCGGGCACGCGCTCGCCGGCGTACACGTCGAAGAGCGTCACGCCCTTGAGGTACGGCCCGCCGCTTTCGCGGATGCAGGCGGCCAGCTCCCCGACGGGGACGGCGCGGCCGCAGAGCACGGCGATGTCGCGCGTGACGGCCGGGAAGCGCGGCAGGGGCTTGAAGACCGGCGTGCCGCCCCGGCAGGCGAGCAGCGCCTCGAAGCTCAGCTCCGCGGCGTAGAGCTCGGCGTCCACGCCGTAGTTCTTCGCCACCTGCGGGTGGATCTGCCCCAGCACGCCCAGGAGCCGGGCGCCCGCATAGACGCGGGCGCAGCGGCCAGGATGGTAGGAGGGGTTGTCCCGTTCCGCCTCGAAGCGCGGCTCGCCCAGCGCGAGCGCGCCGACGATCTGCTCGACCCAGCCCTTGAGCCGGAAGAAGCTCACGCCCGGCCCGAAGGCGCCGAGGGAGAGGATCTTCGGCTCGTCGGCGGTGCCGTCGGGCTTTTTCAGGTAGATCTTGCCGATCTCATAGAGCCAGGCCTCCCGGTTGCGCACGTTGACGTTGCGCGTGAGGATCTCGAGCATCGAGGGCAGCACGGTGGTGCGCATGATGCTGGTGTCCTCGCCGAGCGGGTTGAGGATGCGCAGGCTGTCGCGGCGCGGATCGTCGGCCGCCCAGCCGATCCTGTCGTAGTAGCTCGGGCTGATGAAGGAGTAGGTGATGATCTCGTCGAGGCCGAGGCTGCGGCAGACCTGCCCCAGCTCGCGCTCGAACTGCTGCTCCGGCGAAAGCCCTCCCGCGGTGCTCAGTCCGCCCGTGAAGCGGGTCGGGATCTCGTTGTAGCCGTAGAAGCGCGCGACCTCCTCGGCGATGTCGGAGTAGTGCTCCACGTCGCCGCGCCAGGACGGCACCGTGATGATCTCGCCGTCGAGCGTGAAGCCGAGCTTGAGCAGGATCGCCCGCATGGTCTGCTCGTCGATGTCGGTGCCGAGCAGGGCGTTGATCTTCTCCGGCTCGAGCCTGACGGTCTTCGGCGCGAGGGGCTTCGGGCAGACGTCGATCACGCCGTCCATCACCTCGCCCGCGCCCAGCAGCTCCACCAGCTCGCAGGCGCGGTCGACGGCCTTGAGCGTCCCGGCCACGTCGAGGCCCTTCTCGAAGCGGGAGGACGCGTCGGTGCGCATGCCGAGGGCCGTGGCCGTGCGGCGCACGGAGGGCCCGTTGAAGTTGGCGCTCTCGAAGAGGACCATGGCCGTGTCGCCCACGATCTCGCTGTTGGCGCCGCCCATGACGCCGGCGACGGCGACGGGCTTTTCGGTGTCGCAGATGCAGAGCATGCTCGGCGTGAGAGTGCGCTCGTTGCCGTCGAGCGTGCGGATCGTCTCGCCCTCGCGCGCCAGGCGCACGCGGATCTCGCCCTCGCCCACGCAGGAGAAGTCGAAGGCGTGCATCGGCTGGCCGTACTCGAGCATGACGTAGTTCGTGATATCGACGAGGTTGTTGATCGGGCGCATGCCTGCGTTGCGCAGGCGCTCGCACATCCAGGCGGGGCTCGGCGCGATCTTCACGTTTTTCACCATGCGCGCGGTGTAGCGCGGGCAGAGCTCCGGCTCCTCGATGACGATCTTCGCGAAGTCGCGGATATCCCCGCCGGCGCCGCCGCGGACGACCGGCTCGTGGAGCTTCAGCTCCCGGCCGAAGGTGGCCGCCGCCTCGCGCGCCAGGCCGATCATGCACAGGCAGTCGGGGCGGTTGGGCGTGATCTCGAACTCGACGACGTGGTCGTCGCGGCCGAGGAGCTTCGCCACGTCGTCGCCGGGGGCGCAGTCCTCGTGCAGCACGAGGATGCCGTCCGGGATGCAGTGCGGGAATTCCCGCTGCTCGGCGCGCAGGTCCGCGAGCGTGCAGATATGGTTCTTCGCCGTGTCGAAGGCGACGAGGTCGCCCGCGTGGAGGTTGGCGCAGTCCGTCTCGCACACGGCCTCGGGCGCGAGGCCCACGCGCCAGCGGTTGACGCCCGCGCTCTCGACGCTCTCGACCGCGGCGGCGATCACCTTGCCGAAAATGCGGTCGCCGGCCTTGATTTCCGGGGAGATCGAGGGCTTCGCGGGGTCGACGGGCCTGTAGTCGCCCAGGATCGCCGCGGCGGTGATCCCGGCGTAGGGGAAGTCGTGCGTGGTCAGCTCCAGCTCTTTGAGCGAGCAGAACATGCCCTCGCTGACCTCGCCGCGCAGCTTGCCCGCCGCGATGGTCTTGCCGCCGGGCAGCACCGCGCCGTCGAGCGCGGCGGGCACGAGGTCGCCGACGTGTACGTTCCACGCGCCGGTGACGATCTGGACGGTCCTTTCGCCCACGTCGACCTGCGCGATCCACATATGGTCGCTGTCGGGGTGCTTCTTGAGCTCCGTGATCCGCCCGACCCGGACGTTGCGCATTTCGCGGCTCAGGTCCTCGGTGACCTCGACCTTGGAGCCGGAGACGGTCATCGCCTCGTCGAAGGCCCTGTCGCCGATCTCCTCGAGCGGCAGGTCCACAAATTCATTCAGCCATTTTCTCGAAAGCTTCATATCAAATCACCTTTCCTTATAGGCCCCCTTGCCTAAAGGGGGCTGTCAGCGAAGCTGACTGGGGGATTCCGTCGGTCATTCGCCAATGGGATGGCGGGGCGCTTTTGTATCCCCCCGCCCCTGCGGGGCACCCCCCTTCAGGCAAGGGGGGCTTTTTCGCCTTAAAATTGCCGCAGGAACCGTTCGTCGTTCTCGAAGATCAGCCGCAGGTCGGTGATCTTGTACTCGCCCATGGCGAGGCGCTCGAGGCCCATGCCGAAGGCCCAGCCGGAGTACACGTCGGGGTCGATGCCGCAGCCGGCGAGCACCTTGGGGTGCACCATGCCCGCGCCGAGCACCTCGATCCAGCCCTCGCCCTTGCAGGTCGGGCAGCCCTTGCCGCCGCACTTGTGGCACTGGATGTCCAGCTCGCAGCTCGGCTCGGTGAAGGGGAAGTGGTGCGGGCGGAAGCGCGTGACGGTGCCCTTGCCGTAGATCTTCTCGACGACGAGGTTGAGCGTGGCCTTGAGGTCGGCCATGGTGACGCCCTTGTCGATGACCATGCCCTCGATCTGGTGGAACATGGGGCTGTGCGTGGCGTCGACCTCGTCCTTGCGGTAGACGCGGCCGGGCGCGATGATGCGGATGGGCAGCGGCCTCGTCTCCATGGCGTGGATCTGCATGGGCGAGGTCTGGGTGCGCAGCAGCACGCGGCTGTCGGGCGTGAAGTAGAAGGTGTCGGTCCACTCGCGCGAGGGGTGGCCCTCGTCGATGTTGAGCTTGGTGAAGTTATAGTCGGCCAGCTCGACCTCGGGGCCGTCGACGATCTCGAAGCCCATGCCGATGAAGATGTCCTTGATCTGGTCGAGGACGTTGTACATCGGGTGCTTGTGGCCGAGCCGCCCGGTCTCGCCGGGGAGCGTGACGTCCACGGTCTCCAGCTCGAGCTTCTTTTCGAGCAGCGCCCGGCTCAGCTCCTCGCGCCGCGCCTCGATGGCGGCCTCGATGTCGCCGCGCAGCTGGTTGGCCAGCTGCCCCATCGCGGGGCGCTCCTCGGCGGAGAGCTTGCCCATCTGGCGCAGGATGCCGGTCAGCTCGCCCTTCTTGCCGAGGTACTTGACGCGCAGCTGCTCCAGATCGTCTACGTCGCCGGCCGCCAGCACAGCCTGGATCGAGGCCTCTCTCAGCCTCTGCATCAACTCTTTCATACTGTGACTCCTCCTATAATTGCTCCGTAGGGGCCGGGCTTGCCCGGCCCGCGGGAGGGGCAGGCCCCTCCCCTACGATTTGAAAATAAAAAAACAGCCTCCGCCCCGCAATGGGACGAAAGCCGTGACTTCCGCGGTACCACCCATGTTCGGTCGAACAGACCGCACTCAAAGGACTGTAACGGGTCCCACCCGCCGGGGATTGGCCAGCGCTCCCGGGCGAACCAAACGGACTGCGTCCCGCAGGGGCTTTCAGCCGCCGACCCCCGCTCTCTGTGGGCGTGTTCCCGTTATTTTCCCGATCAACACAAGGGCTACTCTACCACAAGTTTTTTCTGTTGGCAAGTGCTTTTGCAAATTTGAGTTTATCGCTTCGCTCTTCAACGCGCACCCGCTTCGCTGGGCTGCGCGTTGAGGGGGATTGCAGCCCGCTGCATGCACTCGCTGCGCTCGCACACTGGCGGGCTGAGAAGAGTTTTTTGCGAGGTACACGCCCCCGCAA
>JAFRLZ010000058.1 GCA_017430985.1 Oscillospiraceae bacterium
CCATAAAAGGACGGCAATTTTGATAGAATTGCCGTCCTTTTCTTTTTGTGCTATGATAAAGGCGTGGATAAAACTGGCCGTGTTTCGTGTTGGCGGTTAATTGTCGATTCATGATAGGAGCGAAGATGTGGAAAACAAAGGCTGTGGCACAAAATATCCTGTTTTGATGATTCATGGAGTTGGCTTCCGAGATTTAAAGTGGCCTTTGTATTGGGGCAGGATACCAGCTGTTCTTTCCGGTACTGGATCTGTTTTATTCTATGGGCAGCAAGACTGCTGGGCGCGCATTGAGGACAATGCCAAATCAATCAAGGCAAGAATAAGACAAATATTGGATGAAACGGCTTCCGAAAAAGTCAATATCATTGCTCATTCCAAAGGTGGATTGGAGGCGCGCATGGTCGCATCGTCTTTGGGTATGGGTGAGTATATTGCCAGTATTACGACAATCGGAACGCCTCATCGCGGGTCAAAAACAATCGACAAATTGCTGAAAGCACCGGGATCGCTGTTTAATATCGCCTCCTTTGCCGTTGACAACTGGATTGGCCTTATTGGTGACACAAAGCCGAATTTCTATGCTGTCTGCAGAGATTTTTCCACCGCATACGCCGAGCGGTTCAATCGAGAAAACCCGGATGTTCCGGGTGTCTACTATCAAAGCTTTGCGGGAGTAATGAGGACTCCTCTTTCGGATATCAATTTGTCAACAGCAAACCTGATCGTTAAAATGATAGAAGGCGACAACGACGGATTGGTTAGTGTTGAGTCCGCAAAGTGGGGAGAAACATTTACGCTGTTGACCGGCCGAACGAACAGGGGCGTTTCTCATTATGATGAAATTGATTTCAGACGCTCTCCGCTTTCGTCAAATAGCGAAGGAGAAGGCGTGGCAGATATCTGCGATGTTTATAAAGCAATCGTAAACGACTTAGTTGAGCGGGGGTTCTGACGAGAAGCCTCTCCCCAAACGTTCAAAATGCACCCCATTTGCCGTTTGCACCCCCCTAAAAGGAACTGCACCCCCCTAAATAAGCGGTGCACCCCCCTGGGGGAAATTCTATCAAAACAGTGCAACAAATCCAACACGAAAGCAGTCCGGCCTTGTGCCGGACTGCTTTCGTATAGACAGGTCAGGATTCGAACGGGAGCGGGAGTGAATGAGGCGCCGGGGGCGCCTCAGAGCCGCGACCCGGCCTGACCCGCAGGGCAGGTCGAATCCTGCACCCTCCGCCATCAAAGAAACCTCTTTTGTCTGCCAAGGCAAAAGAGGTTTTCTTGTTGTACAGCGGGGGCGAATATGGTATCATCATCTCAGGATACGCGAAGGGAGGCGGGGGCATGAAGCTGTATATCATCCGCCACGGCGAAACGGACAAGAACGCCGCGGGCGTCCTGCAGGGCTGGATGGACGCGCCGCTGAACCAAAGCGGGCGCGAGCTCGCCGCGCTCACCGGGCGGGCGATGCGGGGCCTGCGCTTCGACCGCTGCATCTCGAGCCCGCTGAGCCGGGCGCGCGAGACCGTCGAGATCGTGCTGCGCGAGAGCGGCAACGACGTGCCAATCGAAACGGACGAGAGGCTGCGCGAAATGTATTTCGGCGATCTGGAGGGCAAAAAGCTCTCCGAGATGGGCGAGGCGGGCCTGCTGTTCTACACGGACCCCTTCCGCTTCGTCGGCTTTCCGAACGGCGAGGACTTCCACATGCTCTGCGCGCGCACCCAGGCTTTTCTGAAGGAGCTCGCCGCGAAGGACGACGGGAAGACTTATCTGATCGGCGCCCACGGCTGCGCGCTGCGCGCGATGCTCAACTGCCTCTATCCCGACCCCGCCGACTACTGGCGCGGCCGCGCGCCCTACAACTGCTCCGTGAACATCGTCGAGGCGGAAAACGGCGTTGCGCGGCTCGTGGCGGAGGACCGGGTCTACTACGATCAGAGCCTGATCGTCGATCATTACAGGCTCGCCGGAAAAGCGGGCGAATAAAGAAAGGCAGGGAAACGGCATGCGGCTGGACGGCTTTGGGCTGCTCGTCAGAGATATGGGAACGATGGTCCGCTTCTACCGGGACGTCCTCGGCTTTGAGATCCGGGAGGCGGAGGATACGAGCAACGTCTATCTCGTCAAGGACGGAACGCTCTTCCTTCTCTACGGCCGGGAGGATTTTGAGCGCATGACCCGCCGGAAATACGAATACGTCGAGGGGCTCAACGGACATTCCGAGATCGCTCTGTATGTGGACCGCTTCGAGGAGGTCGACGCGCAGTTTGCCCGCGCCGTCGCCGCGGGCGCGACCCCCGTGCTCGCGCCGGAGACGGAGCCCTGGGGACAGCGGACCTGCTACATTGCGGACCCGGAGGGCAACCTGATCGAGATCGGCTCCTGGAACAGGCCCTATGAGAGCAAGGATCTCGCCTGACAACAACGAAAAGAGGAGTACACGATGGTTTCAGAGAACATGTATGAAAAGCTGGCGGAGCTCGTCGTCAAAAAGGGCGTGAACGTGCAGAAGGACCAGCCCGTGGTCATCCAGGCCTTCGTCCACGACGCGGCCTTCGTGCGGATGCTCGCCGTGCGCGCCTACGAGGCCGGCGCGCGTTATGTGAGCGTCGAATGGCGCGACACCGAGCTGAGCAAAATGGCCTATCGCTACGAGACGCCGGAGGTCCTCTCCGAGGTGCCTCAGTGGAAATACGACAAGACCAAATACCAGCACGACGGCGGCGCCTGCTATATCTCCATCCACTCCGAAAAGCCCGGCGCCATGGCGGACGTGGACGGCGAAAAGCTCCGGATCGCCAACATGGCCTATTATACCAAGATGGCGGACCTGCTGGACTATACCACGAACAACGAGGGCCAGTGGTGCGTGATCGGCCTGCCCTCCGTCGAGTGGGCGAAGGTCGTCTTCCCCGCGCTGAGTGACGAAGAGGCCTTCGAGAAGCTCGGCGACGCGATCTTCGCGGTCACCCGGGTCACCGAGGACAACGACCCGATCGCCGAGTGGGACCGGCACGACCGGGAGATGATCGAACACGCGGACAAGCTGAACGCCTATCGCTTTGAAAAGCTGCATTTTACGAGCGGCCTGGGAACGGACCTTACGGTGGAGCTCGTGAAGGGCCATATCTGGGTCGGCGGCGGCTGCGTGACGCCGAAGGGCGTGTACTTCGACCCGAACATGCCGACGGAGGAGTGCTTCTGCATGCCCGCGAAGACCGGGACGAACGGCGTCGTGTACGCCTCCATGCCCCTGAACTACAACGGCAAGCTCATCGACGGCTTCTGGCTGCGCTTTGAGAACGGCCGGGTCGTCGACTTCGACGCAAAAAAGGGAAAAGACGCTCTGGCGCAGCTGCTGAGCTTTGACGAGGGCTCCTCCTATCTGGGCGAGGTGGCACTCGTCCCCTACGACTCGCCGATCTCACAGTCCGGCATTCTGTTCTTCAACACCTTGTACGACGAGAACGCCGCCTGTCACCTGGCCCTCGGCCGGCCCTACCCCGAGAACATCGAGGGCGGCGTCAGAATGAGCAAGGAAGAACTCGCCGCTCACGGAGCCAACGACTCGATGCAGCACGAGGATTTCATGTTCGGCACCGCCGACATGGCGATCGACGGTATCCGGGCTGACGGCTCGGTCGTGCCGGTATTCCGGGACGGAAATTACGTTTTCTGAGGCCATCGGCACGCTGGTCATCATCTTCGGCGCGATCCTCATCATGAACACGCTCAAGCACTCCGGCGCCGTCACGGCGATCCAGCGCGTGTTCAACAACGTCAACCCCGACCGCCGCATTCAGGCCATCCTCGTCGGCTTCGTGTTCGGCGCCTTCATCGAGGGCGCGGCCGGCTTCGGCACTCCCGCCGCTCTCGCGGCTCCCCTGCTGATCAGCCTCGGCTTCCCGCCGCTGTGCGCAGCCATCGTGGCGCTGATCTACAACAGCGTGCCCGTCTCCTACGGCGCCGTCGGCACCCCGACCAACACCGCGGCCGCCACGGTCGCCCAGGCGGTCGAGCAGCTCGGCGGCAACAAGGAAGCGTTCACCATGGCGCTCACGAAATACACCGCCATCGGTCACGCCACCTGCTGCCTGTTCTTCGTGTTCATCGGCATTTTCGTCATGTGCAAGCTCTTCGGCAAAAACAAGAAGGGCAAGGAGGCCTTTGCGGCTCTGCCCTTCGCCCTCTTCACCGCCGTCACCTTCGACGTATTCTATCTGCTCATGGCTTTCTTCTTCGGTCCCGAGTTCCCCTCCCTCGTCGGCGCGATCCTGACCCTGTTCGTGGTCATCTTCGCCGCGAAGAAGGGCTTCCTCTGCCCGAAGGAGGTCTGGGACTTCAAGCCCCGGGAACAGTGGCACAGCGACTGGCTCTCCAAGCAGGAGGTCAAGCAGGACGTGGACAACGGCATGTCCGCCGTTCTGGCCTGGCTCCCCTATGTGCTCATCGCGCTGATCCTCGTCGGCACCCGTCTGAACTGGTTCGGTCTCAAGACGCTGCTCACGAGCGACGCCTTCAAGGTGAAGATCTCGCACATCCTCGGCATCGAGTCCGTGAACTGGGCCTGGAACTGGAGCTGGTGCCCGGGCATCTTCCCCTTCATCCTCGTCTGCATCCTGACCTTCTTCCTGCATAAGATGCCCATGCAGAAGGTCAAGGAGTCCATCAGCGACACCTTCAAGCAGGTCCTCGGCGCGGCCATCGCCCTGTTCTTCGGCGTCTCCATGGTCTACATCTACCGCAACACCGGCATGTCCGCCCAGCTCACCGACAAGTCCATGCTCTATGTCATGGCCCTCGGCCTGGCGCAGATCTTCCAGGGCGCCTATGTCATCATCGCCCCGGTCATCGGCGTGCTCGGTGCTTTCATGTCCGGCTCCAACACCGTTTCCAACACGCTGTTCTCCGGCCTGCAGTTCCAGACCGCGACGCTCGTCCACATGAGCCCGGTGCTGATCGTCGCTCTGCAGAACATCGGCGGCGCGGCCGGCAACATGATCTGCGTCAACAACGTCGTCGCGGCCTGCGCGACCACCGGCACGATGGGCAACGAGGGCAAGATCATCAAGACCAACGCCCTGCCCTGCCTGATCTACTGCATCATCGCCATTCTGGTGCTCGGCGGTATGATCGTGTTCGGCGTCGACCCGCTCGGTCTGGTCGCCGCGGCGGGCGGCTGAGCGCGCTGAATATCGGGAACAATAATACTGGAGGTATTTTTACTATGATGCACCTTTCTTATGATCAGCAGATCACTCTGATCAAGCGCCTGGTCATGGCGCAGGGCGTCTCCGAGAGCGACGCCGCCTCTCTGGCCGCCGTCGTCACCCACTCCGACTTCACCGGCACCTATTCCCACGGCCTGTCCCGTCTGTGCATCTACCTGCGGCAGTATATGGCCGGCGCTCTGGTCGCAAAACCCGATTTCCGCTGCGTGAAGGACGCGGACTCTTCCCTCGTCTTCGACTGCGGCGGCGGCTCCGGCATCGTGGCCGTGAACCGTGTGTATGACGCGGTGCTTGAGCGCGCCCGCAAATACGGCGTTGCCGCCGGCGTGGCTCGCAACAGCGCAAACATCGGCTGCGGCGGCTACTACGGCCACCGCATGGCGGATGACAACGTGATCGGCATCGTCGTGAGCAACACCTATCCCTGCCAGGCTCCCTTCGGTGGCGCAGACCGTCTCATCGGCACGAACCCCATCATCCTCGGCTGCCCGACGACCAACCCGAACCGCCCGATCGTCATCGACGTCTCCACCAGCGGGGTTGCCATCGGCAAGGTCCAGGCCTACCGCCGCGAGAACAAGGAGATGCCTCTCGACTGGGCCAACGACTACGACGGCAACCCGACCTCCGATCCGCACGTCGCCTACTGCGTCCGTCCCATGGGCGGCCACAAGGGCTACGGCCTCGCGGTCTTCGTCGACATGTTCGGCGGCGTCCTGTCCGACGCGCTCACCAGCCCGGAGATCCCCTTCGTGGAAGACATGCGGCCCGAGGAGACCGGCTTTGCCGTGATCCTGCTCGACATCGCGCACTTCATCGACGTCGAGCGCTTCAAGGAGCACGCCTCCCTGTACGCCAGCCTCATCAAGAACAGCCGCACCGCCACCGGCGTGAAGGAGATCTTCATGCCCGGCGAGATCGAGGCCCGTCTGATCGAGGAGCGGAAGGTCACCGGCGTCGATTACTCCGACGCGCTCGAGGCCGAGCTGACGGATCTCGCCCGCAAGAGCGGCGCCCTCGGCGCGGACGGCAAGCTCTCCGACCTGCTCGCCTGATCGCAGGCGCACGTTTGACCGGACCTGCGCGACGCAGGTTCGGTCAAATTTTAAGCGCGGCCAAGAGCTGAAGCTTCAGCAACCACAGACGCCGGGATGCTCCGGATCACAAGGCCCCGGCGCTTCCCGATTCTCAAACAGGAGGATGACTGCATGGCAAACTACAACAAAATCACACCGGAGATCGCTGCGCAGCTGAGAGCCGTCGTCGGGGACAAGCGCTTCTTCGAAAAGGACGCCGTCGACCCCAACTACTCTCACGACGAGATGCCGATCTACGGCAAGTATATGCCGGACGCGGCCGTGGACGTCGAGAGCACGGAGGAGGTCTCCGAGATCATGAAGATCTGCTCCGCCAACCGCATCCCGGTCACCTGCCGCGGCGCGGGCACCGGCCTGGTGGGCGGCTGCGTGCCTCTGGCGGGCGGCCTGGTCCTCTGCACGCGGCGCATGAACAAGATCCTGGAGTACGACATGGACAACCTCGTCGTGCGGATCCAGCCCGGCGTGCTGTTGAAGGACCTGGCGGCCGACGCGCTCAGCCACGGGCTGATGTACCCGCCCGATCCCGGCGAGAAGACCGCCACGGTGGGCGGCAACATCTCCACCAACGCCGGCGGCATGCGCGCTGTCAAGTACGGCGTCACGCGCGACTATGTGCTGGCGCTGAAGGTCGTGCTGGCCGACGGGCGCATCATCGAGCTCGGCAAATCCGTCTGCAAGACCAGCTCCGGCTACAGCCTGCTGCATCTGATGATCGGCTCCGAGGGCACCCTCGGCATCATCACGGAGATGACCATGAAGCTCATCCCCAAGCCGATCTGCGACGTGTCCTGCCTCGTGCCCTTCCGGACCGTGGAGGAGTGCATCTCCTTCGTGCCGAAGATCAAGCTCGCCAACCTCGACCCGCAGTCCATCGAATTCATGGACGCGGACATCGTGACCTCCTCGGCGGCCTTCACGGGCAACCCCATCTTCCCCGAGCGCGTGCGCAGCGAGGACGTGGGCGCCTCCGTGCTGGTCACCTTCGTCGGCGCGGACGAGGACGAGCTCGACCAGAAGATGATCAAGCTCGGCCAGATTGCCAAGGAAGCCAAGGCCCTGGACGTGCTGGTCGTCGCCACCTCGTCCAACAAGAAGTCCGCCTGGGCCGCCCGCTCCAGCTTCCTCACCGCCATCGAGGCCGACACCAAGCTCATCGACGAGATGGACGTCGTCGTGCCCGTGGACAAGATCCCCGCCTTCCTGATCTACATCCGCTCCCTGGGGGACGAGAACGGCATCCGCATCCGCAACTTCGGCCACGCCGGCGACGGCAACCTGCACATCTACTGCTGCTCCAACGACCTGGAGGAAGAGGACTTCAAGCGCCGCGTCAAGATCATCATGGACAAGGCCTACACCAAGTGCGCCGAGCTGGAGGGCCAGGTCTCCGGCGAGCACTCCATCGGGCACGCGAAGATGGTCTACCTGAGAGAGTCCGTGGGCGAAGACGTGTTCGCTCTGATGGGTCAGATCAAGGCGGTCTTCGACCCCTATTACATCCTCAATCCCGGCAAGGTCTGCGACAGTTCGTTCTCGGTCTGACGAGGGGAGGAGAAACACATGCTGAACATACTTGTTTGCGTCAAGCAGATCCCGGATATCGATCTCGTGAAGATGGATCCGGAGACCGGCAATCTGGTCCGCGCCGGCGTGCCGACTCTGACCAACCCTCTGGACCTCAACGCGCTGGAGGCGGCGGTGCAGGTCAAGGAGCGCTTCGGCGGCGAGATCACCCTCATCACCATGGGCCCGCCCATGGCCGAGAGCACCCTGCGCGAATGTCTGGCCGTCGGCGGCGACGAGGCCGTGCTCATCACGGGCCGTCCCTTCGGCGGGGCGGACACGCTGTCCACCAGCTACACCATCGTGAAGGCCGCCGAGATGGAGGGTAAGTTCGACCTGATCTTCTGCGGCAAGGAGTCCCAGGACGGCGCCACCGGTCAGATGGCCTCCCAGCTGGCCGAGCGCTTCGACGCCGCCCAGATCTCCTGCTGCTTCAGCATCGAGGACGTCGCCGACGGGAAGATCCGCGCGACGCGCACGCTCGAGCACGGCAGGGAGATCGTGGAGGCCACGCTCCCCTGCCTCGTCACTGTCGAGAAGGACAACTTCTACGGCCGTCTCCCCAACCTGGAGGCCTACCTCGCCGCCAAGACCGCGCCGATCACCACCTACACGGAGAACAACATCGACGGGCTGGATCCGGCGAAGATCGGCGTACCCGGCTCCGGCACCATCGTTCCGAAGATCTATCCGCCCGAGCTCCCCGAGCCCGGCCAGATGATCCGCACCGGCAGCGTCAAATCGGACGTCGGCAGGCTGATCGAGCTGCTGACGGACAAGGGTTCCCTTTAAGGAGGTGCCGAAGATGCAGAAATCCGATTACAAGAACATGTGGGTCTACATCGAGCATGACGGTAAAACGGCCGCTCCGGTCGGGCTGGAGCTCTGCTGCGAGCTGCGCAGGCTCTGCGACGTCACGGGCGACAAGCTCTACGCCGTGATCCTGGGCGAGCTGCCCGCGGCTGAGACGGACAAGGTCCGGGACTGCGGCGTCGACGGGATCATCCAGGTCCGCGGCACCGGCTACGAGTACTTCAACACCGACGCTTACGCCAACGCCTTCACGGTGCTCTCCCGCAAGTACAATCCCTCCGCCATCTTCGTCGGCGGCACCATCAACGGCCGCGATTTCGCGCCCCGCTTCGCCGTGCAGCTCGACACCGGCTGCACCTCGGACGCGATGGAGCTCGAGTACGACCCCGCGACCGGCGACATCCAGTTCATCGAGCCCGCCGTCGGCGGCAAGATCATGGCGGTCATCACCGTGCCGGAGCTGCGCCCGCAGGTCGGCACCATCCGCCCGGGCACCTTCAAGTACGCGCCCGCCGGCCGGAAGGCCGAAATCGAGCTGATCGAGGAGGAGATCGACTTCGATCCCGCGGCGATCCGCTGCAGGCACCTCGACTTCATCCCCGACGAGATGGATCCGGAGCTCGACATCGCCAACGCCGACTGCATCGTCTGCGTGGGCAACGGCCTGAAGGACTCCGAGCATCTGGAGCGCTACCGCGTGCTGGCCAGGCTGCTCGGCGGCAAGATCGGCTGCACCCGGCCGCTGTACGACCGCGGCATCCTGCCCTACAAGCTGCAGATCGGCCAGTCCGGCGTCATGGTGAAGACCAAGCTCTACATCAGCTTCGGCGTCTCCGGCGCGGTGAACCACACCGCCGGCGTGGACGCGGACATGTTCGTGGCCGTGGACAAGAACCCCGACGCGCAGATCTTCAACTACTGCGACTACGGCATCGTGGGCGACATGGACGAGGTCTGCGACGAGATGATCGCGCAGCTGAAGGCCCGGCAGGGCTGATCCCGGGCCAAGCAAAAAAGAGCTCTCCACAGAGGGCTCTTTTTTGTTGCCGCCCCCGGCGATCCGTATTATACTTATCCTGAAGAAAACGGCACGGAGGGGAACAGCATGCTGTGGAACGCGAAAAACGGACAAGTGCCGCTCGGCGGCTCGGCCATGAGCTACGTCTCGTTCGGACGGGGCGGCAAAACGCTCGTCATCCTGCCGGGCCTGTCGGACGGCCTGGCGACGGTCAAGGGCAAGGCCCTGCTGTTGGCGCCGCCCTATCAGCGCTTTTTCGACCGCTATACGATATACCTGTTCAGCCGCCGCGACGATCTGCCGCAGGGCTTCACGATCCGGGACATGGCGGAGGACCAGGCGCGGGCCCTGGCCGCGCTCGGCGTCGAAAAAGCCGCCGTCCTGGGCGTATCGCAGGGCGGGATGATCGCGCAGGCGCTCGCGGTCGGGCATCCAGGGCTCGTCGAAAAGCTCGTCCTCGCCGTCACCGCGCCGCGCGTCAGCCCGCTCAGCCGGGAACGCGTTGAAGGCTGGATCGCGCTCGCGGAGCGGGGCGACCACAAGCAGCTGATGATCGACACGGCGGAGAACAGCTACTCCCCCGCCTATCTGAAGAAATACCGGAAGCTCTACCCGGTCATCGGCGCGGTCGGAAAGCCCGCCGACTACGGCCGCTTCCTGGCCAACGCCAAAGCGATCCTTGCCTTTGATATTACCGACGGGCTGGAGCGGATCACCTGCCCGACGCTGATCCTCGGCGGGACGGATGACAGGATCGTAGGCATGGAGGCCTCCTGTGAGCTATATGAGCGCATCGCGGGCAGCGAGCTCTTCCTATACGAGGGTCTTGGCCACGCCGCCTACGAGGAAGCCGCAGATTTCAACGACCGGGTCTTCCGCTTCCTCGAGTCATAAACCCGAAAACGCAAAAAAGCACGCAAGCTTTGGCTTGCGTGCTTTTTTGCTTTCTTGTGATACCGCTCAGTTCCCGTCGTGTACGACGACCTGCGGGAAGGGGATCTCGAAGCCGTTGTCGTCCATCAGCAGCTTCACGTCGCGGGCGAGCATGCGCTGCGCGGCGAAGAAGCTCTCCTCCTTCGTGTCCACGCTGAATTTCAGATTGACGCCGCTGTCGGCCAGCTCTTCCACGCCCAGATACTGGATATCCGAGAGGTACAGCTCCGGGTGGAGGTCCTTCGTGCCGGGCAGCTTTTCGACGCAGACCTTTTCCAGCTTGCGCAGGTCGGTGCCGTAGGACACGGCGCAGATGCACAGAGCCAGCGACACGTTGCGCGAGCGGTTCTGGAAGTTGCGGATGTCAGAGTTGTTGACGACCTTGAGGTTTCCGCCGGCGTCCTCGATCACGGTGGTGCGCACGCCGATGCTCCGCACCGTGCCGCGCACATCGTCCAGGACGATGATATCGCCCACGCTGTACTGATTCTCGAAGATGATGAAGGCGCCGGTGATGATGTCCTCGATGAGGCTCTGCGCGCCGAAGCCGATGATGAGACCGATGATCCCGATGCCGGCCAGCACCGCGGTGGTGTCAACGCCGAGGATCGTCAGGCCCCAGACCACCGCGACGACCCAGGCGACGTACTTGGCCAGGCCCGTGAGCATCTCGGTGATGGTGCGGACGCGGTTGTTCTTCTTCCCCAGGAGCCGCAGCAGCAGGCGCAGCAGCTGGTAGCACAGCCAGATGATGCACATCGCGACGACAAGGGTCACCAGCTGGGCGACAGTGGCTTTGATGTCGCCGCCCATGTTGAGGTTGCTCTGCTGCGCGGCGGCGATGGACTCTCTCGTCTCGCTCGAAAAAGGCAGCCAGTTCGGATGGGACAGCACCAGGGCGACGACCGCGGCGATGGCCATACCGATATAGGTCTTGGAGCCGGTTTTCTTTTTCTTCATGGTGATTCCTCCTTATCATCATACAAGGTCAAACAGATTCGACGTGCAGGAAAAGCTCTTTCCGGTCGTGGTGTCGCGGATCGTGAAGTGGAACTCGCATCTGACCGCGCCGGGTGGGATGGTGACGGGGCCGTTATACTCGAAGTTGTAAGCCCCATAGGCCATGCTGTACGTGAGGGCGGACACCGGAGCGGCCGCGGTCGTTCCGAGGCTGTTGTCCATGTCGTCATACCAGGTCACATTAAACGCCGTCGCCTCAAAGCTGTATTCGTCGGCGTGCGGGTCCGAGCTCCGGGGCTCGTAGCACACCCACAGCGCGAAGTCTCCCTCGGTGCCGAATTCGCCGCCGCAGTCGAAGTAGCCCGGCGTCATGCTGATCGGGACCGCCACCGTGGCCGTGATCGTCTTGTCGACGCCGCTCTCCTGGTAGTAGCCTATGAGCTCCAGATCGATCTCGTAATCCTCCGGCGTGAGGGACACGGCCATCGTTTTGCTGAAGCTGTCGGTGCTCGTAAAGGTCTGCATGGGCCCAGAGGGGAGCGAGTCAAGGAAGGTGGTCAGGATGGTCTCCACCTCGACCGACGAGGCGCTGCCGACGTCGATCGTGTAGCCGTAGGTGAAGCTGATGCTCGCCCATTCCTCGATATCGCTGAGCGAGGCGTGCACGTTCTGGAAGCTCGGCGTGACGAAGGGCGGCGGCGGGATGGGGATCGTCTGCGTCTCGGTGACGGTCTCCGGCAGGCCGCTGTGCAGATAGGAGCCGGTGAGCGTCAGCGTCAGGGTCTCGGGTCTGGTCGACCAGGAGATCGGAAGGCTCAGCGCGGACGAGCTCTCCGAGCCCGTATGCGTGTAGGGGCCGTCCGAGGCCAGCACTTCACCGCCGCCGTCGGTGACGGAGGCGCTGACCGTCATGCTCGCCGCGGAATTCAGCACCACCTCATACTGATAGCTCAGCGGCGTTACCGTGCCGTCCGTGATCGAGAAGTCGGTGATCGTCAGTTCCGGGTAGATGAAGCCGGGAGGCGGCGTGTAGTAGGAGGGATCGGGCGCGGTGAGCGTCTGCGTGGCGGTGACGGTCTTCGTCGTGCCGCGCTCATCGTAGGTGCCGGTGAGCGTCAGCGTCACGGTCTCGGGGTAGAGCGTCCAGGCGATCTCCGCGCTGCGCTCGGGCGAGGCACCGGAGGCGCTGTGGACATAGGGCCCGCCGGTCCCCAGCTGCTCGTCGGTGTTGGAGCGGATGACCGCGCTCACAGACATGCTGCTGGCCGAGTTCAGCGTCACCTGGTAGCCGAAGACCAGCGGGGTCACGCTGCCGTCGGTGAAGTTGGCCGAGGTGATCGCCAGGGTCGGCGCCGTGAAGGGCGGCAGCGGGACGCTCAGCGTCCGGCTGGCCGTGACGGTCTTCGTCACGCCGCGTTCGCTGTAGGTTCCGGTGAGGATCAGCGTCGCGGTCTCGGGATAGGTGGTCCAGCTCAGGCCGATGCTGCGGTCCGGCGAGGAGCCAGAGGCGCTGTGCGTATACGAGCCGTCGCTGCCCAGCTGCTCGCCGGTGTTGGAGCGGACGACCGCGCTGACGCGCATGCTCTCGGCAGAGTTGAGCGTCACGCGATAGCCGTAGTCCAGCGAGAGCTCGCTGCTGTTCGGGATGGCGGCCGCGGTGATCGCCAGGGTCGGCGCCGTGAAGGGCGGCTCCGGGATCGCGAGCGTCTGCGTCGCGGTGACGGTCTTGGCCGCGCCCTTTTCGGTATAGGTACCGGTAAGCGTCAGCGTCACGCTCTGGGGCCTGGCCGCCCAGGCCAGGGGCAGGCTGCGCGCCGGCGAGTCGCCGGAGGCGCCGTGGGTGTAGGGGCCGTCCGCCGCCAGCTGCGCGCCGGCGTCGGAACTGACGGACGCGCTGACGTCCATGCTGTCGGCCGAGTTGAGCGTCACACGGTAGCTGTAGTTCAGCGTCACAGCGTTGCCAGTCGCGATCTCGGCGGAGCTGATGGCCAGCGTCGGCGCCGTGAAGAGCGGCTCCGGCACCGCGAGCGTCTGCGTTGCGGTGACGGTCTTCGCCGTGCCTTTTTCGGTATAGGCGCCGATGAGCGTCAGCGTCACGCTCTGAAGCCGCCTCGTCCGCGGCAGGGCCGCGCTGTGCTCGGGCGAGCTCTCGGAGGCGCTGTGACGGAAGGGCCCGTCCGACGCGAACTGCTCGCCGTTTTCATCGGTGAGGCGCGCGGTGACCTCCAGACTCTCGGCCGAGTTGAGCGTGACGAGATAGCTGTAGCTCAGCGTCGAGGCGTTGCCCTCGGAAAGCGCCGCGGAGCTGATCGTCAGCGCCGGGGCGGTGAAGGGGAGCTCGGGGAGCGGGATCGTACGGCTCGCGCTGACGGACTTCGTCGACCCGTCCTCGGCGGTATACCGGCCGGTGAGCGTCAGCGTGACGCTCTCAGGCTGCGTCCTCCAGGCCAGCGCCGCCGTGTGCGCGGGCGAAGTCCCGGATCTGTCGTGGCTGAAGGGCCCGTCCGACGCCAGCTTCTCGCCGGTATCGGCGCTGACGGACGCGCTGACCGTCATCTCCTCTGCGGAGTTGAGCGCCACCTGGTAGCGGTAGCTCAGAGTCCCCGCGGTGCCGCCGAGCTCGCCGAGACCGGCGGCGACGATGTCGAGCGAGGGCTCCACGAACTCCACCGGGGCGACCGGCTCCGGTTCCGGTTCGGGTCCCGGTTCCTCCTCGGGCCCGCCCGTCAGAAGAAGCGTCACGACGGTGAGAGTCGAAATAATGGTCAAAACGTAGCGCTTGAGATCGTTGATCTTGGTCGCGCGGCGCAGCGCGGACATCGCGGTGCTGCTGGCGGCGCTTGCAGCCGCGCCGCCGGATGCGGCCGCGCCGCCGCCGAGGCCAATGCTGCCGGCAAGGCCGCCGGCCACGCCGCCCATGACGCCGCCGCCGGCGCTGTTCCCGAGGCTGCCGTAGTGCTGGGCCCCGCCGGTCTTCGCAAACAACCTGGCGACTTCCGGATAGCGGTTGTCAACTTCGTAAAGCAAAGCGCGCTCCCTCCTCTCTTCGGCTGACGCGCCTGTTCGCCGTGTTTTTCCTCTTTTTTCTTTATTATGACACAGCAAAAAACAGATTGCAAGACGCAGGCGCTCCCACGCGATATTTTTGTTGTTGCTCCTGCCGGACGGCGGCCGCCCGGGGGGGCGGCGGATCGTTCCCGCCGCGCTTTTTCGCCGCTTGAACTTGACAGTCTCCGACAGAACTTGATATTATAAGGAGAGGCCCCTTATCTCATGTCCCGGTGAAAGGCGGTGAGTCCCGAACATGGACGATTATGAACGGCATCAAAGGATCTGGCGCGTGCTCTACGCGCTGGCGCATCGCTGGATCTGCCGCAAATTCCATCTCACGCACGAGGACCTGCACATTGACGGGCCCGTGCTGCTGATCCCGAACCACGTCAACGCCTGGGACCCGCTGCTCGTGGCCATGAGTCTGAAGGACAAGCAGGTCTACTATGTGGCCAGCGAGCACATCTTCCGCTGGGGCTTCGTCGCGCGCCTTCTGGAGCGGATGGTCGCGCCCATCGCGCGCCGGAAAGCCTCGCTCGGCACCGACACCGTGAAGGCCTGCCTGCGCCATCTGCGCGCGGGACATTCGATCTGCCTCTTCGCCGAGGGCGAGCAGTGCTGGGACGGCTTGAGCCAGCAGATCTTCCCCGCCACGGGCAAGCTCGTCAAGACTTCCGGGGCCACGCTCGTGACCTACCGGATCGAGGGCGGCTATCTGAGCAAGCCGCGCTGGGCGAAGACCCTGCGCCGCGGACGGGTGCACGTCGGCCCCGTGAACGTCTATCCGCCCGAGCTGTTGAAGACGATGAGCGCGCAGGAGATCAACGACGCCATCAACCGCGACATCTATGAAGACGCCTGGCGGCGCCAGCGCGAGGAGCCCGTCCGCTTCCGCGGAAGGCGTCTGGCCGAGGGGCTGGAGCGGGCGCTGTATCTCTGCCCCGGCTGCGGGAAGATCGGCACGCTGCAGACGAAGAAGGACCGCGTCTTCTGCTCCTGCGGCTTTGAGACCCATTATACGGAAACCGGCTTTTTCGATCCCGCCGCGCCCTTCGAGACGGTCGCGGACTGGGAGACGTGGCAGAAGGAAAAGCTGCGCGCACGGGATTTCCCGCACGGCACGCTTCTCTTCTCCGATTCCGACATCCGGCTGACGCGCGTCGCCGCCGAGCACAGCGAGGAGCTGATCGGCACGGGCGAGCTTTTGCAGTACGCCGACCGCTTCCGCTGCGGCGGACGGGAGTTCATGGAGGACGAGATCGGCAACATGGCCCTCGTGCAGGCGCATCTGCTGCTTTTGAGCTACCGCGGCGAATACTTTGAGCTCCGCTCGGACAGCGGCGCCAACCTGCGTAAATATTTCGAGCTCTGGAAAGGATAACAAAGAAATGGATTATTCCGCTGCCAACCACGGTCTGTGGAACCTGATCGTACAGCTCGGCCTGATCTCCGGCGCGATATTGCTGGCCAATCTCCTGCGCCGCCGCGTCCCCTTCATCCGCAAGAGCCTCATGCCCGTCGCGGTGCTGGGCGGCTTCCTGCTGCTGCTGGTCAAAGTCACCGGCGTCGTGCCGGTGGACACGGAGTTCATGGAGATCCTCGTCTACCACGGCATCGCGCTCGGCTTCATCGCGATGAGCCTGCGCGTCCCGCCCGAAAAGGACAAGGCTGATACGGACCTCACAGGGCTCAAATCCGGCGCCGTCATCGTCAGCACCTACATGGTGCAGGGCGTGACGGGTCTGATTGTCACGCTGCTGCTCGGCTTTACCGTGATGCCGCAGCTGTTCAAGGCGGCGGGCCTGCTCCTGCCCATGGGCTACGGCCAGGGCCCCGGCCAGGCCAACAACGTGGGCTCCACCTACGAGGCCCTCGGCTTCGGCGGCGGGCGCAGCTTCGGCCTGGCCATCGCCGCGGCGGGCTATCTCGTAGCCTGCATCGTCGGCGTCGTCATCCTGAACGTCCTCTCCCGCAAGGGCAAGATCGGCGCCTCCCGCGGGGGCGAGGAGAAGCAGCCGAGCGTCGATTTCTTCCAGGGCAAAAACGAGATCCCCGTGTCCGACTCTATTGATAAGCTCTCCGTGCAGATCGCGATGGTCATCCTCGTGTATCTGCTGACCTATCTCGCCGCCTGGGGGCTCACCTCCGGCATCGCGGCGCTCTCCCCCGGCCTTGCCGGGACGGTCAACACGCTGATCTGGGGCTTCAACTTCATCATCGGCTCGGCGCTGGCGATGCTCGTGCGCGTGCTGCTGGAGAAGGGGCGCAAGAGCGGCGTCATCCGGCGGCAGTACCAGAACAACTACCTGCTCAACCGCATTTCCGGCTTCTTCTTCGACGTCATGATCGTGGCCGGCATCGGCTCCATCGAGCTGGAGGATATCCGCGGCCTGTGGCTGCCGTTCCTGCTGCTGGCCGTGCTCGGCGCCGTCGTCACCTGGTTCCATCTGAGCTACGTCTGCAAGAAGGTCTACCCCAACTACTACTATGAGGGCCTGATCTCCATGTACGGCATGATGACCGGCACCATCAGCTCCGGCGTGCTGCTGCTGCGCGAGATCGACCCGGACCTGGCCACGCCCGCCGCGAACAACCTCGTCACCGGCAGCAGCTTCGGCATCGTCCTCGGCGCGCCCGTGCTGGTGCTGGTGGGGCTCGCGCCGCGCTCCGACGTGATGTGTCTCGTGACGCTGGGGCTCGCGGCGCTCTACTGGGCGCTGCTCGCGCTGCTCATCACCAAGCTTCACAAAAGGAAAAAAAGCTGATCGGAACGGATCGACCGGACCGGGAGCGGCGCTCCCGGTCCGATTTTTTGCAGTTTTTTCCTCTTTGCCCGTCCGCGCCGCCGCGCGTATATTTTTCCGCCCGCGCGGGAAAAATGAAAGCGTCCTACATAGAATGGTTTGGGCAATCTTTTTCCCGGAGTGAGAAGCATGAACACCGTCAAGCGCGGAGAGATCTATTACGCCGACCTCAGCCCGGTGGTCGGAAGCGAACAGGGCGGCATGCGCCCGGTGCTGATCGTGCAGAACGACACCGGCAACCGCCACAGCCCCACGATCATCGCCGCCGCCATCACCAGCAAGACCGGCAAGGCCCGCCTGCCCACGCACATCGCCCTCAGCGGGCGCAGCGTGGGGCTCAACCGCGACAGCATCATCCTGCTCGAGCAGATCCGCACGCTCGACAAGTCGCGTCTGCGCGAGCGCATGGGGCGGCTCGACGAGCGCACGATGAGCGCGGTCGACAACGCCCTGTCCGTCAGCTTCGGGCTGACCGAACCGAAACCCGAGCGGCTTTCGCACGCGGAGGCGCATTGATCCCAGGCGTTTTGCATATTCCGGCCGTCCTGTTCGTATGCTGAACAGGGCGGCTTTTTATATTTGAGGTCGTCGCTGCGCGCTCAAAGGCTTCCCCTTGAGGGGAAGGCTTTCGCCCCTGCATCCCCCCGTTCATCTTTTTAAAAAAGGAGGCGCGGATATGACTCTGCCCATCTATTTCGGCGGCGAGCGCGCCGGGGAGCTGACGGAGACGCGCGAGGGGCTCTACCGTGTCCTCCGCGCCGACTGCGCCATGCGGGAGGGGCTCTGCCGCCTCTGGCTGCACGGCGAGGGGCGCAGCGTCTACTTCGGCCTGCTCGCGCCCGAGGGCGGACGGCTGCGGCTGGAGCGGCGCTTTTCACCGCGCGCAGGCTCATCATCAGCCCGCCGGCCGGCAGAAGCTGCCGTCCCAGCAGCTTTTCGAAAGCGGCCCAGCGCGCGTGGCTGAGCTTTTCGTCCTCGGCCGCCAGCGTTTCCGCGCC
>JAFRLZ010000059.1 GCA_017430985.1 Oscillospiraceae bacterium
ATCCGCATCTTCGGCAGGATGTACCGCAACGGGCACATCTACAAGGGCCTCAAGCCCGTCTACTGGTGCGCCCATGACGAGACCGCGCTCGCCGAGGCCGAGATCGAGTATCAGGACGTCCCCGTCACCACCGTCTACGTCAAGTTCCCCATGGCCGACGACAAGGGCAAGCTGAGCCATCTGGACCTCTCGAAGCTCTACTTCCTGATCTGGACGACCACGCCCTGGACCCTGCCGGGCAACCTGGCCATCGCCCTCTCGCCCGGCGACAGCTACGCCATCCTGCGCCTGCCCTCCGGCGAGCTGCTGGTCGTGGCCGAGGCGCTGATCGACTCGGCGATGAAGGCCGGCGGCGTCGGGAGCTGGGAGATCGTCGAGCTTCACGAGGGCAGCTTCTTCGAGCACATGCTTGCGAAGCATCCTTTCCTGGACAAGACCTCCTACCTGCTGCTGGCCGACTACGTCACGATGGACTCCGGCACCGGCCTCGTCCACACCGCGCCCGGCTTCGGCGTCGAGGACTATCAGAGCTGCCTGAAATACGGCATTGAAATGGTCGTGCCCGTCGACGATCAGGGCCGCCACACCGACTATGCCGGCAAGTACGCCGGGATGACGACCGAGGAATCCAACCCGATCATCGTTTCCGACATGCGTCAGAGCGGCGCGCTCTTCGCCAGCGAGGAGATCATCCACAGCTATCCGCACTGCTGGCGCTGCAAGAACCCGGTCATCTTCCGCGCGACGCCGCAGTGGTTCTGCTCGGTCGACTCCTTCAAGGAGGAGGCCGTCAAGGCCTGCGAGGACGTGCGCTGGATCCCCGCCTGGGGCAAGGAGCGCATGGGCGCCATGATCCGCGAGCGCGCGGACTGGTGCATCTCCCGTCAGCGCCGCTGGGGCCTGCCCATCCCCGTCTTCTACTGCGACGACTGCAAAAAGCCCGTCTGCACGGAGGAAAGCATCGAGGCCGTCGCCTCCCTGTTTGAAAAAGAGGGCAGCAACGCCTGGTTCGACCGCCCGGCCTCCGAGATCCTGCCCAAGGGCTTCGTCTGCCCGCACTGCGGCGGCGCCCGCTTTTATAAAGAAACCGACACGCTCGACGGCTGGTTCGACTCCGGCTCCACCCACTTCGCCGCCATGCAGCGCGACCAGGGCTTCTGGCCGTCCGACATGTACATGGAGGGCGGCGACCAGTACCGCGGCTGGTTCCAGAGCTCCCTGCTCGTGGCCGTCGGCGCTCTCGGCAAGGGCGCGCCCTACCGCGAGTGCCTCACCCACGGCTGGACCGTGGACGGCGAGGGCAAGGCCATGCACAAGTCCCTCGGCAACGGCGTCGATCCCGCCGACATCATCAAGGAATTCGGCGCGGACATGATCCGTCTCTGGGCCGGCTCCGCCGACTACCATGTGGACGTGCGCTGCTCGAAGGAGATCTTCAAGCAGCTCAGCCAGAACTATCTCAAGTTCCGCAACACCGCGCGCTACTGCCTCGGCAACCTCGACGGCTTCGACGCCGACGATCTCGTCGCGCCCGCCGACATGCTCCCGCTCGACCGCTGGGCCGTCACCAAGCTCAACGAGCTGATCGGGCAGGTCGAGGAGGCCTACAGGAACTACGAATTCCATGTGATCTCCCACGCGATCAACGACTTCTGCGTGGTCGAGCTGTCGAGTTTTTATCTTGACATTATCAAGGATCGGTTGTACTGTGAGGAGAGAGACGGTTTGCCGCGCCGCAGCGCGCAGACCGCGCTCTGGCTGATCCTCGACAGCATGACCAAGATGTTCGCGCCGATCCTCGCCTTCACCTGCGACGAGATCTGGCAGGCTATGCCTCACCGCGCCGGCGACGATCCGCGCAACGTCGTGCTCAACACGATGAACGCCCCCTTCGCCGACTATGCCCTGTCCGCCGACGAGATGGCGCGCTGGGACAGGCTGATCGCCCTGCGCAGCGACGTCAACGGCGTGCTCGAAGCCGCCCGCGCCGCCAAGCGCATCGGCAAGCCGCTGGAGGCCGCCGTCCGTCTGAAGGCAGCCGACGCCGACGCCTCCGCCCTGCTGGAACAGGTCTCCGGCATGGATCTGGCCGAGCTGCTGATCGTCTCCGAGTGCCTGATCGCCGAGGACGAGCCCGAAGAGGGCGCCGTGACAGGCCAGGGCAGCCTCAACCCGGGGCTGCGCGTCTCCGTGGTGGAAGCCCCGGGGACCAAGTGCCCCCGCTGCTGGAAGCATTCCGTCAAGGCCGATCCCGAGACCGGTCTTTGCCCCCGCTGCGCCGCCGTCACAGCGGCTCTGCAGAAATAAGGCCGCGCCGACAGAGACAGACGGCGCAATACGCTTCGCTGCGGCCGGGCCGCAGCAGATAGGAGAAAGATATGCTGTATGCCATCGTAGCCCTTCTGGTCATCATCCTCGACCAGTGGACGAAGTACTGGGTCGCCGGGAATATCGTTCTCGAAAGCGGCTCCCGGGAGTTGATCCCCGGCATCGTGAGTCTGGTGAACGTCCAGAACAAAGGCGCCGCTTTCAGCTTCCTGGCCGGCGCCAACGCGCAGCTCTACTTCATCATCATCTGCGGCGTGTTCAGCGTCGCCGTGATCATCCTGCTGGCCACCCGCGTCATCCGCGGCGAGCTCGGTCGCTGGAGCGCGGTCTTCGTGATGGCCGGCGGCATCGGCAACTGCATCGACCGTCTGCTGTACGGCTTCGTGCAGGATATGTTCAAGCTGGATTTCTTCCCCCAGTTCCCCATCTTCAACGTGGCGGACATCTTCATCACGCTCTTCGCTTTCCTCTTCATCCTCTACATCCTCTTCGGCGGCAACAAGAAGCGCCGGACGGAGGAGGTCGAGTTTGAGGACGAGGACGAGGGCGAGGACCGTCTCGACTACGAGGACGAGGAAGAAGAGGAGGAGCGTCCCCGCCGCGCCCGTAAGGAGAAGAAGGAGAAGCACAGGCCCGCCCGCCGTCAGGAGGAGGACGACTTCGACGACCTCGAGGACGAGGAGGAGGACGAGCCCGTCGCCCCGAAGAAGGCGGCGGCCCGCAAGGCCGAGCGCCACGCCAGGCCCGAGCCGAAGAAGGCCGAGCGCCGCGTCAAGGCGGAGCAGAAGCCGGCCGAGTCCGAGCCCGTCGGCTACGAGGAGGAGTACGAGGCCTTCAAGGCGGCGCGCGCCGCGCGTCAGCAGGCCGCCGCGCAGCGGCCGGCCCCGGCCCCGCAGCAGCCCGCCGAGGATCCCTTCGCCGCCTGGGAGCGCGCCAACGCCCAGCCCGTGCAGCCTGCCCCCGCGCCCGCGCCCGTTATCACCTGAAGACCACGACCAATTTATTCGTGACAATCAAGATGCGTTTA
>JAFRLZ010000060.1 GCA_017430985.1 Oscillospiraceae bacterium
CAGAGCAGAGCAGCACGACCGCCAGCACCAGAGAGAGCACAGCTTTTCGGATCGGGCGCATAGTAAACACCTCCACAGTCTGTTAATTGTTGATTATCATACCACCATTTCCGGAAAAAGAAAATCGCAAATTTCCAATATAAGAGATTATCTGTTCGATTACAGCAAAAAAGCACGGCGCACCCGTTTGGGTGTGCCGTGCTAAACTATTCGCGCTGTCCGATCAGATCTTCAGCGCCAGATTCTCGCCGCGGATGCCGACGAAGGCGCCCTTCTCCTTCTGCGGGGAGTCCGGGTGGCAGGTCATCCATTTGTTGCGCATCCAGAGAAGCTTTTCCTCGCCCGGCGCCGTGGTGTCCACGGACGGGAGGGCCGCGTTGGTGCCCTGCTCGAGCACGACGAGGCAGCGAAAGCCTGTGTCTTTGACGCGGCAGGGGGCGAAGTGCAGCACCATCGGATAGATCTCCACGAGCACGTCCTCCGGCAGATAGAAGCCCACGACGTCGGCGCTCCGGAGTCTTCCGTCGTCGAGCTGCTCCGGCAGCGCCAGCAGGAGCACCAGACCGGTGGTGGTGAAGTTGAGCTCGCTGCACTTGTGATATTCCATGGCGTTGAGCTTGTACCCGTTGCCGTTGCAGCAGCCGGCCTGAATCGGCATCTCGCCGAAGGCGACGCGCTGCAGAGCGGGCATGAGGTCCACCGCCTCCAGCTCCGGCAGGGAGGCCACATAGCGGTTGCCCGTCTCCGGGATCGGCGTGGCGGCGAGCGCCGCCGCGAGTTCTCTGGTATCCGCGCTCAGCACGCGGCCGTAGCGGCGAAACTCCGGATCCAGCACGCTGAAGAGCGGAAGCCCCGGATTCTTTTCGCGGAGCATGTTTAACATCTCAGTCATTCCTGTATTCCTCCGTTGGCCATAAAATCCTGTACTGCGAGCAGGCACGCGGCCGTGTCCTCCAGCTGCATGTTATAGCGGCTCTTGCCGATCTCGACGGCATGGCGCAGATCCACGCCCTCCTGCAGCTCGCTGCTGAGGCGGGAGAGGTAATACGGATCCTCGAACAGGCTGCCGTAGAGGATGATCTTCCCCGGATCGACAAGATAGATCAGCGCCTTGATGGCGCTGCCGAGCGCCTGAATGGCCTGATCCACGATGGCCGACGCGCCCGCATCGCCGTTGCCGGCGGCGGTGAGCACATCGAACACGCTCAGCTCCTGCGCGCTGCGGTCCCGGAACGTCTGCCAGAGCAGCGGCGTCTGTTCCGGCGAGAGGATGGCCCTGGCCTCCTCCTGAATCGCGCCGGGGGAGGCGATGGTCTCCAGACAGCCGCTCTTGCCGCAGTGGCAGGGCTTGCCGCCCCGGCGTATGACCGGGATGTGGCCGATCTCGGCGCACTGCGCCGTCACGCCGTGCCAGATCCTCCCGTCGATGGAGAGCGCCGCGCCGATGCCGTAGCCGCAGCGCAGGAAGAACTGGGAGCCCTCGTTTTCATCACGGGAGAGGAACATCTGCGCCGCGAGCAGGGAGCGGACGTTGTTTTCCATCACGCAGTGAAAGCCGGTGAGCGATTCAAACAGCTCGCACAGGGGATAATCCGTCTCGGCGAGCGCGCCGAAGGAGTTGCGCACGATGCGCCCGTCGGCGGAGGTGATGCCGCGCACCGCGATGCCGAGGCCGATCACCCGCTCGCGCGGGATATCATGCTCGGCCATCAGCGCGAAGAGCCGCTCGCACAGACGCTTTGCCGTCTCCTCCGAGGGGGCTTCCGCCTGAAGCGGGACGGACTCGGCAAAGATCACGCTGCCGTCCAGCCACGCGCCGGAGAGGATCGCCTGCTGCAGATTGATCAGCACGCCCAGACCGCAGGCCTTTTGGGGATTGATGTCGATGAGGATCTCCCGCCGACCCGCGTTGCCGCTGGTGAGCATCTCTCCCTCGGAGAGCAGCCCGTCGCTGATCATCTCGGCAACGATTTTGGTGATCGCCCCGGGGGTCAGGTTCATATTATGGGCCAGCCGCTTGCGCGACATGGCGCCTTTTTCGTGCAGCGCACGCAGCGCCGCGCTCCGGTTGGTGCGCTTGACGCTCATCAGGTTGTCGCCCTTGTAGGACATAGTCGCTCCTTCTCCGCTTGAGATACTGACTTATTGATTCATCTGCTTGTGGTGGTTGATGCGCCCGCGCTGCAGGATCACCGCCGCGCCCGCGAGCACGATCAGGATGCCCAGCAGCTTTTTCGAGCTGAGCTCCTCGCCGAGGAAGAACACGCCGATGAAGCAGCTGAGCACCGGCATGAGCAGCAGATACAGCTTGACCAGCCAGACCTCAAAGTGCTTCAGATTCCGATAATAGAAGAAATAGATGCCCGTCTGGGCAAGTCCGCCCAGCACGACCAGCGGCCAGAAGCCCTTGATGAGGGCCGCGGGGAGGTGAAAATCACCGACGAAGGCCGCGCTTCCGGCAAAGAGGATCAGAACCACGGCGTTATTATAATAGGAGATCATATCCGCGTCCTCGTGATACTTCTCCTGCGCGGCCTTGATGATGAAGGCGTTCGCGCTCACGCAGGCGGCGGAGAGCAGAAAATACAGATCCGTCGCGTGCAGGGTCATGCCGCCGAAGTCGACGCCCAGCACCAGCAGAACGCCGAAGAGCATGATGACGGTGCCGAGCCAGTCGGAGACAAAGAGCTTCTTGTGATAGAGAATCACCGTGGCGAGGTTCACCATGAGCACGTCCGTCTTGAGCAGCGCGGTGCCGGTGCTCAGAGAGCCCCCGGCATAGCCGAGGTTGGCGAACAGATCCAGCAGGAAGCCGAACACGCCGATCACGACGAGGATCAGCACCGCCTTCCCCTGATGAAACAGGCGGCTGAAATTTTTGTCCGCGAGCAGCTGGATCGTCAGGAACACGAGCGCCGCCGTGCGCAGCAGAAAGCCCGCCAGCAGCGGAGAGCCCGTGGCGTCGACGACGATCTTGCTGACCGCGTAATAAATGGACCAGGAGATGACCATCCCGGCCACCATCAGAGTGTACTTCAAGTTTTCCTTCATCCGTCTGTTCCCTTTGCTGTCTTGATACATAAGATCCCCACCCCGGAAGCGGTGGGGATTTTCCGTCTAATTAAAAAAGTCTCACAGAGTTCGCGCCTCGGAAGGCGCGAATAAAGTCAAATCGTTTTTCCGGCGACATGTGCGGCGGAAAAACTCCCTCGGGCGAGCGTGACGCTCGCCCCTCGCTTCGACCAAACCGGGCAAAGCCCGGTGCGATAAAAGCGAGTATCTTTCAGATTGTCGAAAAATTTTTTTCGACAATCTGTCAAGCTCCCCACCCCGAAGGAGTGGGGAGCTTCCGTTTCGTGTTATGCGAGCTTTTCAAACATCGCGCGCAGCGCGGCTTCGTCCATTTTCACGGGGTTGTTGGCCATGAGCCCGTGCACGGCGCAGTCGTGGGCGAGCTTGTCGAGATCGACCTCGCCGAGATCGCTCAGGCGGCTGCGAAGACTCGCAAGCTTTTTGAGCTCGGCGATCTTCTGCGCGAGCTCCTCCGTGCCGGCCAGCCCCACGCGGCGGCAGAGAAGCTCCAGCCGCTCATCGGCGTTGATGCGCACGAAGCTGTCGAGCGTGAAGGCGCAGGCCTCGCCGTGCGGCAGATGATAGTCCTCGCTCAGCGGATAGCTGCAGGCGTGGCAGGCCGCGGTCTTGGGCAGGGCGAAGCTCAGTCCGCCCAGCAGAGAGGCATAGGCCATGTTGGCGCGGGCTTCCATGTTGGCGCCGTCGGTATAGGCCGTCTCCAGATTGGCGAGGATCAGGCGAACCGCCTCGATCGCCATGAGATCGGAGATGGGCTGGTGATTCTTGCTCCAGTAGCCCTCCAGCGCGTGGGCCATCGCGTCGAGACCGGTGTTCATGGTCGTGCGCGGCGGGACCGTGCTGCTCAGCACCGGGTCGACGATGGCGACCTTCGGCATGAAGACGGGGTTGTTGATCGTGCGCTTTTCGGTATTGTGGCTCACGACGGAGACCTGCGTGACCTCGCTGCCGGTGCCCGCGGTGGTGGGCACGGCGATGATCGTCAGCCGCTCGGCCGGGAAGGGCTTCTCCCCGCGGTAATACTCCAGCGCCTCGCCGTCGCCGAGGGCGATGGCCGCGGCGAACTTCGCCGTGTCGATGGAGCTGCCGCCGCCGACGCCGATGACGGCGTCCGCCTTCGTCTCGCGGGCGAGACGGGTCGTCTCGATCACGCCGGAGAGCTGCGGATTCTGCTCCACGCCGCCGAAGACTGCCGTGATGCGCGCATCCTGCTCCATCATGGCCTGCGCCGTGGGGGCGAAGTGCCTGCCGCAGGCGATCACGCAGCGCTGCAGGCCGAGCTCATCGAGAATCTCGCCGAGCTTGGCAAACGTGCCCTCGCCGAAGTAGATTTTCACCGGCTGGGAATAGACAAAATCAAGCGCCATAGATGTGATCCTCGATCTCGCGGACCTTGGCGGCGAACTTGTGCATGTTCGCAGCGCGCCAGTCCTCCAGATCCTGGCACCAGGCGGTGTTCAGGAAGGCCTTGACCATCTCGACGGCCATCTCGGGGCCGACGATCCAGCCGCCCATGCAGAGGATATTGGCGTTGTTGATCGCGCGGGCCATCTTGGCAGAGTAGACGCCCTCGCAGGCGACGGCGGACACGCCCTTGTACTTATTGGACACGACGCACATGCCGGCGCCGGTGCCGCAAATCAGGATCGCCTTTTCGTAGGTGCCGTTCTGCACCAGGGGGGCGACTTCGCTGGCCACCTGGTAGTAGGGGTGAACCTGGGAGAGATCGGTGGTGCCCAGATCGTCAAACTCGATGCCGGCTTCCTTCAGCCAGGCCGCGATGGCTTCTTTTGCGGAAAAACCGGACTTGTCGCTTCCGATTGCAATTTACATTTCAGTATCCTCGCTTACTTCAGGCTCAGTGCCTTCTTCGCGCCGGCAACGATGTTTTCAACGGTCAGACCCATGA
>JAFRLZ010000061.1 GCA_017430985.1 Oscillospiraceae bacterium
CTTCTCTTCCTTGCTCCATTTCCGATGTGCTTTGCCTTTCTTGCTCATCTTCATCCCTCCCGTTTCTCATTCTACAACAAAAAATGAAAGTAGGCACTTTTCAGTGTCTACTTTCATCTTACCAGGTGCAGACTGCCGCGGCAGTCCCCGCTTTTTGCATATTTGAGGTTAACGAGGAATTTAAAATGGATGATGTAGGGGGCGATGCCTTCATCGCCCCGCAAGAACAGGTATCTTTTCCGCGGGCCGATGAGGGCATCGGCCCCTACGGCGATATCGGCCGTTGTGCCTCGCAGGGGCGAGCTGCGCTCGCCCGCCAGACCGGACACGACCCGGCGGGCGACCGCAAGGGTCGCCCCTACAAACTCCCGTTTTTCAATTCCGAATTCCGGACCGCGCTATCCTCTCAGGCCGCGGAAGGGGTCGGCGCCGTGGCCGGAGAGCGAGGTGAAGTTCAGACTCGCGTCCACGTGCTCGGCCATGCTCTGCCGCGCCAGCTCCGGCATCCGCATGCGGATGGCCGAGACGACGGAGATGTGGTTGTATTCCACGCTGGGCAGCCAGGGGTTGTCGTGCTCGCCGCTGCGGGCGATGAACTCCGTCATCGAGCTCTGATACATGGTCAGCTTCGGCAGCAGCAGCTCGTAGCACTGCTGCAGATAGGGGTTGCCGCAGCCGTCGATGATGAGGCGGTGGAAGGGCATGTCCGTATCCTTCATGCCGCGGATGTCGCGCCGCACCACGCTGTCGCGGAAGGCCTCGGCCAGCTCGCTCAGGCGCTGCACCGCCGCGTCGTCCAGCTTGTGGGCGCAGAGCGCCGCCGCCTCCGACTCGATGGCCGTGCGCACCTCGTAGAGACTGATCATGTCGTTGAGGTTGAGATCGAGCACATAGTAGCCGTTCGTGCCCGTGCGGCTGACCACGAAGCCGACCTCGCCGAGCTGGGCGATCGCCTCCGCCACCGGCGTGCGCGAGACGCCCAGCGTCGAGGCGATCTGGTTGACGTTCAGCTTGCTGCCCGGGCGGATGCGCAGCGCCACGATGTCGTCGTACAGCAGCTCCGCCACCAGGTCGCGCAGCTTCGCGTCCGGGCTGCGGCGGATGAGCTCGCGCAGCTTATATTGATCCATGACCTGCCGCCTCCTTCAGTCCTTCCAGCCAGGCATAGGGCACCTCCAGCGAGCCCAGGCCCCGGCCGAGCCGGATCCAGGGCTTGGTCGCCCCGTGAAAATCGCTGCCGCCGGTGGGCAGCAGCCCGTATTCCTTCGCCAGCGCGCTCAGATAGGCCGTCTGCTCCGCGCCGTAGCCGGTGTAGCGGCACTCCATGCCGCGCAGGCCGGACTCCAGGCAGTGCTCGATCAGCGCGCGCAGCTGCGCGTCGTCGAGCCGGTACTGGAAGGGGTGCGCCAGCACGGGCAGGCCGCCGGCGAGGCGGATGAGCTCGATCGAGCGCTCGATCGGCAGGAAATGCCGGCCGATGTAGTACTTCCGGCCCTTCTCCACATAGCGGTCGAAGGCGTCCTGGATGTTCTCGGCCTGGCCGAGCTCGACGAGCACGCGCGCGAAATGCGGCCGGCCGACCACGGCGCCGAAGCGCCGCTGCATCTGCTCGTAGCTGACGGGCAGCCCGTCGGCGGCCATGCGCGCGGCCATCTCGCGGTTGCGCGCGTCCCGGTCCTGCACGATCCAGTCCAGCACCTCCTGCAGCGCGGGCGAGCGCGGGTCGATGAAATAGCCCAGGATGTGCACCGCGCCGGTATAGCGGGTGCTGATCTCGATGCCGGGCACGACCTCGACCCCGAGCTCTTTCCCGAGCGCGGCGGCTCCGGCGTAGCCCTCGACGGTGTCGTGGTCGGTGATCGCGACGGCGGCGAGACCGGTCTCGGCCGCCAGGCGCACGATCTCCTCCGGCGTGCAGCTGCCGTCCGAGGCGGAGCTGTGCACGTGCAGGTCGATCGTCTTCATACGCCCAGCCTCGCGCACATCTCGTCGTGGGCGGCGATCTCCGCCGCGTCGTCCAGGGGCTCGAGCTCGCAGCGACCGTACTTGCGCTCCAGCGCCACGCTGAGGAGCCGGTCGCAGAAGGCCGGGTTCTTCGGCAGCATGGGCCCGTGGCTGTAGCTGCCGAAGACGTTTTTGTAGTGCACGCCCTCCGTGCCGTCCTCGCCGTTGTTGCCGAAGCCCGCCAGCACGCGGCCCAGCGGCTGCACGCCCCGGCCCAGCCAGGTCTTGCCGCTGTGGTTTTCAAAGCCGACGACGACGCTGCCCCCGGCCTCCTCGCCGCAGCGGAAGGCGTAGTTGCCGATCATGCGCCGCTGCGAGCCCTTCGTATACAGGTCCAGCGCGCCGATGAAGTCGCAGCGCTTGCCGTCGTAAGTCTCGTAATAGTGGCCGAGCATCTGGTAGCCGCCGCAGATCGTCAGGAAGGGCAGACCGTCGGCGATGGCGGCGCGGATCTCGCGGTCCTTGCCGCGGTGCAGGTCCTCCAGCAGCACCTGCTGCTCGAAGTCCTGGCCGCCGCCGATGAACACGAGGTCAAAGTCCGCGAGCGAGGCGCTGCTGCCGATGGGCAGCTTCGTGATCTCCGCGCCGATGCCGCGCCAGCGCAGCCGGCGGCTGAGGCTGATGATGTTGCCGCCGTCGCCGTAGAGGTTCAGCACGTCGGGGTACATGTGACAGATCTTCAGTTCCATACGATCTATCTCCAATCCTTTTACCGTTTTGGATCAAATCGAAGCCCGGCGGAGCGGGTTCGATTTGGAAAGGAAGAAGGAGTCTGCGGATGCGCAGGTTTCGCGGCGCTTACGCAAACCGCGGAAACGGAGCGGAGCAGGCTTCTTCTGACGCTATTCCCAGAATTCCGAGCCGCCGACCTTGCGGATGACGGCCTGCCGCAGCTCCAGCATGGCCGTGTAGGTCGGCATCAGGAAGATGGGCAGTTCCTCGTTTTCCAGCTCCCTGACCAGCGCCTCGTAGTCGCGCTGCTCGCGGATGCGCTCCGCCGGGACCCCGGCGTATTTGACGCGCACGGCCAGGTCCGCCGCGCGGTCGCCCGAGACGACGATCCGCTCCAGCCGGCGGCCGAGCTGCGAG
This sequence comes from Oscillospiraceae bacterium, assembly GCA_017430985.1. Classification (GTDB taxonomy): domain Bacteria; phylum Bacillota; class Clostridia; order Oscillospirales; family Oscillospiraceae; genus Limivicinus. The sequence continues at coordinate 3,094 of JAFRLZ010000061.1, forward strand.
AGCAGCTCGAAGTGCGCGTCCCAGATCCAGGAGATGTCCCGCCCGTCGGCCGCGCGGTCGTTGAGGCAGGCGACGAGCACGAAGGGCTCGCGGATCTCCTGCAGGAATTCCAGCACCTGGTCGCAGCCGGCGGGGTTTTTGACCAGCATCATGCGCGCGCCGGCCCGGCCGAGCCCGAACTGCTCCATGCGGCCGAAGCCGCAGCGGAAGGAGGCCAGCGCCCGGATGGCGTGCTCCGGCGCGAAGCCCATCTCGCTCACGGCGGCCACGGCCCCGGCGGCGTTGTAGACGTTGTAGAGCGCGGGCAGGTTCACCCGCGCCTCATAGCTCTGCCCGCGCGCGTCCAGCACGAGCTCGCTGCCGTCGGCGCGCTGCGCCGTCACGGCCGTCACGGCGTAGTCCGGCGTGGGCCGGGCGTAGCCGCACTTCGGGCAGCGGAAGCCGCCCAGGTGCCCGTAGGTCACATAGCGGTACTCGTAGGCCGTCTGGCAGCGGATGCAGTGCGTCGCGTCCGAGAGCTCGGGCACGGGGCGGGAGGGCACGGCCCCCTCGTTGACGCCGTACCAGGCGATCCGGTTGGGCAGATCTCCGGCGAGCGAGGCCGTCAGCGAGCAGTCGGCGTTGAGGCAGAGCACGGCCTCCGGCACGTCCCGCAGCGCGCGGCGGATGTTCGAGAGGGTGTGCGTCACCTCGCCGTAGCGGTCGAGCTGGTCGCGGAAGAGGTTCGTCACGACCACGACGCGCGGTTTGAGCTGGCGGAAGACGCCGGCGGCCGCGGCCTCGTCGCACTCGATGACGGCGTAATCCTTTCTGGGGCGGCCGCTCAGCGTGGCGTTCATCAGAAATTCCGTGGTGACGCCGGAGATGAGGTTGGCCCCCGAGCGGTTGGCCATGTAGTTCAGGCCGAGGTCGGAAAAGGCCTGCTCGATCATGCGGGCGCTGGTGGTTTTGCCGTTGGTGCCCGTGATGGCGACGCTTTTCACGTCCTTTGCGAGCACGCTCAGCAGCTCCGGACAGAGCTTGAGCGCGAGACGGCCGGGCATATCCGTCCCGCCGCGGTGCACGAGGCGGGAGACGAGCCGCACGGCGCGGCCGAGCAAAATGGCGAGGATGACTTTCAGCTTCATAGGACGCACTCCGATAAAAGAAGGTTCAGAACAGTCTACGGAAGTCTGAGCTATTATAGCACAGAGCCGCGCTCCGGGCAAGAAAAATGCACCGGAACGGGTGCAAACGGAAGCTTGCTTGTCATTGCGAGGAGGGCGCAGCCCGACGCGGCAATCCGTTTTCCCCTGAACAGAGAACGGATTCCCACGCCGCTTTTTGCCTTGCAAAAATGCAGACTTCGGTCACCGGCTCGGAATGACAGCGCGTTGAAGAAAAACAAAGAAGCGCGGGCGACCCGCGCTTCTTTGTTTTATGGTTTGAGGACAAAATGAAAAAGATGAAAAACTGTACCTTGCGAGTCTTATCTTACGCAGAAGATGTTTCAGAAAAAAGGAAGATTGTGTTACAGAAATGTAAAATGGAAAAATATTTTTATGTCAACTGAAAACTTTAATCGAAAGCCAGGTTCCAGACGGTGTCCGCGGGCAGATCGGCCGGGGCGAAAGCGAGGTAGGGCTCGCCCTCGCGGGCGGGCGTCCAGAGGCGCGTTTCCGCCGTGCCGAGCGCCGCGCCGAGGCTCGCGGCGGCCTCCGGCGGCGCGCCGAGCAGCTCTCGCACCTCGGTGACGCCCTCGTGCACATAGGCCGCGGCGATCCCCCCGTCCAGCGCGTACAGGCCGCCGCCGAAGCAGCGGCAGTTGGCCTCCTCCAGCAGCAGCCCCGCCTCCGTCAGCGCCATGTGGGGCAGCCCCGCCAGAAGCGCCTCCCGGCGCCGGCCGTATTCCGCGGCGGGCAGGAGCACGGGCTCTCCGCCGGGCCGGCTCTCGAATTCCCGTCTCTCGCGCCGCAGCGCGCAGCGCAGACCGAGGACCCGTTCGTACCAGGCAAAAAGGCTGGGCTCGGCGGGCATGGTGCATAGCAGCTCGGCCCCCCGCGCGCGCCCGAGCGCGGCGGCGGCGCGGCACAGCTCGCCGCCGAGAC
>JAFRLZ010000062.1 GCA_017430985.1 Oscillospiraceae bacterium
AGGCCATCATCGCCGGCCTCCACGAGTTCAACCCCATGATGGGTCACCGCGGCTGCCGTCTGGCCGTCACCTATCCCGAGATCGCCGAGATGCAGACCCGCGCCGTCATCAAGGCTGCGCTGGCCGTGCAGGCCCGTCATCCCGAGTGGACCATGGTCCCCGAGATCATGATCCCGCTGGTGGGCGAGGTCAAGGAGCTCAAGTACGTCAAGGACGTCGTCGTGAAGGCCGCCGATGAGGTGCTCGCCGCCGCCGGCTCCGACATGAAGTACAAGGTCGGCACCATGATCGAGATCCCGCGCGCCGCTCTGACTGCGGATGAGATCGCCAAGGAAGCCGAGTTCTTCTCCTTCGGCACCAACGACCTGACCCAGATGACCTTCGGCTTCAGCCGTGACGACGCCGGCAAGTTCCTCGGCGCGTACTACGACAAGAAGATCTACGAGAACGACCCCTTTGCCCGCGTCGACCAGATCGGCGTCGGCAAGCTGGTGAAGATGGCTGTGAAGCTCGGCCGCGCGACCCGTCCCGACCTGCATCTGGGCGTCTGCGGCGAGCACGGCGGCGATCCCAGCTCCGTGGAGTTCTTCCACAAGGCCGGCCTGGATTACGTTTCCTGCAGCCCCTTCCGCGTTCCCATCGCCCGTCTGGCCGCCGCGCAGGCCGCCATCAAGGACGAGCTGGACGCGAAGGCCGCTGAGGAGGCCGCCAAGGCCGAGGTCGAAAAGAAGATCGAGGCCGCCAAGGCTGCGCTGAAGGAAGCCACCGACAAGCTGCAGTCCGCCGCCATCGATGCGAGCGCCGATATCAAGGAGTTCGCGCAGGCTGGCATCAAGTCTCTGCTCGCCGGTTGGGAAGAGGCCAAGAAGACCTTCAATTCCGAGCGCAAGGGCTAAATTCTCAAGCATGAACATGGCCGCACCGCAGGGTGCGGCCATGTTTTCTTTTTGTCAGGAAGGACAGGCTTTTGTACTTGCTTTTTTTCCCTTTTTCCGATATGATATAAAATGTAAGAATGTACCGACAAAACAACTCTTGGAGGCAGAGATGACTGACAAGAAGAAAAATAAGAAATTGCTGGATTACGTCGGCGCGGGCTGCGGCGTCGTTGTGCTGCTGATCGCGATCATCAGCGCCATCGTTGCGAAAATGCCTGCGGTTGCCGGCGTGAAGGACAGCCAGATCCCCGAGACGGCCAAGTACATGGAAGCCTCTGCTCCCGGCCGCAACGGCGACGTGACCGTGCGCGTAGTGGCAGACGAGGAGCGGATCTACCAGATTAAGGTCCTGGAGCACAAGGAGACAGACGGCATCGGCTCCGAGGCGATCAAGCGCCTCCCGGGCAGCATCTTCCAGGCTCAAAGCCTGAAGGTGGACGCCGTGACCGGCGCGACCATCAGCTCCGACGCGATCAAGACGGCTGTCATCACCGCGCTGCAGGACGGCGGCATCAAGCCCTCGATCTTCGGCGGCTCCCTTGTCAAGGTGGAGACGGTGGCCAAACAGGTCGAGACGAATTCCGGCGTGCAGCTGATGCTGGCGGCCGACTGGTCGGAAGAGTTCCCGGACGAGTACGCCAGTTGGACACAGAACAGCGACAACAGCGAGGTCACCGACTATCTGGTGGACTACCCCATGCTGAAGACCCTCTATGAGCCCTACGGCTTCTCCAAGGACTACCTGGCCGCCCGCGGCCATATGTTTGCACTGGAGGACGTCGGCAAGACCGCGCGTATCGGAGAAAAGTCCAAAGCCAGCTGTTTCACCTGCAAGACGGCGCAGTTCACCCATCTGGTCAACGAAGAGGGCCTTTCGATCTACACGATGCCCTTTGCCGATCTGAAGGGTCAGCTCACCGAGCCTATCGGCTGCTACACCTGCCATGCGAACACCCCGGGTGAAATCACCATTACACAGACCTTCCTGATCGACGGCGTCGGCGACGATTTCGAAGGCATCGACGCGGCCAACCTCGCCTGCGGCCAGTGCCACAACGAGTACTTCTTCGCCACCGATACCGGCGCGACGACTCTGCCGCACAACAGCCTTGCGAGCATGAGCCCGGACGCGATCCTCGCCTTCTACAACGATCCGTCCAACTTCTCCACCGGCGAGATCTTTACGGACTACACCAACCCGCGCACCGGCGTCAAGCAGATCAAGGTGCAGCACCCCGAGATTGAGACCTTCCTCGGCGAGGGCAGCCAGCACCGCAGCAACTACACCTGCGCCGACTGCCACATGGGTAAGGCCGTGTCCGACAGCGGCAAGACCTACTCCAGCCACTACCTCATCAGCCCGTTGGACAATCCCGAACTGATCGAGGGCGAGTGTGCCAAGTGCCATGAGGACCTCATGGCCGAGGTCCGCGCCGTACAGGAGGACGTGGAGCGCCGTACCTATGCCATCGGCTATGAGCTGCAGTTCCTCACCGAGCGGCTGGCCGCGGCGGTGGAGAGCGGCGAGTACACGGACGCCGAGCTTGACGCGATCCGCGCCCTGGCGCGCGACGCGCAGTTCTATTGGGACTTTGTCTTCGTGGAGAACGCCGAAGGCGCCCACAACCCGACGCTGACCCACGAATGCCTGGACAAGGCCGAGGCGCTGTGCAACGAGGCGCTGGGACTCTTTAAAAACTGATCACACATAAAGACGGCTGACGCCCGCCCGAATGGGCGGGCGTTCCGCTTTGCCACCATTCCTTTATTTGGGAGAAACGATGAAAAAAGTCTGGAACTATCTGCGCTCCATGCGCTTCGGGATATTGCTTTTGGTCCTGATCGGACTCTGCGCGGTAGTCGGCTCGCTGATCCCTCAGGGGCGCGAGCTGAGCTGGTATGTGGAAAACTATCCGAGCTTTCATCCGACGCTCTTCTTTCTTCAACTCTACGACGTGTTCAAGAGCTGGTATTTCCTTGCGCTGACAGGGCTGCTGTGCCTGAACCTGACGCTCTGTTCTCTCGTGCGCATCCGCTCGGTCGTGCGCGGCGGGCGCGAGCTACGGCCGCGGGCGGCGCTTCTTCCGGACGAGGTAAAGCTCACGTCCGTCGGCGTAAAAAAACTCGAGGAGCACCTTTTGGCGACCGGCTGCAGGAAGAACGAGCAGGGGAGTGCGCGCGTCTACAGCAAGCGCCTCGTCGGACGCTATGGAAGCTTCCTCACGCATCTGGCCATCCTGCTGACGGTGATCTTCGGCGCGGCCGGGCTTTCTCTGCCGCAGGTGACCGACCGGGACTGCCTGCCCGGCGAGAGCGTGCGTCTGCCGGACGGCGCGGAGTTTGCCGTCCGTTCTTTCCGAAGCACCGACGAGAGCGGGAAGCTGGATTATGCGAGCGAACTGACGATCGTCCTGCCGGACGGGCGCAGCCGCTCGGGCGAGATCAGCGTCAACCACCCGATGTCTCTCGGACCGTACAAGGTCTATCAGCAGACCTACGGTACGGCGGGCTCGGTCACGGTCACGAACCTCGAGAACGGCGGCAGCGATGACTTCCTACTGCCCGAGCCGGCCTTTCTGACCTTGGACAACTACAACGGACTCTGGGTACTGGCTGTCTACCCGGATTACTATCTCACGCCGGACGGTGTTATCACGCCGACAGGTTCGGCGGACGGCGACTATCCGAATCCCGTTTACCTGCTGCAGCGCAGCGAGGACGGCGTACAGACGCAGGAGGCCGCCTTCCCCGGCACGGTGCTTGAAGTCGGCGGGCTGTCCTACCGCTTCAACGCTCCCGAGCGTTACCCGGGGCTGCGCATCAAATACACGCCGGCCATCATCAACACACTGCTGTTTGCGTCTTTCGCACTGATGATCGCGGGACTGTATATCACCTTCTTCCTGCAGCCTGTACTGGTCAAGGTCGACGACGAGGGGTATGCCGTCGGCGGGCCGAAGCCCGAGGGCATGCGGCTGGAACTGAAAGAGCTTTTGGGCGGATACGAGAGAGGAGAGTAAATGAGGATCCTGTTTTTTGCCGCCGTCGCGCTGTATGCGGCCGCGGTCATCCTGCAGTTCGCCGGGACTGCTTTCAAAAAGAACAAACTGCTGAAGGCGTCCTGGCTGGTCTTTTTGGCGGCGCTGGCCATACACACGGTCTTCCTCATCGTTCGAGGCATTGTTGCGCGAAGGCTGCCGCTGTCCAACCAGTTCGAGTTTGCCAACGCCTTCGCCTGGGGCGTCGCGCTGATGCTCGCCGTGCTGCGCACACGGCTAAAAAGCGACTGGCTCAGCGTCGTGGCCATGCCGATGGCGCTGCTGGTGCTCGTCTATGCCGCCCTGCAGCCCATGGAGATCCATGACCTTATGCCCGCGCTCCGCAGCGCCTGGTTCGGCGTCCACATCGGTTCGGCGGTCCTGGCCTACGCCGCTTTCGTGATCGCCGGCAGCATCGCCCTGCGCTACGTGCTCGCGGTCAAGAAAGGCGCGGACGAGGACGATCTCAAGCTCAAGCAGATGGACTACCTCAGCTATCGCCTTGTGGCCTTTGGCTTCCTGTTCCTCACGGTCGTGATCCTCTCGGGCGCGATCTGGGCCGAGCAGGCCTGGTCGGCCTTCTGGACCTGGGACCCCAAGGAGGTCTGGGCGCTGATCACCTGGATCATCTACGCGGTGTATCTGCATCAGCGTCTTCGTTCGAAGAAGCGTGGTCTCGGAATGGCCTGGTTCCTCATCATCGCCGTCCCGGTAGTCTTCTTCACCTTTGCCGGCGTCAACACGCTCCTGCCGGGGCTCCACTCTTACGGCTGAAAAAACAGGCCGCGCACCCTTTTGGGTGCGCGGCCTGTTCTGACGTACCGCTCAACGCAGTTGATTTTGTTTTTCCAGGTCGAGCAGCGTCTCGTGCTCTCCGGTGAGGTTCCCGTAGCGCCCAAGCTCGATGACGATCGCCTTGGAGTACGCTTTCGCGGCCGTCTGCTCCGTCGCTCCGCGCACGGCTTTGCGCCGCCTGCGGGCGGTGCCGGCAAGGATCAGAAGGATCACGCCGCCGAACAGGGCGAAAGCGCTCAGCACGCCTGCGTACATGATGGCGTCGCTGTAGAGGGAAGCCCGTTCGAAGCTCACGCGGCCCACGATATAGACGATCAGGCAGAGGAGCGCCGCAGAATAGAAGAGGAGCATCCGCCTGCGCTGCTTTTTCTCGTAGCAGGCCGGGCACAGGCCGCCGAAGCGCCCGCGCACGTTGCGGAAATGCTCCGTGGTGGTCGTCGTCTGCTGGGCCCAGTTGTGGTCCGTGGTGGTGGTCGTTCCGGCGAGCCCCGCGATGAAATACTGCGCCTTGACCAGTTCGCCGCCGCAAGTGGGGCAGCGCATGGACGCATAGTCGTTCCAATCGGGAACAGCGCAGATCAGCTCTTTCTTTTTCATGCGATCACGATCCTTTCGGGACCATGATAGCACCACCTTCCGCCAAACGCAAGCCTCAGCCCGCCCGAGACGCTTCCACCCGGCGCAGCAGCTCGCCCCAGAGCTCCACGATGCGAAAGCGCAGCTCGTAGCCGTCTTCCTCGCAGATGAGCGCGAGATCGTCCGCGTTCATCACGCTCTGTGCGCGCTCGGCCTCGGCCGAGGAGAGACAGAGCGGCGGGAAGACCACGCACCACCAGTTGCGCCCCTCGCCCTCGCCCAGCACGACGCGCAGGGATTCGTAGCGTCCGGCGGGCAGGGCGAAGCCCTCGTAGCGGCGCGTCGGGCAGAGCTCGGGCCCGAGCGTCACGGTCACGCTGCGGCCCTCCGCGGCGGCGAGCGCGGCCTCGCGGATCTGCGGCAGCCGCGCTTCGATCAGCGCGCGGGCCGCGTCCGCGTCTTCGAGCTCCGCAAGCTCCGGCTCCAGAAAGCTGAGGACCGCGTCGCGCACGCGCAGCTTGAGCGCCTGCTCCTCCTCCGCATCGGAGGCTGCGATCACACGCAGCCGCACCACCTGCGAGGCCAGCGCCTCCTGCCGCCCCTGCGCCCAGCAGCCGAGGCAGAGCGCCAGACACAGCGTCAGCAGCGCGGCAATCTCCCAGAGCCTGAGATGTCTGTCGAAACTTTGCATGAAAAAACCGCCTTTCCTATGTACAAGCATAGTATCGGCGGTTTTTGGATTTGTTAAACACAAACGGGAGTTTATCGCTGCGCTCTTCAACGCGCACCCGCTTCGCTGGGCTGCGCGTTGAGGGGGATTGCAGCCCGCTGCATGCACTCGCTGCGCTCGCACACTAGCGGGCTGAGAAGAGTTTTTTGCGAGGTACACGCCCCCGCAAAAAACGATCGA
>JAFRLZ010000063.1 GCA_017430985.1 Oscillospiraceae bacterium
ACGAGCATGACGTTCGAGACGTCGATCTTGGCGGGCTTGTCGACGATGCCGCCCTGCTGGTTCATCTGGTTCGGACGCGTGGCCTTCTTGACGATGGCAACGCCCTCGACGAGAACCTTGCCCTCCTCGGGATAGGCGCGGAGCACGAGGCCCTGCTTGCCCTTGTCCTTGCCGGAGATAACCTCGACGGTATCGCCCTTCTTGACGTTCATCTTAGGCATAGTATCGTCTCCTCCTACAGCGTCTCGGGCGCAAGCGAGACGATCTTCATGTACCTGCGGTCGCGCAGCTCGCGAGCGACGGGCCCGAAGATACGGGTGCCGCGGGGCTCGCCATCCTTGTTCACCAGAACGGCGGCGTTCTGGTCGAACTTGATGTAGCTGCCGTCCTTGCGGCGGGTCTCCTTGGCGGTGCGGACGATGACGCAGCGCACGATGTCGCCCTTCTTGACGGCGGAATTGGGCGTTGCCTCCTGGACGGCGCAGATGATCACGTCGCCGAGGCCTGCGTAACGGCGCTTGGAGCCGCCGATGACCTTGATGCACTTCACGCGCTTTGCGCCGCTGTTGTCGGCCACATTGAGCATGGTCTCCATCTGAATCATGGGACAACCCTCCTTTACTTAGCGCGCTCGATGATCTCGACCAGGCGCCAGCGCTTGGTCTTCGAAAGCGGACGGGTCTCCATGACCTTGACGGTGTCGCCGAGGCCGGCCTCGTTCTTCTCGTCGTGGACATGGAGCTTCTTGTGGATGGTCATCATCTTGCTGTACTTGGGATGACGCTTGCGATAGGTGATCTTGACCGTGATCGTCTTGTCGCCGGAGAGGGACGCGACGACGCCGGTGCGGACCTTGCGAGCGTTCCTGGTCTCGGTATCAGCCATGTCTTACACTCCTGGCTCTACTCATTGGCAGCGGCGTTGTCCGCTGCGATCTGACGGGTACGCATCTCGGTCTGGACGCGTGCGATGTCGCGCTTGACGATCTTCACGCGGGCAGTGTTGTCGAGCTGGCTCGTGGCCATCTGGAAGCGGAGGTTGAAGAGCTCAGCACGGCCCTCCTCCAGCTTCTTGGCAAGCTCAGCATCGGTGAGCTTGGCGATTTCGGCATACTTCATGGTTTACTCCTCCCCGTCCTGATCGGCGCGGGAGACGATCTTGGTCCTGATGGGAAGCTTGTGCTGGGCAAGGCGGAGAGCCTCGCGGGCAACCTCATCGGACACGCCATCGATCTCGAACATGATGCGGCCGGGCTTGACGACGGCCACCCACTCCTCGGGGTTGCCCTTGCCGGAGCCCATGCGGGTCTCAGCCGGCTTCTTGGTGATGGGCTTGTCCGGGAAGATGGTGATCCAGACCTTGCCGCCACGCTTCATGTAACGGGTCATGGCGACACGGCAGGCCTCGATCTGGCGGTTGGTGATCCAATGGGCCTCGAGAGCCTGGATGCCGTAGCTGCCGCGATGCAGCTCGGTGTTGCCCTTGGCCTGGCCCTTCATGGAACCGCGCTGGACCTTACGGTGAAGAACGCGCTTAGGTGCGAGCATTAGCGGCCCCTCCTCTCGTTACGCGGACGGCGGGGACGAGCGGAGCCCTCGAGCGCAGGCTTGGGAGCAGCCTGGCCGGGGAGCTTTTCGCCATGGTAGATCCACACCTTGACGCCGCAGGCGCCCATGGTGGTGGAGGCGACGGCCTCGCCGTAATCGATGACAGCGCGGAGGGTGTGCAGGGGCACGCGACCCTCGCGGTACCACTCGCGACGACCCATCTCGGCGCCGTTCAGGCGGCCGGAGCACTGGATACGGATGCCCTTGGCACCGGACTTGCGAGCGGTCTGGACAGCCTTGCGCATCGCGCGACGGAAGGCGATGCGGCCCTCGAGCTGGTCGGCGATGGACTGGGCGACGAGCGTGGCGTCGAGCTCGGGGCGCTTGACCTCGATGACGTCCACGGCGACCATGCCCTTCTCGGCACCGGCGACCTTCTCGAGGTCGGAGCGGAGGGTGTCGATCTCGGCGCCCTTCTTGCCGATCACGACGCCGGGACGGGCGGTGTAGATGGTGACGGTGACCTTGTCACCGGCACGCTCGATCTCCACGCGGGAGAGAGCGGCGTTGCTGAGGCGCTTCTCGAGGAACTTGCGGATGGCAAGGTCGGAGCCGACGGCCTGAGCATACTTCTTCTTGTCGGCGTACCAGCGGGAACGCCAATTCTCGGTGGTGCCGAGACGGAAACCGGTAGGATGAACCTTCTGGCCCATGACTCTTTACGCCTCCTTCGGTGCGACGACGACGGTGATGTGGCTCATACGCTTGTTGATGCGGCTGGCAGAGCCCTTGGCGCGCGGACGGATGCGCTTCAGCGTGGGACCCTCGTCGACGAAGCAAGCCTTGATGACGAGGTCCTCGCCGCGGAGGCCGTTGTTGTTCTCGGCGTTGGCGGCGGCGGAGCGGACGACCTTCGCCACGTCGACGGCGACGGCGCGGTTGCTGAACTGCAGGATCTCGAGAGCCTGGGCAACCGACTTGTTGCGGATCATGTCAACGACCATGCGGGCCTTGCGCGGAGCGACGCGCACGTACTTGGCAGTGGCCTTGACCTCGGTGTTTGCCATGCGGTTCTACCTCCCTACTTTGCCTTGTGGCCGCGGAAGGTACGGGTGGGCGAGAACTCGCCCAGCTTGTGACCGACCATGGACTCGGTGACGTATACGGGGACATGCTTGCGGCCGTCGTGGACGGCGATGGTGTGGCCGACCATCTCGGGATAGATGGTCGAGGAGCGCGACCAGGTCTTGATGACCTCCTTGGTGCCGGCCTCGTTCTGAGCGGTGACACGCGCGAGGAGGCGAGTCTCCACAAACGGGCCCTTCTTGAGACTTCTGCTCATTCTTTATCTCCTACTCGTGTCGACTACTTGGACGTCTTGGTCTTACGACGACGGATGATGAGACGGTTGGACGCCTTCTTGGGATCGCGGGTCTTCTTGCCCTTGGTCGGGATGCCCCACGGGGTGACGGAAGGACGGCCGGAGGTGTGGTTCTTGCCCTCGCCACCACCATGCGGGTGGTCGACCGGGTTCATGACCGTACCGCGGACGGTGGGACGGACGCCGGCCCAGCGGCTGCGGCCGGCCTTGCCGATGACGATGTTGGAGTGATCGGCATTGCCGACCTCGCCGATCGTGGCACGGCAGGTGAGCAGGACACGACGGAGCTCGGAGCTCGGGAGGCGCAGGACGGCGTAGCCGTTGTCCTTGCCCATGAGCTGCACGGAGGTGCCGGCGGAGCGGGCGAGAGCGGCGCCCTTGCCAGGCTGGAACTCGACGGCATGCACGAGCGTGCCGACGGGGATCTCGGAGAGCGGCATGGCGTTGCCGGGCTTGATGTCGATGCCCTTGGTGCCGGACACGACGGTGTTGCCGACCTTCAGGCCCTCGGGAGCGAGGATGTAGGCCTTGAAGCCGTCGGCATAGGTGAGGAGCGCGATGCGGGCGCTGCGGTTGGGGTCGTACTCGATGGTCGCGACCTTGGCCGGAACGTCGTCATGGGTGCGCTTGAAGTCGATCTTGCGGTACTGACGCTTGTGGCCGCCGCCCTGGTGACGGGTGGTGATGCGACCGTTGTTGTTGCGGCCAGCCTTCTTGGGCAGGGGCTCGAGAAGCGACTTCTCGGGCTTGTCCGTGGTGATCTCCGCGAAGTCGGAGACCGTCTGCCAACGACGGCCGGGGCTCGTTGGCTTGAGGTGCTTAACTGCCATAACTCAAATCCCTTCTGTTTTCCGTTGGCCGTCCCGCTCGAAGGTGTGGCGAGACGACACCGGACCTACCACGGTACCGCGCGTATCCATACTGCGCGGCATGGAAGCCCGGCCCCGTTTCCGAGGCGCGGGCGGATTGCCTTACTCTGCGGCCACCTGCTGGTTGCCGAAGATCTCGATGGTCTCGCCAGCCTTGAGGGTGACGATGGCCTTCTTCCAGGAGCGGGTCATGCCCATGGTCTGATAGCGGACGCGCTTGTGCTTGCCCTTGACCTGCATGGTGTTGACCTTGACGACGTGGACGCCGAAGAGCTTCTCGACGGCCTCGGCGATCTCCTCCTTGCCGGCGGTCTTGGCGACCTCGAACGTGTACTTGCCCTGCTCCATGAGGTCATAGGAACGCTCGGAGACGATCGGGCGGATGATGACGTTGTAGGCGGAGTTCATTATGCGAGCACCTCCTCGAGCTGCTTGGCGACGTCGGCGGTCATGAGGAGCGCGCCGTTGTCGATGAGGAAGCGGGCGTTGACCTCGGAGACGCCGAAGATGGAAACCTTCGGGAGGTTGCGGAACGACAGGTAGGTGACGATGTCGTCATCCGGAACCACGAGGGTGACGCGCTTGCCGTTGATGCCGAGTGCGTCGAGGACGGCCTTGGCCGCCTTGGTGGACGGCTCGTCGAACTCGAGGGTGTCGAGGAGGTAGAGCTCCTCGTCGGCGACCTTGCCGGAAAGCACGGAGCGCATGGCGAGCTTCACCATCTTGTTGTTGATGCGCTTGGCGTGGCTGTGGGGCATGGGCCCGAAGATGACGCCGCCGCCCTTCCACTGGCCGGCACGCGTGGAGCCCTGGCGGGCACGGCCGGTGCCCTTCTGGCGATAGGGCTTCT
>JAFRLZ010000064.1 GCA_017430985.1 Oscillospiraceae bacterium
CATGCGGGGCGTGGAGCTGGACGCGCCGCCGCGGAACGCGCCGGAGGCGACGCCGCCGCCGACGCAAAGGCCGGAGGCCGCACTCGCGGAGGAGGCGCTGCCCGAGCCGCCGCCGCTGCCGGAGGCGGACGGGAGCGTGCGCGAGACGAGCATCACGGGCGGGCTCGCGATCAAGAACCTGACAAATTACGAGGTGGACCTCGCGGCCCTGCTCGCCGAGACGCCGCCGGTCCGGCTGCCGGCGGAGGGCGCGCAGATCCTCATCGTGCACACGCACGGCAGCGAGGCCTACACGCCCGCGGGGCTCGACCGCTACGAGGCCAGCGACAGCCACCGCACCCAGGACGAGCGCTGCAGCGTCATCCGCGTGGGCGACGAGCTGGCGGCGGTCTGGGAGGCGGCGGGGCTGCGCGTGCGGCACGACCGGAACGTCTACGACTACCCCAGCTACACGGGCAGCTACGCGCGCTCGGGCGCGGCAGTGGAGGCGGCTCTGGCCGAGGAGCCGGGCATCGCCGTCGTGATCGACCTGCACCGCGACGCGCTGGGCGACGGGGACGTGACCTACAAGATCATGGCCGAGGAGACGGGCGTGGTGGCCAGCCAGCTGATGCTGCTCGTCGGCACGGACGAGAGCGGGCTCAGCCATCCCGGCTGGCGGGACAATCTCGTGTTCGCGCTGTATCTGCAGCGCGCGGCGGACGCGGCCTACCCCACGCTGATGCGGCCGGTGGACCTCGTGCCGCAGCGCTACAACCAGCAGCTGTGCCCGGGGATGCTGCTGCTCGAGGTGGGCAGCGACGGCAACACGCTGCAGGAGGCGCTCGCGGCGGCGCGGCTCTTCGGCGAGGCCACCGCCCCCGCGCTGCTCGCGCTGGCGGAGGGATAATGCGGAATTCGGAATTCGGAGTTCGGAATTCGGAATGATATGTATGTAGGGGCGGGGCTTGCCCCCGCCCGCGTATCGACCGCAAGGGCCGCCCCTACGCGCATAACCATCCGTCCTTGTCAATCCCGAATTGTCGTCCCGGTCGGGGCGCGATTATGCTTTACAAAAACCGCGCTTCATGGTAGAGTGAAAGCAGAAGGCAAAACCGCTTATTTCATCAAAAAACAGGAGGAATTTACCATGAAAAAATGGGTCTGCCCCGTCTGCGGCTACGTCCATGAGGGCGACACGCCCCCCGAAAAATGCCCCGTCTGCAAGGTCCCCGGCGAGCGCTTCACGCTCCAGGCCGAGGAGCTGAGCTGGGCCGCCGAGCACGTCCTCGGCGTGGGCAAGGTCTTCGGCGCCGACGTGCCCGAGGACGTGAAGGAAACCATCATCTCCGGGCTGCGCGCCAACTTCGAGGGCGAGTGCAGCGAGGTCGGCATGTATCTGGCCATGGCCCGCGTCGCCTACCGCGAGGGCTATCCCGAGATCGGCGCCTACTGGGAGAAGGCCGGTCTGGAGGAGGCCGAGCACGCCGCGAAGTTCGCCGAGCTCCTCGGCGAGGTGCTCACCGACAGCACCAAAAAGAACCTCGCCATGCGCGTCGACGCCGAGAACGGCGCCACCGCCGGCAAGTTCGAGCTGGCCAAGCTCGCCAAGAAGTACAACCTCGACGCCATCCACGACACCGTGCACGAGATGGCCCGCGACGAGGCCCGCCACGGCAAGGCCTTCAAGGGCCTGCTGGAGCGGTACTTCAAGTAAGCCGTCCGGCGGCCGGGGCGCCCCGCTATTTCTCCGGAAAAACGGGATCAGCCCGGTCTATCCCGTCCTCACAGCCCTTTATTTTTCCTGCATGGTATGGTACGATGCAGTTGGAACATGAAAGGAGGCTGAGCGTATGTTCGCGAAATTTTTCATCATCTTCTTCGCCCTGCTGTTCGTGCTGGGCGCGATCGGCCTGTGGATGAAGAAGCGGGACGCCGAAAAGGGCCCCGGCGCGAAGGAGGACGAGACGTTCTTTTCCGAAGAGGAAGTCGGGAACGTAAACAATCTGAACGACCGCTTCAACCGCGCCCGCTACATGGACGGGGACGGGAAGTAAGCACACAGAGACACAAAAGGAGTGACCGCCATGGGCATGAAGGAAGCCCTCACCAGCGTATTCAACAACTATGCCAACTTTGAGGGCCGCGCGCGCCGCAGCGAGTACTGGTTCTTCTCGCTGTTCAATCTGCTCGTCAGCTTCGCCTTCGCCGCGCTGCTGATGCTCCCGCGCGAGCACAGCGCGCTCTACCGGCTCGTCCAGGGGCTGAGCAGCCTGTACTCGCTGGCCGTGTTCATCCCGGGGCTGGCCGTCAGCTGGCGCCGCATGCACGACATCGGCAAGTCCGGCGGCAACATCTTCTGGGCCTTCCTGCCGATCGTCGGGCCCATCCTGGTGCTCGTCTGGTGCTGCCGCGAGGGCGACGCGGGCGACAACGCCTACGGTCCCGACCCCAAGGCGGAAGAGCGTTATCACGATCAATACGACCGATACGACCGATACTGAAAAAGGAGGCTTGGAACCATGCGTTATGTCTGCAACGTCTGCGGCTGGGTCTACGACGAGGAGGAGCAGGGCGTGAAGTGGGAGGATCTCCCGGAGGACTTCGCCTGCGAGCTCTGCGGCGTCGGCAAGGAAGACTTCTCCCCGGAGGAGTAAGGACCCGCCGCCCACCGAAAAAGGGAGCTGCGAACACCGTTCGCAGCTCCCTTTTTTAGACGCGGGGACGCGGGGAAGGGCCGTCCCCGCCCGCTCTGTCCCTGCGTCCGCTTTCTCTTGCTTGTCCAAGAGAAAGCGGACAGAAAGAGAAGGACACAAGGGAGGGGAATGTTTCGTGTCATTCCCCTCCCTTGACTCTCCCCTTTCAGCGACAAAGAGGGGAACCGTGCTCCACCTTGCGGTGCCCGAAAAACGCTGCGGGCTTGCGCTGATCCTTGCGTTTTTCGACCGCTGTGGAAATTGCGTGCCGCCTGCATCTGCCGCCGGCAGCGGCGGCGCGCAATTCCCCCCCGTTTGATTCCCCCTCCGAGGGGAGCGCCCCGGGGGTGTTTCCACAAGAGGGGGCCGAGGCCCCCTCTCTGGTCGTTGTAAAGGGAGGGGCCCCGGGGAGGGGAAGTATGCGAAATCCCCTCCCCGGGCGTGCTTTCTCTTTTTTCCACTTTCTCTTTGCACGAGCAAAGAGAAAATGGAGCGTCCTTCTTGTCGGACAAGCAAGAGAAAGCGGGCGATGTACGGAGCGCAGCGTTTTTCGCAATCAAAAAAGCATGGGGCCTGTCCAAAAGGACAGGCCCCATGCTTTTGGCAGCGGGAGAAGGATTCGAACCCTCGGCGCCTGCGGGCGCCGAGCGCGCCGATTGAAAATCATGTGAGGGTTCGAATTCCGACACAGACGAAAAGAACGACCCGCCCGGGCGGGCAGGTCGTTCTTCTGGCAGCGGGAGAAGGATTCGAACCCTCACATACGGAGTCAGAGTCCGCTGTGCTACCTTTACACAATCCCGCTAAACGCAAGAGCTATTATACCGGTTTTCCCGCGTTTGTCAAGGATTTTTTTGCCCGGCCGCCGCGTCGTAATAATTCACCAGCAGATCGACGCAGGCGCCGTAGCTTTTGAGCCCCAGGCTCTGGTCGTAGCTCTGCAGGAAGCCCTCGTACACCGTGTTCGACACGGCGCGCGCCGGGGTGTCGAAGCGCGCCCAGTAGGCGCGGTCGGCCGCGAAGTCCGCGAGCACGCGCCCGTCGAGCGAGGCATAGACGCGCTTCCAGGCCGCCGGGTCCGCGCCGCGCAGGGCGTTGCCGAGGTGCGTGTAGGCCAGCAGCGCCGCCGAATAGACGTATTCCGGGTCCCCGTCGGCCAGACAGGCCAGCACCGCGGCGAAGTTCGCCTCCTGCTCCCGGGCCACGCCCCGCTGGTGCGCCAGCTCGTGGGCGATCGTGACCGGCAGCAGGCAGGTCGGGAAGTCCGTGTTGACGTTGGCCTCGCCCGTGAAGGGGAAGAAAAAGCCCGTGAAGTCCGCGAGGCTCAGCACCTTCGAGCAGACGATCCCCTTGGCCGCGAGGGGCGGCCCCGCGAGACAGGGGAAGTCCCGCTCCACGGCGGCGTAGAGCCCGGGCGAGCGATCCAGCAGCGCGCGCCGGTCGAAGGCGCAGACGCCGTTTTCGTCCCGCGGCACGCGCCCGGCGTAGTCGCCCGCCATGTCCGCGAAGTAGCGCGTGACGCGCTCGAGCTGCTCGACCGAGACGGGCTCGGCGCGCACCCCGCTGCGCTCGGCGAAGTCGTCCGCGTAGTAGTATACGCCCCAGAGCAGGCAGAAGAGCGCGTAGACGGCGAGGAAGGCCGACAGCAGCGTCATCACGAGGCGGTAGAGCCGCCGCAGCCGCTCCCCCCGCCGCACGAGGCGCACGAGCTGCACAGCGAGGAAGGCGAGCAGCCCCAGCGAAAAAAGCGCGATCAGCGCCTCCGCCATCGAGAAGGGCAGCGGCGCGTACAGCCGCGCGAGCGCGCGGTGGACGGGGCGCACGAAGCCCTCCGACAGCGCGGCGTTGAGCGCGCGGTCCGAGCGCGTGAGCAGGTGCAGAGCGATCAGCCCCGCGGAGACGAGCGCGAGGACGTGCCGCCCGGGGCAGAGCTTCCAGATGGCGGCAAAGCCGCGTTTTTCCCTTGTTTCGACCTTCATGGGGCCATTGTACCGCGCTTTTCGCTCCGCGTAAAGCGGAAGATTTTGCGAAGAACGCGGGATTGGGAGAAACGGATTGCCGCGTCGGGCTTCGCCCTCCTCGCAATGACAGGATAGCGGGCGGGGACAAGGGCCTCCACCCGTAAGATAGTTTTATCGTCATTTGCAGGGACGGCATGGCATTTGTCATGCCGTTTCCTGTTTCATCAGTTCATCAAGCGGGATAAAACCGATCAGATCGTACTGAATATAGATGCTCTGGCGGCGCTTGCCGCTGCTTTTGTCCGGCGCTCCCACATAGATCGCCTTGATGAGCTCGTGCGCAACATAGGGCGTCAGCTCCTCCAAAGCCGTATACTTCTGAATACGCTCAATGAACAGGTCTAAATTCTGGTTTTGCTGTTCCTGTACTTCAATCTCCTGTCGGAGAACATCTGCCGCTTCCTTCAAGCCCTGCTGTTCTTCCTCATAGCCGTGGCTCATCGCTGCAAAACGCTCGTCGCTCAGCTTCCCGGCCACATTATCCTCGTAGGTTCTCACGAACAGACGGTCAAGCTCCTGAATGCGCTTCTCCGCTTTTTCAAGCTGCTTCCGCTTGACCTTAAGGATCGCTTTACTCTCCGTCTGCATTTTCTCCTCCATGATCGCCCGGAAATGGGCTTCATAGCGGAGCACAAGCTCAATGACCCTCTGCGTGTAATTCCAGACCAAGCGTTCCAACACGATTGCGCGGATGAAATGGGCAGTGCAAGGAGAATTGCTGCCGCGAGAGTTCGAGCAGGTGTAATTCCATTTGTTCGGATCATCGTGAGAGCCGCTGAAATACATCTTGCCCTTGCAGTCCGCGCAGAAAACAATGCCCGAGAACATATGCGTATTACCGGATTTCGTTCTGCGATGCCGCTGCTCCCGGAGCTCTTGCACCTTGTCAAAGGTGTCCATGTCGATGATGGCCGGGTGCGTGTTGTAGAAGATCGCCTGGTTCTCTACCGGATTCTTGCGGGTCGTCTTGTCCCAGATGGAATTGGAATACGTCTTGAAGTTAACAGTGCAGCCGGTGTACTCGCGGCGGGCAAGAATATCCGAGATGCTTCTGGATTCCCAATGGTAAGGGTCAGCTGGCTTCGGATGATTCGCATTGCGTCCTTCCTGCAAATAGTAGGAAGTGATGTTCAGCACTTTTTCCTCTGTGAGCAGATTTGCGATCTGCGTCGGGCCTCGGCCTTCCATGCAGAGAGCGAAGATACGTTTGATAACCTTCGCGGCGTCCTCGTCCACGATCCATTTTTTCGGATCGTTCGGATCTTTGATGTAGCCATACGGCAGAAATCCGGTCAGCGGCTCGCCGCGCTCGCCCTTGGCTTTGACGACGGCACGAACCTTCCGGCTGGTATCGCGGGCATAAAACTCGTTGAACCACATGCGAATC
>JAFRLZ010000065.1 GCA_017430985.1 Oscillospiraceae bacterium
CGCGCGCGATGGCGAGGGCCATGTCGACGTGCTTCTGCTCCGGCACTTTCGGGCAGAGCGCGCGCAGCACGCGCGCAGCGACGGCCGGGTGCAGCGCGGCGAGCGCCGCGGCCGAGAGGCTCGTCCCGTCGTAAGCTTGCCCCAAAAAGCGCTCCGCCATGCCCGCGAGACAGTCCTCGTCGTCTCTCAGCAGCGCGGCGCTGCGCGCGGCGGCCTCGGCGAAGGCGGGGTTGAGCTCCCGCAGCGCCGGGACGACGCCGTGGCGGATGCGGTTGCGGCGGAACTCGTCGCCGCCGTTGGAGCTGTCCTCCACGTGCGGCACGGCGCAGGCCTTGAGATAGGCGTCCACCTCCGCGCGCGTCGTTTCGAGCAGGGGGCGCACGACGCGGCCCCGCACGGGCGGGATGCCGCTCAGGCCCTTCGCGCCGCCGCCTCGCGTGAGGTTCAGCAGCAGCGTCTCGGCGTTGTCGTCGGCGGTATGGGCCGTGGCGATGCGCGCGCAGCCCAGCTCGTCCGCCGCCCGCTCCAGAAAGGCGTAGCGCAGCTCGCGCGCGGCGGCCTCCAGACCGATCCGGCGCCCGGCGGCGTACGCGCGCACGTCGCCGTGCTCCGTCAGGCAGGGGATGCCGCGCTGCCGGCACCAGTCCTCCACGAAGGCGCAGTCGCGCAGCGACTCCTCCCCGCGCAGGCCGTGCTCGAAGTGGGCGGCGCAGACGCGCAGCCCCAGCTCGCCGCGGCGGCTCCAGAGCAGGTGGAGCAGACACATGGAATCCGCCCCGCCGGACACGGCGCACAGCACGCCCGTCCCGCGGGGCAGCATGTCACAGGCCTGCCAGAGTTCAGTATTCATCGTCGTGCCGCCGCTCCATCGAGGTGAAGGAGGTGTACTCCGGCAGCCAGTTGAGCTCGACCGTGCCGGTCTGCCCCTTGCGGTTTTTCAGCACGATGGCCTCGGCCAGGTTGGGGTTTTCCGACTCGCGGTTGTAGTAGCCGTCGCGGTAGAGGCCGATGACCACGTCCGCGTCCTGCTCGATGGCGCCGGACTCGCGCAGGTCGGAGAGCATGGGGCGCTTGTCCTGCCGCGCCTCGTTGGCGCGGGAGAGCTGCGAGGCGCAGACCACGGGGACGTTGAGCTCCTTGGCCATGATCTTCATCATGCGGCTGATGTCACTGACGGCCTGGGTGCGGCTCTCGTTGGACCAGCTGTGTCCGCTGCCGGCCGACTGCAGCAGCTGCAGGTAGTCGATGACCACCAGCGCAAGATTGGGCACGCGGCGGCACTGGGCGTTCATGTCGGAAACGGTGAGCGTGGGGTTGTCGTCGATGCGGATATCCGTGGCCGCCAGCTGCGCGGCCGCCTCCGAAATGCTGTTCCACTGCTGGGGCGTGAGCTGCCCGGTCAGCAGGTTCGACAGCGGCACCAGCGCGGCGCGGGACAGCAGGCGCATCACGAGCTGCTCGCGGCTCATCTCCAGTGAGAAGATCGCGACGCTCTTGCGCTCGCTCATCGCGACGTGCAGCGCCATGTTGAGCGCGATGCTCGTCTTGCCCATGCCGGGGCGCGCGGCCACCAGCACGAGCTCGGCCCGGTTGAGGCCGAGGATCTTGCTGTCGAGATCGGGCAGGCCCGTGGGGATGCCCGGGATCCCCTTGCCGGACTCGGCGGCGGCGGACATCTCGTCGAAAACGGTCTGCACGACAGCGGACACGGGCAGCAGCCCGCCCACGGTGCGGCCCTGCCGCAGCGCGTAGATCTTGCGCTCGGCGGCCTCGAGCATGGCGTCGGCCTCGCCGGCGCCCTCGTAGATCATGCTGTTGATCTCGTCGGCCGTCTCGCCCAGATGGCGCAGCAGCGCGCGGTCGCGCACGATGTCCGCGTATTCCGAGACGTTGGCGGCGGTCGGCGTGATGCGCATGACCTCGGCCACGTACTCCTCGCACTTGTCCTCGTACACGCCGCGGACCTTCATCTGGTCCAGCACCGTCACGGGGTCGATGGTCTGCCCGTAGGAGAACATCGCGAAGATGGTCTCGTAGATGTCGCGGTTGAGCTTGACGTAAAACTCCTCCGCCTTCAGTTTTTCCAAGACCTCCGGGACGCACCGGGGGTCGATGAGCATGGAGCCGATCACCGCCTGCTCCGCGGGCGCGGAGTACGGCGTTTTTCTGCCTAAGAGTTCATCCATGCGAGTTTCCTCCCAAGTTGGAGTTTATCGATTAGTTTTTAGGGAGACGGATTGCCACGGCTCCTGCGGAGCCTCGCAATGACAGACCAACTCTTTCGCCGCCGCAGCGGCGAAAGCAATCCGATCGTTTTTCGCGGGGGCGTGTACCTCGCGAAAAACACTTCTCGCCTTTCAAGTGTGCGAGCGTCGTCCTCACAAGCTCCGTATCAACTCGCTTCCGTGCAGCGGCACGAAAGCTCGTTCACTTCGCTTCTCGTCCTCTCGATTTCAAAGCGATATGCTTTGAAATCGAAAAGGAAAACGGAAGGAACGGAACTGCAGCTTTCGCCATATTTGGCGGAAGCGGAATGGAGTGAGTTTCGTTTGACGCAGTGCGCGCAGAAAGGTGCAAGCCCTTCTCAACGCAGAGCCCAGCGAAGCGGGTCTGCGTTGACTTCAATTATCCCTCGACCACCAGCAGATTGATGGTCGCGCTGACCTCGTAGCCGAGCTTGGCCTTGACGCTGTAGGCGCCGTAGGCCTTGATGGGCTCGGTCTGGACGATCTTGTTCTTCTCGATGTCCATGTCGAACTGCTCCTTGAGCGCGCGGCTGATGGCCTCCGAGGTGACCGCGCCGAAGAGCTTGCCGGCGCTGCCGGCCTTGGCCTTGACGACGACCTGCACGGCGCCGAGCTGCGCGGCGTAGGCCTCGGCCTGGGCCTTTTCCCTGGCCCGCTGCGCGGCCTTGGCCTTCTCCTTGAGCTTCATGGCGTTTATGTTGTCGGCCGTGGCCTCCGTGGCGAGCTTGCGGGGCAGCAGATAGTTGCGCCCGTAGCCCTCGGACACTTCCTTCAGCTCGCCCTTCTTGCCCTGGCCCTTGACGTCTACGTTGAAGATGACTTTCATGCCGCTGTCTCCTTTCTATTGATCCAGATATTCATCGATGGCGGACTGGACGCGCCCGAGCACCTCCTGCATGTCCGCCTGCCCGAACTGCGCCGCCGCGGCGCTGCGGTTGCCGCCGCCGCCCAGCTTTTCCATCAGGATCTGCGCGTTCATCTCGCCGATGGAGCGGGCCGAGGCGAAGACGCTGCCCTTGCTGTCCGGCGCGATGACGACCGAGGCCTCCACGCCGGAGATGTTCAGCAGCTCGTCGGCCGCCTGCGCGGCCACGATGCGGTTCTGCGGCGTGTCCGGCGCGGCGATGGCCACGCCGCGGTAGAGCTTGGCGCACTGCAGGATGCGGTAGCGCGCCACGGTGTCCTCCATGTCGTTCTGCAGCAGGCGCTTGACGTCCGTCGTGTCGGCGCCGATGCGGCGCAGGAAGGCCGCCGCGTCGAAGGTGCGCTCGCCGGTGCGGATGGTGAAGCTCTTGGTGTCCAGCACGATGCCGCAGAGCAGCGCGTCGGCCTCGCAGCGCAGGATGTCCGCGGGCTCGGTCAGCTCCTGCAGGACCTCCGTCAGCAGCTCGCAGGAGGACGAGGCGTAGGGCTCGATGAAGCTCATCGCCGCGTTCTGGATATAGGTCGCGCCGACGCGGTGGTGGTCGATCACGGCCACGCGGTTGCAGCTGAGCAGCAGGTCGGGGTCCTCCACCTGCTCGGGGCGGTTGATGTCCACCACCACCAGCAGCGTCCGCCCGTCGGCCCGGAGCATGGCGTCCTCCGGCGCGAGGAAGGTCTCCCGGTACTCCGGCTCCTGGAGGAGCCGGTCGATGAGGGTCTTGGAGACGTTCTTCTCCCGGTCGATCACGATGTTGGCCCGCACGCCGCATTTGCGCGCCAGGCAGCACACGCCGACGGCCGCGCCCACGGCGTCGAGGTCGGCGTAGCGGTGGCCCATGACCAGCACCTGCGAGGAGTCGCGCATCAGCTCGGAGAGGGTGTTGGCCACGACGCGGGAGCGCACCTTGGTGCGCTTCTCCACCTCGGAGCCGCGCCCGCCGAAGAACTCGAAGCTCAGGCGGTTTTTCACGACGGCCTGGTCGCCGCCGCGCGAGAGCGCGAGCTCCGTGGCGGTCCTGGCGAACTGCAGCGCCTCGCTGAAGCTCGCCGCGTCGGTGCCGAGGCCGAGCGAGATGCTCGCCCCGACGCCGTTGGGGCTGACGACCTGGTGCACCTGCTCGGTGATGGAGAACTTGTCCTCCTTCATCGCCTGCAGGTAGCGGTGCTCGAAGAGCACGAGATAGCGGTCGCGCTCATAGCGCTGGATGATGCCCCTGCACTGCTCGCCCCAGACCTTGAGCCTGTCCTCCACGCTGTCGCGCAGGTCGTTCTTGACGCGGTCCGGCTGGTTCTTGGTCAGGTCGTCCAGGTTGTCGATGACGATGATCGCCGCCACGGGGCGGGAATTTTCATATTCGAGACGGGTGTTGTCGTACTCCGTCACGTCCACCCAGTAGGTGATGCCCATGAAGGCGCTGCTCTCGTCCTCTTTCTCGGAGCGGATGATGTTGCCGTGCAGCTGATACTTCCGGCCTCCCACCTCCAGCAGCGAGGGGTAGCGGTTCTTGCCCTCGAGCAGCCATTTGCCGGAAAACTCCGGCACCATGTCGGAGATGCGGGCGTCGATGCGGCTGACCGCCTTGCCGCCCAGATCGAAGAACATCTCGTTGCCCCAGACGATGTGCGAGTCCTCCAGGCGGAAGACCGCGATGGGCAGCGGGAAATTCATGAGCGTGTTGTTCTTGGCGTTCTCGGTGTCGTAGGTGACCTCCTCGATGTAGGCCTCGAGCTGCCGCGTGCGCCGGCGCTTGACGATCCGGCTGTAGATCAGCAGCAGCAGGATCGCTCCCGCCTCCGCCGCCGCCAGATAGTAATTCTTGAAAAACAGCGCCGCCGCGGCAAAAACGACAAGGAAGAACAGATACAGGCCCACGCCCGGTTCCGCCAGCCGCTGAAGCTTCTTGTTCACGAACGCGCCTCCTTTTCCCCAGGTTCCCGATATGCGCATAATTCCGGATAGTACATTATACCAAAGGTGGCGCGTCTTTACAACAAATAATTTGCCCGCCTCCACAGACAATATTACCGGATACCGACAGACAGAAAGAAAGAGGAAAAAAAGAAATGAAAGCTGTCATCATGGCCGGCGGCGAGGGTCGGCGGCTGCGCGCCGTCACCGGCGAGGGCCCGAAGCCGCTGGTGCCCCTGCTCGGGCGGCCGCTGATGGAGCACATCCTGGCGCTGCTGCGCCGCAGCGGCTTCACGGAGGTCTGCGCCGCGCTCCGCTACCGCGCGGAGGACATCCGCGCCCGCTTCGGCGACGGGAGCGCGCTGGGCGTGCGCCTGCAGTACCGCGAGGAGGACGAGCCGCTCGGCACGGCCGGCGGCGTGAAGCACTGCGCCGATTTCATCGGGGACGAGGACGTGCTCGTCGTCAGCGGCGACGCCGCCTGCGACTTCGACCTGCGCGCGCTGTTCGAGGCGCACCGGGAGAGCGGCGCGGCGGTCACGCTCGCCCTCTGCCGGCACCCGGAGCCGCTGAGCTACGGCCTGACCGTCACCGACGGCGAGGGCTGGGTGCGCGCCTTCATCGAAAAGCCGGACTGGAGCCGCGTGGTCACGGACCTCGTCAACACCGGCATCTATGTGCTCTCGCCGCGCGCGCTCGCGCTCGTGCCGGAGGGGACGCCCTTCGACTTTGCCAAAGACCTGTTCCCCCTGCTGCTGCGGCGCGGCGAAAAGCTGCTCGGCGTCGCCATGGAGGGCTACTGGTGCGACGTGGGCACGCCCCTGGCCTATTACCGGTGCTGCGCCGACGCGCTGCTCGGCCGGCTGCGCCTCGAGCCCGGCGAGGGCTTCGCCGCGCCCGCGGGCGCGGAGGCGGCGGAGCCGCCGGAGGGCGGGCTCGTCTGTGACTGCCGCGACCGCGCCTGTCTGATGGGCACGCTCTCGGAGCTGCTGCTGGACATGGGCGCGGACTACGAAGACGGCATCCGCCTCTCCGGCGCGCGCTTCGCCATGCACATCTATCCCGAGGCCGCGCGCTCGGCCATCCGCATCGCCGTGGACGCGGAGGACGCGGAATACGCCCGCTCCCTCGCCCTCTCGGCGCGGGAGCTCGCAAAGGCGCTGGACCTGTAGGTCTTAGGTGCAGGGAAGGGGCTTGCCCCTCCCCTGCGACGCTGCGTCGGACTTTTCCCCTTTACAAACCCTCGTCCCTGTCTGTATAATACAGACGAGGATATTTTTATCCGCATACGATACGGACAGGCTATCTTACCGGAAAGGAGCGCGCCCGCCCATGGACATGGACAAGACCGCCCGCCGCCTCGAGGAACGCGGCTTCATCGTCCGCCGCTTCGATACCGGCGCCGAGGCCGCCGCGTATCTGACGGCCGAGATCAGAAACACGAGCGTCGGCATCGGCGGCAGCAAGACGGCCGATCAGCTCGGACTGTACGAAAAGCTCTGCGAACATAACACGGTCTACTGGCATTGGCGCGTCCCCGGCTGGGAGACGCTCGAAAAGGCCAACGCCGCCCCCGTCTACATCAGCGGCGCCAACGCCGTCGCCGAGAGCGGCGAGATCCTGAACATCGACGGCAACGGCAACCGCCTCGCCGCGCAGGTCTTCGGGAAGAAGACCGTTTACATCCTCGTCGGCAGGAACAAGCTCTGCCCGGACTTTGACAGCGCGCTCCGCCGCGCCCGCGAGGTGGCCGCCACGCAGAACGTCAGGCGCTTCCCGGACAAAAAGACGCCCTGTCAGCTCGACGGGCGGTGCCATGACTGCCGCTCGGCCGACCGGATCTGCCGCGCGCTGCTGGTGCTCTGGGCGCCGATGTTCGGCATGCGCACCGAAGTGCTGCTGATCGACGAAGACCTGGGGATGTGAGCGTCCCCCACAACCTGTAAACAAGCTGGTTTCCACACCCAGCTTAAGCGTGGCAGACTCGAGCCAATACCGGTTTGCGCAGGCAGATTTGGGCTGATGCTTCGTTCCAGCCCTTGGAAATACAAGAGTATTCCCTGCGGTCTGCGCCTCGCCTCGGCCCAAATCTGCTCTGCGGAAACTGCGAAGCACCTGTGAGCTGACATTTTTCGAGTGATTTTTGCGCCCAACGAACGCCGCCGGGCTAACGCCCGGCAAGTGAGGCGGGACAAAAAGATCCGAAAAAGGGCGCTCACAGGCGGCAGTGGTCCGGGTCTGCCACGCTTCGGCCGCACGGCCGGATCAAAAAATGGAGCCGCTTGTCGCGGCTTGTTTTGGGGTCCTCCATGCGGCGAAATAAAAAATGGAGGTCATCCGAACCCATGCAGAAGAAGAAAAACACCACCCTGCGCCTGGCCGTCTCGGCCGTCATCGCCGCCGTTTACGCGGTCCTCACCATCGTACTTGCGCCCATCAGCTACGGGCCGGTCCAGTTCCGCGTCAGCGAAGCGCTGACCGTGCTGCCCTTCCTCATGCCGAGCACGGTCTGGGGCGTCGCGATCGGCTGCTTCCTCGCCAACCTCTACACCGCCAGCGCGCTCGACATCGTGTTCGGCTCGCTCGCCACGGTGCTGGCGGGCCTGTTCACGGCCTGGTTCGGCAGGAAGGGGAACTGCGTCAAAAACCGGCTCCTCGGCTGCCTGATGCCGGTGCTCTTCAACGCCGTCATCGTCGGCGCTGTCCTCACCTGGGGCTACGGCTTCCAGGAATTCGCCGATCCGCTCAAGTCCTACGGCTTCAACGCGCTCACCGTCGGTCTCGGCGAGCTGGGCGTGCTGTATCTGATCGGCTACACGCTGCTGCGCCAGCTTCCCAGGATCAAAGCCTTCCGGGAGTTCACCGAGAAGGTCAATCAACGCTGAGCCCCGCCCCAAGGGGCAAAAGGAGAACGCCATGAAAGTCAGGAAAGCCATCATCCCGGCCGCAGGTCTCGGAACCCGCCTGCTGCCCAACACGAAGAGCATCCCCAAGGAGATGCTGCCCCTGGTGGACAAGCCCGTCATCCAGTACATCGTGGAGGAGGCCGTGGCCGCCGGCATCGAGGAGATCCTCATCATCACCAACCGCGGCAAGACGCCCATCGAGGACTATTTCGACTATGCGCCCGACCTTGAGGAGCGGCTGCTGGCCGACGGGAAGGAGGACGAGGCCCGCACGGTGCGCGCCGTGGCGGACATGGCCGACGTGTTCTTCGTCCGCCAGAAGGAGACCAAGGGCCTCGGCCACGCGATCTGGCGCGCCAAGAACTTCGTCAACGGCGAGCCCTTCGGCATCCTGCTCGGCGACGACATCATGCTCAGCAAAAAGCCCGTGCTCCATCAGCTCGTCGAAGCGGCCGAGGCCAACGCCTGCTCGGCCATCGCCGTGCGCGAGGTGCCGGACGAGCTGATCGTGAAGTACTCCTCCGTCAAGCTGGAGGAGCAGCTCGGCGAGCGGGTCTACCGCATCAGCGACATGAACGAGAAGCCGACGCTGGAGGAAAAGCTCTCGCAGTACGCGATCCTCGGCCGCTACGTGCTCACCCCGGGCATCTTCGACATCCTCGAGCACACCCCGCCCGGACGCAACAACGAGATCCAGCTCACCGACGCGATGCGCACGCTCTGCCGCCGCGAGCCCATGTGCGCCGTGGACTTCGAGGGCCGCCGCTACGACACCGGCAACCTCAAGGGCTATCTCGAGTCGATCATCGACTTCGCGCTGGCCAACCCCGAGGCGGGCCCCTGGCTGCGCCAGTTCATCATCGACAAGGCGCGCTCCTTCGGGGCTTGACAGGGCCTGCCGAAAGGACTACAATTCGATTTGCAAAAGGGGCGCTGGGTCTTCCCGGCTGAGAAGGAGCTAATCGAGGCTCCGAACCCTCGAACCTGATCCGGGTAATGCCGGCGTAGGAAACAGAGGCACGATGCTTGCCGCAGGTTCGTTTTTGCGAGCCTGCGGCTTTTTCATCTCTCCGCTTCCGCGAAGAACAAAAGGAGGAAAAACACATGAAGAAATCCAAGCTCACGCTCCGCGCGCTCACCGAGGGCGCCATCCTCGTCGCCGCCGCGCAGGTGCTCTGCTACCTGAAGCTCTGGCGCATGCCCTGGGGCGGCAGCGTCACCCTCGCGATGATCCCGATCCTGGTCTACGCCGTGCGCTGGGGCCTCGGGCCCGGCCTGCTGGCCGGCTTCGTCTACGGCATCCTGCAGTTTGCCTTCGACGGCGGCTTCGCCCTCGGCTGGCAGTCCATCATCGGCGACTATCTGCTGGCCTACACGGCGCTGGGCCTCGCCGGTCTCTGCCGCGGCAAGACCCGCAGCATTTTCACCGGCACGCTCCTCGGCGGCTTCGCGCGCTTCGTGGTGCACTGGGTCGTCGGCGCGACGGTCTGGGGCGAATACATGCCCGAGAGCTTCTTCGGCATGACCATGCACAGCCCCTGGTTCTACTCCCTGCTGTACAACCTCGCCTATATGGTGCCCAACATCGTGCTCTGCCTGCTCGTGTTCGCCCTGCTCGTCAAGCCCCTGGGCAAATACTTCCGCGGCGAGGACCTGCGGGGGTAAGACCATCTGGAATCCGGAATCCGGAATTGATAAACGGGAGTTTATCGATTAGTTTTTAGGGGGACGGATTGCCACGGCTCCTGCGGAGCCTCGCAATGACAGGCCAACTCTTTCGCCGCCGCAGCGGCGAAAGCAATCCGATCGTTTTTTGCGGGGGCGTGTACCTCGC
>JAFRLZ010000066.1 GCA_017430985.1 Oscillospiraceae bacterium
GCCTGAGAGGAACAATGGAATTCCCCCAGTCGCCTCCGGCGACAGCCCCCTTTAGGCAAGGGGGCCTGAGAGGAACAATGGAATTCCCCCAGTCGCCTCCGGCGACAGCCCCCTTTAGGCAAGGGGGCCTTTGCTCGCCATACTCCCGTTTGGCGGGCGCTGACAGCGGCCCTTACAGCGGGGAACGCTTGCGTTGACGCGTTACCGGTACGCCGGCTTCGGCAGGGGATGGGGCAGGAGGACCTTGCCGAAGCAGATCACCGTCTGCCCGCTGCTGCGCGGGAAGCTGCGGTTGGCGTCCTCGCGCGCGGGGTTGGCCGACAGGAGATGCAGCGTGCCCGCGTAGTCCACGCACCACTGCTTGCACAGCACATCCCCGTCCACATAGAATACGCCCGCGTCGAACTCCCGCAGCGGCGTGTCGCGCCGGACGTAGACGAGCTGCCCGTCCCGGATGTAGGGCGCCATGCTGTCGCCCCGGACGGTCAGGCAGAAATCCGCCCCCGGAGGCGCGTCGTCCGGCAGGGGGATGTCCTCGTAGTCCTCGCCCTCCACGGGGGAAGCGTAGCCCGCCGCGGCGGGCACCAGATAGTGCCGGATCGTGACGATCGGCGCGAGGCGCGCGCGGAACTCCTCCTGCGCGCCGAGATAGCGCCCGTAGCGCAGCAGCTCGCTCTGCCCCGCGTCGTTGAGCGAGCCGTAGATCGCCTCGATGGGGCTGAGCGCCGCCGGCTCCGGCGCGGCGGGCGCGGGCGCCTCGCTCTCGATCAGCGCGGCGCGCGGCACCCCATAGTGCCGGGCGAGCTGTTCGAGCTTGTCCATGCGGGGCATCTGCTCGCCGCTGCAGTAGGCGCTCACCGAGGCCTTCGTCACGCCCAGCAGCCGCGCCACGTCCACCTGCTTCTCGCCGTGGCGGTCCATCAGGCGGCGCAGATTCGCGGCAAAGATCTGCTTGTCGTAGGTGATGTCGCTCATAAACGCTCCTTTCCCCGGGATCCTTGTCTTCTGCGTCTATAGTATAGTTTAACCGAAAGTTTGTCAAGCCAATACTTGACAAAACCGAACAAATGTGGTATACTTTAACCGAACTTGACGGCGGAGAAAACGCGGCCGCAGCCGAAGGGGAGCTTCGCGCGATGCGGGGCGGCTTTTTTTACGCGTGAAGTTCGGTTAAACTTTACTTTTCCCTCCGGGCGCGGGCGGCCGGAGGGGGAGGGCGCGCACGGGAGGCGGCTGCATGAACCAGATCCCCGATCATCCGACGATCCGGGCGATGGAGCGGACGGGATATCCGGAGACGAGGCAATTCGGAATTCGGAGTTCGGAATCCGGAATAAAGAGGACGGCAAAACGAAGGGTCATCGCGCAAAGGCCCCCTTGCCTGAAGGGGGCTGTCGGCGAAGCTGACCGGGGGATTTTGCCGGTCGAGCAGCACGGGCATGTCAGGGCTTTTGGTATCCCCCCGACCTTGCCTCGCTCGGCCGCTCCCCTTTAGGCAAGGGGGGGGCGGAGCGGAGGCTGCGTATGAACGAGCATGAGGAACTGGCACGGGCGGTCGCGGCCGTCGCCGGGGGCGCGGCCGAGGCGCTGCGCGAGCTGAGCGAGGCCGGCCGCCTCGCCGCCGATTCGAAGACCGCACGGGAGCTCTGCGGCGTGCTGAAGGACGCGCTCGCCCTCGAGCGCGAGCTGTGCGGGCCGGAGAACGCCGCGATCACCGTGCGCTTCGAGGGCGAGACGGAGGCGGCGGCGGAGTAATTCCGCATCCGGAATCAGGAGGGACCCATGTCCGAACTCATCATTCCCAGGCCCAGCGAGAAGCAGATGGCCTTCCTGACCGACACCCACAAGGTGCTGGCCTACGGCGGGGCGCGCGGCGGCGGCAAGAGCTGGGCCGTGCGCGTCAAGGCGGTGCTGCTGTGCCTGCGCTATCAAGGCATCAAGTGCCTCATCGTGCGCAAGACCTACCCCGAGCTGCAGGAAAACCACATCCTGCCGCTGACGGAGCTGCTGCGCTGCTACCACCCCGACCCCGCCGAGCGCCTGGCCGAGTACAACGAGCAGAAGAAGACCCTGCGTTTCCCGAACGGCAGCCGCATCCTCTTCCGCTACTGCGACGGCGACGCCGACGCGCAGCGCTTCCAGGGCACCGAGACGGACGTGCTGTTCGTCGACGAGGCCACGCAGCAGAGCGAGGAGCGCATCGACCGCCTGCGCGCCTGCGTGCGCGGGGTCAACGACTTCCCCAAGCGCGTCTACCTCACCTGCAACCCCGGCGGCGAGGGGCACGCCTGGGTCAAGCGCCTGTTCATCGACCGGCAGTTCCGCGAGGGCGAGGACGCGGAGGACTACGCCTTCATCCAGGCGCTGGCCACCGACAACGAGGCGCTCATGCGCGCCGACCCCGGTTATCTCGCGCGGCTGGAACGCCTGCCCCCCAAGCTGCGCGAGGCCTGGCTGCACGGCAGCTGGGACCTGTTCGAAGGGCAGTTTTTCGATGACTTCCGGGTGAGGCCGGATCGGGCTCTGGCTCAGAGATGCGGCTTTACCGCGAGCGAAGAGGAGCTCAGGCAGGCCCGCCGCTTCACCCACGTCATCGCGCCCTTCGACCTCGCCTCCGGCGAAAGGCGCGGCTGGCCGATCCTCCGCAGCTACGACTTCGGCTACGGCCGCCCCTTCTCCTGCGCCTGGTGGGCCGTCGACTACGACGGCGTCCTGTACCGCGTGCTCGAGCTCTACGGCGGCACGGGCGAGGGCAACGTCGGCCTGCGCTGGACGCCGGACAGGCAGTTCCGGGAGATCGCGCGCATCGAGCGCGAGCACCCCTGGCTGCGCGCCCGGCGCATCGAGGGCGTGGCCGACCCCTCGATCTGGGACGCGAGCCGCGGCGAGAGCGTGGCCGAGACAGCCGCGCGGTACGGCCTGTGCTTCGCGCCCGGCGACAACCGCCGCATCCCCGGCTGGATGCAGTGCCACTACCGCCTGCAGTTCGACGATGAGGGCTATCCCCGGCTGTACGTTTTCGACAGCTGCCGCGCCTTCATCCGCACGATCCCGACGCTGCAGTTTTCCAAAAGCTGCCCGGAGGACCTGGATACCGAGGGCGAGGACCACGCCGCCGACGAGTGGCGCTACGTCTGCATGGCGCGGCCCGTGCCGCCGCTGCGGGAGGATACGCCGGTCGCGCCCGCGGCCGATCCGCTGAAACGCTGAAGCAAGGCGGAATGGAGAAACGGGAGTTTATAGAGCTAAGGCCCCCTTGCCTAAAGGGGGCTGTCGCCGGAGGCGACTGGGGGATTTCCATCGTTCCTCTTAGGCCCCCTTGCCTAAAGGGGGCTGTCGCCGGAGGCGACTGGGGGATTTCCATCGTTCCTCTTAGGCCCCCTTGCCTAAAGGGGGCTGTCGCCGGAGGCGAC
>JAFRLZ010000067.1 GCA_017430985.1 Oscillospiraceae bacterium
AAACATTTTTTCATAAGGAGTGAAAAGTGTGAGCGCATTAGTTATCCTTCTTTGCGCGGTCGTGCTGCTTGCTCTCGGCTACGTCTTCTACGGCGGCTGGCTGGCCAAGCAGTGGGGCGTTGACCCCAACCGTGAGACCCCGGCCCACACCAGCTACGACGGAAAGGACTTCGTTCCTGCCAACCCCGCCGTTCTGATGGGCCACCACTTCTCGTCCATCGCCGGTGCAGGCCCCATCAACGGACCGATCCTGGCCTCCGTTTTCGGCTGGGTCCCCGTGTTCCTGTGGTGCGTGCTCGGCGGCATCTTCTTCGGCGCCATGCATGACTTCGGTGCCCTCTTCGCTTCGATCCGTCACAACGGCGGCTCCATCGGCGAGGTCATCAAGGACTCCATGGGCATCAAGGCTCAGCGCCTGTTCATCATCTTCGCGCTGGCCGTTCTGATCCTGGTCATCGCCTCCTTCACCGCTGTCGTCGCCGGCACCTTCGCCTCGGTGGACACCTCCGCTGCGAACTATGCTGCCAACGGCTCCACGGCCATGACCTCGATGCTCTTCATCGTCATCGCCGCGATCTTCGGCTTCTTCGTGTACCGCAAGAATGCGAAGGTCGGCCCGGCCACTGTCGTCGGCATCATCGGCATCGTCGCCATCGTTGTCCTCGGCCAGTTCGTCGGCCTGCACTTCGGCAAGAACTTCTGGGTTCTCTTCATCTTCGTGTACGTCGTCGTTGCCTCTCTGCTCCCGGTCTGGATCCTGCTCCAGCCGCGTGACTACCTGAGCTCCTTCCTGCTCTACGGTATGATGATCCTGGCCTTCGTCGCCATCATCGGCGGCACCTTCACCGGCGCGGCCACCGTGGAGATCCCCGCTGTGGTTCCCGGCAAGGCCAGCACCATCTTCCCGACCCTGTTCATCACGGTCGCCTGCGGCGCCTGCTCCGGCTTCCACTCCCTGATCAGCTCCGGTACCTCCTCCAAGCAGCTCGATAACGAGAAGGACGCCAAGACCATCGGTTACGGCTCCATGATCATCGAGTCCGCTCTGGGCATCATCTCCCTGATCGCTGTCGGCGTCATCTTCTCCCGCTCCACCTACGGCGGCGGCGCTGACTTCACCGCTCCTCCGGCTGCGTTCGCCGGCGGCATTGCCACCATGTTCGCTTCCTTCGCGGGCGAGAAGAGCTACGCCGTGATCTACAACCTGTTCACGCTGGCGGTCTCCGTCTTCGCTCTGACCTCCCTCGACTCCGCCACCCGTCTCTGCCGTTACCTCTTCGCTGAGCTGCTGACTCCGGAAGGAAAGACCCGCGAGGATCTGACCGGCGCCGCGAAGTTCTTCGCCAACCCGGTCGTCGCCACCCTCATCATGGCCGGCATCGGCTGCGGCATGGGCTTCCTGGGCCTGTCCCAGATCTGGGGCGTGTTCGGCGCTGCCAACCAGCTGCTCGCCGGTATCGCCATGCTGGCTGTCTGCACCTGGCTCGGCAAGATCGGCCGCAACAACAAGATGTTCTACTTCCCGATGTGCTTCATGCTGGTCGCGACCATCACTTCTCTGGTCATGACCATCATCAAGGAGATCAAGGTCATCGCTGCCGGTGCCGCTCCCTGGGGCGACTGGTACGTTGCCATCTGGTCCACGCTGCTGGTCGTGCTGGCTGTGATCCTTGCGGTCACCGCCGTCAAGACCCTGGCCGGCCAGGGCAAGAAGGCCAAGGCCTGATCCGTAGTTTCCAAAACTACATAGCAAAGACTTTAAGGAGCTGCCCGCCCGGGCAGCTCCTTTTCGCTCCGACGTCAATGCCGCTGCCGGGCGGACCTTGTACGGAAGCTGCCTTGCCCGTATGGCAGGGGAGATCGGAGCTGCGCGTCCGACAGGTGAAAAGCGGCAGGGAGAAGGTCTCTCCCTGCCGCTTTTGCGGAAGCCGTTTCGATCCCCGCCTGCAGGCGGGGAGTTTTTTTACAGAAGGTCGATCAATTGGCTCCTTTTTGAACCGATCTCTTCAAGCAGCGCCGTATAATCCGTATCCGTTCTGCTCCGCAGCAGCTCCGTGATCTGCTCGATCGGCCTGCAGATCGGCGTCAGCGCCAGGTTGGCGCATACCCCCTTGAGCGAATGGGCAAGGTCAAAGCCTTGCTCCAGATCGCCGGAGGAAACCGTTTCCGCCAGCTTGTCAAAGGACGGATCCAACAGCGCTTTGTTTACCAGCCTCAGATAAAAGCTTTCGTTGTTCAGGCACCTTACAAGCGCCTCGTCCACGTTTGCGCCCCAGGCACGAAGGTTCTCGACTGTCAGCATGATGATTCCTCCCACAAAAAGTATATCTGAGATCGTTTCGAAACGATCAATCGGCGGACCCGGCCAGCAAGGAGCCAAACGCATCCGCCGGCATCGGCCTGGCAAAATAGTAGCCCTGCGCGATATCGCAGCCCAACTCTTTCAGCGTCAGCATCTGGGATTCCGTTTCAACGCCCTCTGCGATCATCGGAACGGAAAGGTAGTCTGCGATATCCAGCATGATCTTCAGGATGCCGGTGTTCCCGTTTTCGCTGAAAGCGGTGCGGATGAACTCCATATCGAGCTTCAGCACGTCGAAGGGCAGCTTCGTGATCATATTCAGCGAAGAATACCCCGATCCGAAATCGTCCATCTCGATCTTGAAGCCCAGCGCCCGCAGACGGGCCACGGTCTGGATGATCTGCTCGAAATTCTCCGTGTAGGCCGACTCCGTGGTCTCCAGATGGAGGTCGCCGAAATCCAGACCGTTTTCTTCCACGATGAGGCGGAGCGTATCGGTCAGTTCGGGATCCAACATGTCGACCCGCGACACGTTGACCGATACGGGGACCGCGCGGCCCGGATGATCCTTCCAGCGGCGTATCTGCGCGGCGGTCTCCCGCCAGACGTAGTTGTCAAGATCGCGGATCAGCCCGTTGCTTTCGAACAGCGGGATGAACCGCCCCGGGCTCACCAGACCGAACTCCGGGTGCTTCCAGCGCACGAGAGCCTCGGCGCCGCAGAGGCGCGGCTGCGGAGACAGGATATGATACTTCGGCTGATAATACACAAGAAACTGCTTCTGCTCAAGAGCATCCCGGAAATCTTCCAGCAGCCGCTCCGCATACACTTCCTTGTCACGCAGCTCGTCGTTATAGATCGCGACAGACTCCGTAAAGCTGTTCCGAATGGTATCCGCCGCGCTTTTGGCGTGATCGAAGTGGCGCTCGATATCGCTGGCTTTGTCCACTTCGGAGCAGACGCCGATCCGGATACGCACGCGGCCTCTCGCGTCTCCGCAGGCCGCGTCCGTGACCCGTTCGGCAACGGATCTGTAGTCGGCCATATGCGGGCAGTATACCTGAAACGTGTCCGCCTCTCTGCGGCAGACGATGCCGCCCGTTTCCTTGACGATCGCGAGCAGCTCGGAGCCGATCCGCTTGAGGATCTCGTCCGCATACGCTTTCCCGAAGCGCTCGTTTATCAGACGGAAGTGACTGACGTCCACGACCAGCGCGTCCGTCGCCTCATCCCGATGAAAGACGTCGTACTGCTCCGCATAGCGGTAAAAGTATTCCCGGTTGTAAAGCCCGGTCAGATGATCCCGCTCCGTCCAGCGAATCAGGTCCCGGTTCTCGGAGAGCTCTATGCTGCGGCGAACACGGGCCTGGATGATCTCGTACCGGGGGTAGGGCTTGGGAATAAAGTCGCTGGCGCCCGAGCTGAGGCTTTCCACCTCGGATTCCGCGTCGGAGGTCAGAACGATCACCGGGATCCGGGAAAGATCGATATCCTTTTTGATCTCCCGCAGGATATCCAATCCGTTCATGCCCGGCAGGTTCAGATCCAGCAGAACAAGGCTGAGAGTCTCGCTTTTCTCGTAGATCAGCCGCATCGCCTCCACGCCGGTCTCCGCGCAGAGGATCTCATAGTCCTGTTCCAGATAGGCGTTCAAAAGTTCACGGTTGACGAATTCATCCTCAACGATCAGCACGAGCCGTTTCAGGCCCTCTCCGCTCATGGCGGGGATGCTGTTCATCTGCTTCTGCTCGGTCATCAGCGGTTCTCTCCTTTGTCTTCTTGTACAGGACAGAGCTAAGGCTTTATCATCGTTTCCAGGGTCTCGAACAGGGCGTCCGGCTCGACCGGCTTGGACAGATGCGCGTTCATGCCGACCTGCAGGCTGCGCTGGACGTCCTCGTCGAATGCGTTGGCGGTCAAAGCGATGATGGGGATCGTCTTCGCGTCCGGCCTGTCCATGGCCCGGATCGTCTGCGCGGCTTCAAGACCGTCCATTTCCGGCATCCGGATATCCATCAGGATCGCGTCGTAGAAACCGGGAGGGCTTTTCCCGAACATATCCACGGCGATCTTTCCGTTTTCCGCATGATCGATCTCGGCATCCTTCATCACGATCAGCTGCTTCATGATCTCCGCGTTGATGAAGATGTCCTCCGCCAGCAGGATGTGCCGTCCGTTCAATTCGGCGCGCTTGTGCTCCTTGAAAAGGCTCAAGTTGTTCTTGCGCGCGATCCGCTCGAACTCGTCGATCACATTGGACGCGAAGAGAGGCTTTGCCAGAAAGCTGTCCACGCCGATGTGCAGAGCCTCATCCATGATCTCGTCCCAGTTGAAGGACGTCAGGATGATCACGGTCGTCTCGCTGTCATAGCGTTTTCTGATCTCCCTGGCGATGTCCAGCCCGTCCATCTCCGGCATCTTCCAGTCCAGCAGCACGAGGTTGTACGGGTAGTGCTTGGCGTGCTGCACCTCCAGCATGTGCAGCGCCTCGTCGCCGGTCAGACAGGTATCGGCCTTGATGCCGACCTCGTCGAGCACGAGACGGGCGTGCTCCGCCGCGATCTCTTCGTCATCCACGATCAGCACCAGCATGTCGTTCGGGTTGATATAGCGGGTCGCCGAGCCTTGATGCCGGCAGTCCCTCAGTGAGATCACCACGGTGAATTCAGACCCCTTGCCCTTTTCGGAGCGAACGGAGATCTCACCGTTCATAAGCTCCACGATGCTTCGGGTGATGGCCATGCCGAGGCCGGTACTGCCGTATTTGCTGCTGCGGCTGCTGTTTTCCTGGGTGAAGGGTTCGAATATCTTTGAAATGAAGCTTTGATCGATGCCGATGCCGGTATCGGAAATCACGAACTTCAAGGTCGACTGTTCGCCGAATGTGCCGGTGCGCTCCACACTCAGGGAGATGCTTCCGGGCGCGTCTGTGAACTTGATGGCATTGGACAGGATGTTGATCAATACCTGCTTGAGCTTCATATCGTCGCCGATATAGTAATCGCTGACGCCGCCCAGGACCCTGCATTCGTATTTCAAGCCCTTTTCCGAGCACTGGGACATGACCATGGTGTTGATCTGCTCGAGCATGCTGCGGAAAGAGAACTCTTCCTTCCGCAGTACGATCCGGCCGGATTCGATCCGGCTCATGTCCAGGATATCGTTGATCAGGCCCAGCAGATGCCGCGCGCTGGCGCCGATCTTCTCGAGATACTCCCGCGTATCATCCGGCAGGCTTTCGTTGCGCAGAGCAAGACTGTTCAGGCCGATGATCGCGTTCATAGGCGTACGGATCTCATGGCTCATATTGGAGAGGAATGCCGTCTTGGCCATATTGGCCTGCTCCGCAGCGGCGAGGGCGTCGGCCAGAGCTCTCTGCTGCCGCAGGTTTTCCCGCATCTCCGAGTCGATATTCGTAAAGCCGAGACCCACGGCATGGACGATATGGTCCTGCCGATCCGCCGGATGCCGGACGCCGGCCATCCGC
Source organism: Oscillospiraceae bacterium (assembly GCA_017430985.1). Lineage (GTDB taxonomy): Bacteria > Bacillota > Clostridia > Oscillospirales > Oscillospiraceae > Limivicinus. The sequence goes on from JAFRLZ010000067.1 coordinate 5,790, forward strand.
AGCATTTCATAGGATTCTTTGCCTCCGCGCCTGACCATGTAGCGGCAGGCGATGATGTTCTCAGTCGCGAGCGCCCGGCGTATTTCTGCAGGATCGATAAAGCGGCGAAAGCTTTTCTGGTATTCCTCGTCCACATACAGCCTGCAGTATTCCTCGAATCTCTGATGAAAAGGGAAGTGGACGCCTTCTTTGTCGGCCGCGTCTTCGGGGTCGGCGCGGTAGCAGACCGCGTCGTCCGAATCCAGATCCACATGATACACGCTGCGGTAATCCGACGCCATGGCCGTGATCATGTTATCCAGCTCTTTCCGGTGCTTTTTCTGGTCGGATTCCAGGCGCTCCTTTTTTTCGGTGATATCGGAGATGAAAACATAATAGATCCCGCCGTAGGCTTCCGTCTCCGTGAAATGGCCGTAATCGTCCACCCAGCGCACCGCGCCGTCCTTCCGGATGATGCGGTACTCGGCGTAGTCCATCTTTTCCTCGCTGTTCTGGATCTGCTGATTGATCGACGCGCTGACCGCTTCATAGTCCTCCGGGTGGAGCATCCCCTTGAAGGTAAAGCCGGTGAGCGCCTTAAAATCCTCCAGATCTTCACAGCCGAAAATGTTGAAAACCGCCTTGTTCGCGTACAGCAGCTCTTCCGGCTGCTGAGCGCGGTAGATGAAAAAACCGCCGGGCATATGTTTCCCGAGCTCTTGAATGACAGAGATGCTCTGTTCATTCAATTGAAACTGCTTTTCAAACATACTGTCCTCCTGACTGTTTTCCGCAAACGATCCGATCGGCTGCAGACGGCGGGTTTTCCCTGCGCCCCGAAGACGGCTTCTGGCCCGTCGCGCCGAAGCTGCGTTCGACGTGTTCGGGCACCACTAATATACCACAATATAAATTACCATATTTTTTCCCGGCAGGCAATGGCCGCCTGCGGGCTTTTTCGTTCTTTTTCGGTCCTGCCGCGCTGAAAAACTGCCGCATGAAACACATGAGGTCAGCCGGGGACCCGTCTCGCATGACGAACAGCGTCCTTCCCCTGGGCGGGGAGGGCGGCCCGCGCGGCGCGGTCTTTTTTTCTGAGGGATCTTTTCTGCCCTTTGAAGGGACCCGCGTCAAAAAAGAATCAAAAGAAACCGCGTTTTTACCGTTCTATTGACGGTGTTGTTGACGGCGGCTGTCATATACTGTGAATGAACTGAAAACATACGAAAAACAAATGGCGCTTTTCAAAAATAATCCTTGAAATTTTAGAAAAAAGTGGTAATATATGATAGATAAATTGGCGAGTTATGTCAATGGCCCCCCATATTATGGAAGGCGCTGACAGGAGGTCCCTTTGATGATGCAAAGCGGCGAAAAACTGAATACCGCTTTGATGAGCGTGGCGAGACTTCTCGCGCGGAAGAGCCGTGAAACGGCGCTCTCCGCGAGAAGGGTTCTTGCCGTGCTGCTGGCGCTTCTCCTGCTGCTCGGCGCGCCGGGCGTGCTGGAGCTCCCCGCCGCGTTTGCCGACGCTGAAGAGACGGTGGAGCCGCAGCCCGAGGCGACCCCGGAGCCGCAGCCCGAGGTGACGCCGGAGCTGCCCGAGACGACCCCGGAGCTGCCCGAAGCGACCCCGGAGCTGCCCGAGACGACCCCGGAGCAGCCCGAGGAGACCCCGGAGCAGCCCGAAGAGACCCCGGAGCAGCCCGAGGAGACCCCGGAGCAGCCCGAAGAGACCCCGGAGCAGCCCGAAGAGACCCCGGAACTGCCCGAAGAGACCACGGAGCCGGCGGACACGAGCTTCAGCACCCGCTATCTCGGCGTCACGGTCTACGGCGGCGAGGCGCTGTCCTTTGCCCCGGCCGAGATCAAGGGCGAGCAGCTCAGTCTTCCCGAGACGGACGAGGGCGTCTATCGCCTGATCGAGGCCCGGAGCTTCGTCGGCTGCGACGCGGCCGAGATCCGCGCCATGCTGAGCCGGGAGCCGGAGCATGAGGAGAACGAGGAGCTGCGCCTCGTCGGCCTGAGCCACCGCTGGCTCGACGCCGAGGGCCGGCCCATCGAGCCGGGCGATCCCGTCGGCGCGGACGGCTATGCCGCAAGGGAACTGTTCTTCTCGCTTGACAGCGCGCTGTTCCGCTGCGAGCTTCAGGCCGGCCACTGGGCGGAGTTCTGCACGGAGAAACTTTCCGGCATGGCCCTGCTGGCCTTCACGCCCGCTGAGGAGCGCGGAGAGGATGAGGCGGACGAGACCGATGAAAACTCGGAGACCGCCGAGACCGCCGAGACCGCCGGGACCGCCGAAGCCGGGGAAGAGCCGGAGGACGAGGAGGAAGCGCCCGATACGCTCCGCGAGCTCATCGCCACCGACGGCAGCAGCTACCGGATCACCGTGCGCTATGACAGCGAGCTGTCCGGCATCCCCGCCGATGCGAAGCTGATCGTCGAAGAGCTCTTCGAGGATAGCGACAATTATCAGGACTATGTCGAGGGCAGCGCCGAGAAGCTCGACGTTTCCGTTGAACGGATCAGCTTTGCCCGTGTGTTTGATATCTATCTGCTCGACCCGAACACCGAAAGGCACATCCAGCCGGACGAGAACGTGACGGTCATCATCGAGTTCCTCAGTGAAAAACCCACGGCCGAGCAGGAGCTCTCCGTCGTCCACTTCGGCGAAAAGGTCGAGGAGATGGACAGCAGCGTCGCCAACGGCGCCGTGGAGTTCGACACAGACGGCTTCTCCGTCTTTACGGTCATCGAGACCGCGCTCAGCCGGACGATCACCACGTCCGACGGGGCGAGCTACGACATCCAGGTGACCTATCAGGACACGGCCGGCCTTCCGATGAAGGGCACGGAGCTTCTCGTCTCCGAGATCCGCGACGGGGATGAGGGATACGAGCGCTACATCGAGCAGAGCGCCGAGGCGCTCGGCGTGCCGCAGGAGGAACTGGAGCTGTCCCGCGTGTTTGACATCTCCATCGTGTCCGCCGAGGACCACAGTGTGAGCTATGAGCCGACGGGCAAGGTGGACGTCAGCATCCGCCTGATCGGCACGGAGCTGGATCGCTATGGCAGGCTCGACGTGCTGCACTTTGAAGAGGACGAGGACGGCAGCGCCGTACGCTCAATGGGCGGCAGCGCCAGCGGAGAATCTCTCGCCTTCAGCACGGACGGCTTCTCCGTGTACGCCGTGGTGGCCGGACCGGCCCCGCTGAAGCAAACCCTCGGAACCGTAGAGGATCTGGCCGCCGGGTACAACGACAGCCAGGGCTTCTACCTCTCCGTTACCAGAAACAACGTAATCAACTACTTCACCAACACGCTCAACGGCAACTCGGCTTTTATCGTGACGACGGACATCGCCTCCGCGAGCACATGGTACTTTGCACCGGTGTCCGGACAGAGCAATCAGTACTATATCTATACCAAGATCAACGGCAGCCCGCGATACATGAAGAACACGAGCGGCAATCTCATGGGGCTCGTGTCCGAAAACGGGACGCCCTTCGAGGTCAGCCAGGCCGCCTCGGGCGTGCTGTGGTTCAATGTGGCCGGGACCGAGAAGTATCTGCAGTATTCCAACGGCGGCCTCGGCATCCGGCTCTATGACGGCACCGGCACTGCCGCGAACAGCCAGATCACCGTCACGATCATTTCCTCGCTCACGATCGCGGACGACGTGTATGGTCTCGACGGCGTCAGCCACGGACTGGTGAGCTACCGCAGCGGCACCTCCGCCAACGCCATGCTGACGACGGAAACGGTCAAGAACGGCGTTCAGATGCTGGGCCAGAAGAGTCTGCTGATCCGGAGCGATCCAATGGACCAGTCGCGTACGCTCTATGTGGCGAAGGACAGCGACATCCCCATGTGGACCTTCCACAGCATCGCGGAAGATCGCTACTACCTGACCTCCGATACGGGGAAGTATCTCCGGATCGACGGCAGCAATCTCACGCTCGTCGATGAGGCGGATGCGTACTGCGTCCTGCAGGTGATCCCCGGCACGGGCAATAGGCAGGGCAAGGTCCGTCTGCTCGGCGTAGAGGCGCAGAAAGCGGTCAGCTATATCAGCAACTCCAGCAGCTTCTGCGTAGGAAGCTCCTCCGGCGCCACCGAATGGCTCAACTTCGCGGACCTCTCCGTCTACAGCGAAGATGACTTCGTCATGTATTCCGCCACCAAGGTCAGCGCTTCGGACCGGGTGAACGTCTGCACCGGCAAGGCGGTCGTCATCTACACCCGCGTCTGGAACGACAGCGAGAAGGCGTATGAGTTCTACGCGATCGACCACAACGGCGACCTTATCCCGTGCTACGAATCCGGCGACGCGCTCGTCTGGGTCGGCACGCAGAACAACACGCTGCTCTGGGAGTTTACCGAATACTGTTACGAGGGGACGACGACCCCCAACTACTACTACGAATTTCAGAACATGTATACCGGGAAGTATATTGCCCCGCAGATCGCCGGGGACCAGATCTTCTCGGATCATACGATCGGCGTCAACCTGAACGGACGTCGCTACGGCGACTACTACACGCCGATCATTGCCTGGGACGAGGCCAACTACGACTATGCGGGCCTGAAGACCGAGAACGGGAAGGTCGTCTCCTGCCCGATGTCTCAGGCCGAGAGCTTCTACGTCGCGGTGATGCAGATGTCCACGCCGGGTCAGCCGACGCCGGTGGCGACGGTCGATCACGAGGCGCTTGGCCTGACCATGCGGATGATCGACTACAACGGCCCGATCCGCGAAAGCGCCGGCAGCGGGTATTCCCCGACGACGGAGAGGCAGTACAGCGTGATGGGGACGCAGCTCTACACAGAGCATGCGGTGCAGCCGAACCTGCTGTCCACGGATCTGCAGGGCGGCGATTCCGGGTATCCGACGGCCAAGCTGACCGGCCGGTCGCTCAGCGAGCTTTTCAGCGGGGCGGCGACAGTCAACCACCTGTTCATCCAGAGCATCTATGACGGCAGCGGCTACTACCAGTTCGACAGCACAGAAAACTTTGCGCATCTGAGCGGTTCGCAATTCGAGGTCTACCAGGAGCTCGGCACTGTGAAGGTCCAGCGGCCCACCCGCAGACACGGCCAGTTCATGCCCTACAACACGCTGGACATGAGCAGGGCGCACAGCGACAACCCGCTCAACCTCACCGATATTCTGGGTCACGATCTTTCCGACAACTACCCGCGCAAGAACGAGACGCTGTACGGCTTTAACGAGCCTGAGGATCACTACTTCGGCATGGAGATCGAGGGCCACTTCATGCAGACCCCGAACGGCGTCGACGCCTGGGGACACGATATCGTCTTCGAGTTCGTCGGAGACGACGACTTCTGGCTCTATGTGGACGGCGAGCTGGTCATCGACCTCGGCGGCATCCACAGCGCCCTGAAGGGCACCGTCAACTACAGCACCGGAAAAGTCGTCGTGAACGGGACCAACACGACGCTCCGGGATATCTTCAAAAAGAACTATGCCGCGCGCATGAGCCTGGCGGAGGACGATCCCGCGGTCACGGCCTATCTGGACGGGATCTTCCAGGCCAAGACCGTAAACGGCCAGACGCAGTATGTGTTCAAGGACTACTCGGCCCATACGGTCCGCATCTTCTACATGGAGCGCGGCGCCGGCGCCTCGAACCTCCGCATGCGCTTCAACCTGGCGACGGTCACTCCCGGTCAGGTCCTGCTGAGCAAGGAGATCTCCGGCACCGAGAAGCAGGACTACGCCACCATGAAGTTCCCGTTCCAGATCTATTACAATAAGAACGACGGGACGGGCGACCATCTGCTTGAGCGTACGCAGGATACCATCACCATGGGCTACAACGTGGTCTACCAGAACACCTCTACGCCTGTGGAATACAGATCCTCCGACGTGATCGACGGCGTGACCTACGAGCATCTGTTCTATCTGAAGCCGGGTCAGACCGCCGCGATTAAGGTTCCGGACGACACCGTTGATTACTGGATCCGCGAGTGCGGCGTCGACGATGTGATTTACGATTCCGTCACGATCAACGACGTGGAGACGACCGGCGAGACCCTGCCCGGCGCGACAGAGACGAAGTGCTATTCCTCCACAAGCGCCGCCGTCGCGGATCGCGCGAAGATTACCTTCACCAACCACGTCGACCAGTCTGCTCTGCGTACCCTGACGATCAAAAAGATCCTGTTCGATGCGGAGGATCATCCGCTGACCGCGCTTGAGGATCCCACGGTCTTCCAGATGCGCATGTATCTGGGCGAGGACCTGGAATACTACCGCCTCGGCGAGTATTATATCAAAGATCCGAACGGCAACTACTGCTACTATGACACGCAGGCCCAGAGGATGCAGTCCATCGGCGTCAGCCACTTTGAAAATCTGACGGATATACAGCTGGAGCGAGTCACCTTCAAGACTTCTCCCAGCGGCGCGATTTCCAAGGTCCCCGCCGGCTACAGCATTGAGATCAGAGACCTGCTGGTAGGCACGAAGTTCAAGGTCGAAGAGCGGGAGAGTGAGATCCCGATCGGCTACGGCCTGCGGACCTGGACCGAGGGCAGCAAGACCTATACCGGATACAAGCGCGTGGAAGGCTCCTTCATCGTCGGAGAGGACGATGCGCAGAACTCCGGCGTCATCCGCGACCGGCAGAGCCCCATTATTGAGATCCACAACCGGCGAGGCTGGGGTCTCCGGGCCGATAAGGTCTGGTCGGACGCTGACTTTATGCAGTCGCATGACGATACTTACTTCGCGGTTTACGTCGGAGGCCAGATGTTGCCCGACACGCTGCGGAAGATCGACGCGGGCAACCGCTACGCGCTCTATTACTTCCCGGCGCTGCAGACCGGCGCCTCCTTTGCGGATTACGAAATCCGCGAGGTGCTGGTCGGGGAGGACGCCGGCGGGCAGCCGACCTACACGCCGATCGCCGACAACGGCAGCATCACACTCGGCGGTACGCCTAATGACGGAGCTTACCAGAGCGATCTGGACTACCGTGCCTGCTACAACCAGGGAGACACCGAAAGCTCGGTGGGCAGCCTGAACAATATCCGCCGCGCGACGGTGACGAACCTGCGTGTGGGCGGCCTGACGATCCTCAAAACAGCTCCGGACGGGACGACCGGCCTTGCCGGCGCGGAATTCATCCTGTCGAGCAGCGAAGATACGGTCGGTACTTACAGCTCCGACAGCGAGGGCCTTGTCACGGTGGCCTATCTGGAGGACGGCGTATACACGCTGACCGAGACGAAGGCTCCGGCGCAGCATCAGGCGAAGACCGATCCCATCACGATCACGGTCGCGAACGGGAGCTTCACCGTCACCGAAAACGGCAGCCCCTGCGAGGACTTCGACAGCGCGAGCTGCACGCTGACGGTCAGAAACAAGCCCTTCACGCTGCAGGTCAAAAAGGTCGACGCAAAGACAAACGAGGCGATCGCCGACGTGCACTTTGCTCTGTACAGGCAGATCCAGGGCTCGAACGGCCCGAGGCGGGACTATTACCCGATGGAAGGCTATGCGGACCTGGTCACGGACGCCGACGGCTTCCTGACCACGGTGAACGGCTCTCTTCCGGCGGGCGTCTATTACCTCGTCGAGAAGGAAGCGCCCAGCGGCTACGTGGAAGCCGGAGAGATCGTCTTTGAGATCAGCAGGACCGGTCTCGTGACGCTCGAGGCGACCGAGGACGCACAGCTCGTACAGAACGAGACGGAGACGAACATCGGTTACACGCTTCTCGTGAAGAACAGAGCGGAAAACCTGAGCGCGCCGACCGGCCTGCACTTCCGGATCGAAGTGTATGTCCTGATGCTCCTCTTCGGCTGCGGCATCCTCGCGGCGGCGCTCTACCACCGGAAACGGCGGGAAGAGCGCTCCGCGGCGGAGGAACTGCCGATTCCCGGGCCGACGGATGAAAGCAGGTGATGCAATGCCGGAACGGTCAAGAAAAAAGCGACGAAAACCGCAAGAAAGATCGTTTTTTGACGGCTTTGTTGACGAAGCATCCTGTATGATGGGACCATAGCAAGGAAGCACATTATTTTTCGGATATAAGAAAGGAGAACACACATGCGTAACACTATGAAAAAAATTGGAGCAATCGCACTTGCCCTCGTGCTCGTACTCAGCCTCAGCGCCTCCGCCTTCGCGGCGGCGGATATGAATGGAGAGAGCGGTGTCATCGGCGAATTCACGGCGCCTGACACTGCCACGGCCAAGGCAAAGCAGGTAATCATCTATAAAGAGATCACGGCCTACAACCCTGAGACCTGCGTGGTCAACGCGCCGACCATCACCTATACCTATGCAATTGCGGGAGTCGCCGCCGGTAAGAACGTTATCGATGCAGCGTCGGTGCATGCCACGACCAAGCTCGGCATCGTTTCCGGCGTCAAGCTGGACGGTACGGGCGACGGCGACAACGATGCGACCATCGCGTGGACTCCGGCTGACAAGCTGAACGCTTCCAGCACAGGCGAGAAGAACACCAAGACCATGACGATCGATTTCAGCGGCGTGGACTTTTCCGCGACCGGCGCGGGTGTCTATCGCTATCAGATCACCGAAACGGCGAATTCCTATGTCAGCTCCGGCGTGGTGGACGGCGGCATCACCAATGTGCGCTTCCTTGACGTCTATGTGATGGACGGCTCAACTGAAGGCACCTATGACATTTACGGCTACGTCCTCTTTACGAACAACAACGACATCGTCGGCGACTCCACGGCCGCCGATGGCAATTCGGTCGCTGCTGCCGTGAAGACGGAGGGCTTTGTCGCCACGACTACGCCCGCCGCCTCTGCCGACCAGTACTACACCTTCAACTTTGAGGTCGGGAAGACCGTTGAGAACGACCAGTATGTGAAAACCACGCACCACAAGTTCCCCTTCACGATCACCCTGGCGAACCAGATCGTTACGGCTAACGTCCTGCCCATCGCGACCGTGAAAACCAACGCTGAGCAGGTTACTGCGCTGAGCGCCGCTCCCATCGCCGGAGAGTGGAGCGTCAAAATCGCTGATGGCTCTACGATCAAGTATGTGGGCATCCCGGCCGGCACGACCGTGACCATCAAGGAGCAGAACGACGTGGTCGGCGCTTACTACAAGTCTTCCTCTGATGGTGCGGATACCGATGCCGCGGACAAGAACATCTTCTATCAGGATTGGTCGAACGAAGCAATCATCAACTGCTCTGCCGCAGGTGAGGCCGCGACGGAGAATCACACTGTGATCTTCACGAACGAGCTGCTTCAGATCTCTCCGACCGGCGTCGTCCTCCGCGTGGCGCCGTACGCCCTGATGCTGGGCGCCGGCCTCTTCTTCGTCCTGCTGTCCAAGCGCCGCAGGGCTGAGCCCGACGAGGCCTGAGCCGAGATCGGGGCCTCTCCTGAAGGATAAGGAAACAAGGGGGCGGGATCTGCCCGCCCCCTCAGCTTGATATTGCCCGGACGGTTGATCGATGCCCCCGCTGCGACGGTGGCGTCCGTGAGCCGTTCGACGGCGAAAAAAAGATCATTTCGCACAACAAGTGGATTTGTTGACGGAACTGTTGACGGGAGCACTGGTATACTATGAGCGAGAATGAAACGATCGCCATGAACGAACAGAAAGAAACCGCGCAGCCGGCGGCGAAGAACGCGGAAGACGCCGCGGCGCTGGCCAAAAAGATCACGCGTTCCGAAAAGGGCGTGAAGAGCTATCAGCGCTTCGGGCTCAGGCTCCTGCTGCTGCTGGCGGTGCTCTGGGTGCTGTTTTTCAAGATCATCGGCCTGACGCGGATGCCCTCGGCCGATATGTACCCCCGCATCGATGCCGGCGACATGCTGCTCTTTTATCGCCTCGACCGGGATGTGCGGGCGCAGGACGTCGTCGTCATCGAAAAGATCCCGCCCGACAATACCGAGAAAATGCTTTTCGTCTGCCGCGTCGTGGCCACGGCCGGCGATACCGTCGAGATCAGCGACGGCGAGCGCCTTATCATCAACGGCAACACCATGATCGAGCCGAATATCTTTTACCCCACGCCGCGTTATGAGGGCTATACCGAGTATCCCATTACCCTGGGCGAAGGCGAATGCTTCGTTCTGGCGGACTCCCGCGAGGGCGGCGCCGACAGCCGTTACTTCGGGGCAGTAAGCCGCGACGAGATCGTAGGCACAGTCATCAACGTGCTTCGCCGCAACAATCTGTAAAGCGCGGCAAACGACAGAATAAACTCAGGAAAGGAGGTCAGGCATATGGATCAGCTGCACAATCCGGTCCCGCATCCCGCGGCGTCGAAACAAACGGTCGAATCCGTGCTCGCGCATGTGAGCAGCGTCGGCGACAAGCTCGTGTCGCTGCTGTCCGGGCTCCTGGCTGCCTGCCTGATCCTCTATTCCAGCTATGTGCTGTACGACACGGCCTACACGCAGGTCAATGCCGGCAACAGCTGGGAGCTGCTGCAGTACCGGCCCGACGTCATCGACGACGGAGCCGCGCCGCTTTCTGGCAGCCTGGCCGCCGTCAACCGGGACTATCGGGCCTGGCTGACCATGTACGGCACGAACATCGACTATCCCGTCATGCAGGGCGGAGACGATCTCTACTACGCCTCCCATGACGTGTACGGCGAGATCAGCCTGACCGGCGCGATCTACCTGGCCGCCGCCAACGGCGGCAATATGACCGACGGCTATAATGTGATCTACGGTCACCACATGGACAACGGCGCCATGTTCGGCGCGCTCGACCGATACCGCGACAGCGATTACGTCGCCTCTCACCGGGGAGGCGTCATCGTGACCAACAGCGGCGTCTACGATCTCACGGTCTTCGCCGTCGTCGATACCGACGCCTACGAGAGCGCGATCTACAACGTCGGAGATCGGAAGGACAGCGTGCTCACGTTCCTGCAGGCGCCGTCCGGCGGCAGCACGGTCCACTATTTTGATGAAGCCACGGGCCGGGCCGCGGACAAGATCCTTGCCCTCTCCACCTGCGCCTCGGCCGACACCAACGGACGCCTGGTCGTCCTCGTGGCCATGAACAGGCGCGATCTGATCACGCTCGACGCGACCGGCTACGGCCAGGTCTATGACGGCCGCCCGCACGGCCTGCAGAACGTTACGACGAACTATCCCGACGACGCCGTCATCGAATACAGCACGGACGGCGGCCGGACCTGGACGACGAAGCCGCCTACGCTCACGAATGCCGGTACGCTCACGGTGCTCATCCGCGCGACGAGCGAACTCTACGGCACGGTCGAGACGACCGAGATCATCCAGATCAACCGCGCGCCTCTGATCGTCACCGTTCACGACGCGACCAAGAGCGCCGGCTCGGAGGATCCGTCCTTCACCGCCACGGTGACCGGTCTGGTGGATGAATTCCAGCCGGAATACACGATCAGCCGCCCCGGCGCGGGACGCGACGAGGACGAGGGCGTGTATGAGGACGCGCTCATCGCCGAGGGCGAGGCGATCCAGGGCAACTACACCGTCACCTATGTCCCCGGGGACTTTACCATCACGGAGGAGCATTCCGTGATCCATGAGCCGGATCCGCCGCTGACCCGCCATTTCAAGCCGACCGGCAGCAGCGTGAGCGGAAACAGCTGGGCGCTCGTCAATCTGCTCAGTCTGCTGGCGACTGTCTATCTGTTCCTGCCCTTGGCGCACCTGCGGGAGAAGTACGGCCGCGCCTCCAAGATGCGCCGCTGTGACGAGCAGGGCGGCAGGCCCGACGGCCTGCGTTATGAGCTCGAGCGCTTCCGCCGCCGCTTCCGCATCGGCGTGGGCGGCGAGCTGATCGACTCGGTCGCCGCCATCGTCGCCTTCATTCTCACGGAGGATATGCGCGCCCCGATGATCCTGATCGACGAATGGACGCCGCTCATGCTCCTTCTGCTCGGCGTCTGCTGGATCCTCGACATCCGCCTGATCCGCTACCGTGCCAAAGAAGAGGAAAAAACCGAAACGACCGCCGTCGGTGTCTGACAGTGGTTCAGATCTGTGAGATCCCGGAAAACAGCCGGAGAGGCGTGTCAGCTTCTCCGGCTGAATTTTTGCCCCGAAAGCGTCAAAAAACTGTGGAAAAACGGGGAAACAGGGGTTATAATTAGATGATGATTTTCAATCATGGCGATGGGAGGTGAAATCCTTGCGACGAAAAACGCTGCCGGCCCTGCTGCTGGCTGTCTGTCTGCTGCTGAGCGGCTGCAGCGGCTCGGCCGAACCCTGGAAGGGCGGCATCCCGCAGCGGCAGCTCGATGCGGCGCGGGATCCGGATTTTGTTCCGTACGAAGCGCCTCCCTTTGCCGAGTCGGCCTATCACCCGGAGCTGGCCGAGGGAAACGCCGCCGCACGGGTCGACCTGTCTGCCGTCGGCGAGGGCTATGTCGCCGTCTCGGCAGTATCCTCGAAGCGGCTGAAATTCCAGGTCATCAAGGATGAAAATACCTATAACTACGATCTCGCCTCGGATGGGACGCCCGCGGTCTTTCCGCTCCAATGCGGAGACGGAAGCTACACCTTCCGCGTCATGGAGAACGTGTCGGACAACAAATACGCCCCGCTGTACACGACGGAGTGCCGGGTAACGCTGCTCGACGAGTTTCAGCCCTTCCTGCGTCCGAGCGCCTATGTCAGTTACAGCGCCGAATCGGCCTGCATCAAAAAGGCTGCGGAGCTCGCGGCAGGATGTGAGGACAAGCTGGATGTGGTGAGAGCGGTGTATCGCTGTATCTGCGGCGGCGTCAGCTATGACCGCGAGAAGGCGCAGACCGTGCGCTCCGGCTATCTGCCAAACCCGGACGACACGCTGACAACGGGCAAGGGGATATGCTTCGATTACGCCGCGCTGACCGCAGCGATGCTCCGGAGCCAGGGGATCCCCACCAAGCTCATCACGGGCTATGTCGCGCCGAACGATCTCTATCATGCGTGGAACATGTTCTATACCGAGGAGAGCGGCTGGGTGACGGTCAGCTTCGAGGTCAGCGAGGACAGCTGGAACCGTCTGGACCTGACCTTCTCCGCCGGCGGCGCCGGGGCCGAGTTCATCGGCGACGGCAGCCACTACACAGACCTGTATGTCTACTGACGGGAGGGAAACGAAATGAGCAAAAAACGATTGGACGAACTCGGCGTAAGCGCCTTTTGCGAGAGCATGGCCATGATGATCCAGGCCGGCATCCAGACCGACGAAGCCGTCGCCCTGCTGCAGAGCGAGAACCGGGACGGAGGTATGCTGGAGCAGGGCCTGAGCGAAATGAAAACGCTCATCGAGCAGGGAAGCGGCCTGGCCGAGGCGATGAAGAGCGTTGAGATCTTCCCGGACTTTGCCGTGCGCATGATCGCTGCCGGCGAGAGCTCCGGCCGCCTGGAGGACGTCCTGTTCCGTCTGGCACGCTATTATGCCGAGCAGAAGACCATCTCCGAAAAGCTGCGCGGAGCGGTGACCTATCCCGCCGCCATGCTGCTGCTCATCCTCGCGGTCCTGACCGTGATGCTGACCATCGTGCTGCCCGCCTTCCGCGCGGTGTACGATCGGCTCACGGGCAGTCTGGCCGCCTCCTCCTACGCCTATATCCGCTGGGCGGGCGTGTTCTGCACCGTCGCGCTGGTTATGATGGCGCTGCTGGCCTGTGCGCTGCTTGTCGGCCTGCTGCTCTGGAAAAGCGGCAGGCGCGCCGCGGTGGAGGCCGTGCTTGAAAAATTCCCGCGCTGCCGCTCCATCCTGGAGACCAACGCGCTCTTCCGCTTTACCTCGGCGACGGGCACCTTCCTCGCCAGCGGCGAGATGCAGGACGAGGCGGTGCTTTCGAGCATCCCCATGGCGGACTATGGGCCGGTCGAACAGAAGCTCAAAAAGCTGGCCGGACGAATGGAGGAGGGGCACAGCCTTGCGCAGGCGGCCTATGACGAGCAACTCTTCGAGCCGGTCTACGGACGCATGCTGCTCGCAGGCGAACGCAGCGGCGGGCTCGAGCATGTGCTGGGCCGCCTGACGGAGCTGTTGGAGGAGAACAGCGTCCAGCAGGTCGACCGCCTGGTCGAGATCGTCGGCCCGGCTCTCTCCGGCGTGCTGATGCTGACCATCGGGCTGACGCTCATCAGCGTGATGCTGCCGCTCATCGGCATGATGAACGCGATCGGATAAGGAGGGGAGCGCGGTGTATTCTGACCGGGCAAAGCGAAAGACAGGCTGGCTCGTTCTGGCCTGTGCGCTCTTGCTTCTGGCGCTGATTCTGGCGCTGAGCTTCGGCCGCTCCGACCGGGACATCAGCGACGAGAGCGCGGCTGCCATCCGCGAGACGGTGCGCCGCAGCGCGCTGCAATGCTATGTGGTGGAGGGCATGTACCCGCCCGACTTGCAGTATCTGGAGAACAATTACGGCCTGCAGATCAACCGGGAGGATTTCTATGTAGTCTATGACTGCTTTGCCTCCAATCTGCCGCCGACGATCCGCGTTGTCCCGAAAGACGCATAAGAGAGAAGGGAGGAACTGCCGTTGAAACAAAAAAGAACAAACCCGATCCTGCCCTTTGCGCTCGGCGTCATGGCGCTGTTTCTGGCCGGATTCCTCCTGCTGGTCGTGTTCGGCGCGCGGAGCTATCGGGACGTGGTCGACAGCCAGTACGACAACATGGACGACCGCGGCCTGACGGCCTATCTCGCCGCAAGCGTCAAGGCCAACGACAGCCGCGGCGCGGTGAGCGTCCGGGACTCGGAATACGGGACGGTCCTGGTCGTGACGGACCGGGAGAGCGGCTATGCGCTGCGCTTCTATCGGTATGAGGGGCAGCTCGTCGAGGACTTCGCCCGCGCGGAGCAGCCGCTTGCACCTGAAGAGGCGCAGGCGATCGCCCCGACGGAGAGCTTTCGCGCGTCGCTCAGCCCGGAGGGCTTTCTGGAGCTGAGCACCGACGCCGGGCGCACGCTCCTGAGCCTGCGCAGCGGAGAGGAGGGCGAGCCATGAAAAAGCAGCAGTTGACCTCCTTTTATCTGGAAGCGCTCCTGCTCGTTATCATCTTCGTGGCGATGATCCTTGTGCTGACGGGCGTGTTCGGCGCGGCGCGCGCACAGAGCGCGTCGGCCCGCTGTCTGACGAGCGCGGTCGGCCTTGCGGCCAACGCGGCGGAGGCCGCCACCGAAGCCGAAAGCCCGGAGCAGGCCGCTTTGCTGCTGGATGAAGGCGGCAATGTGAGCGTGACGGGCGGACAGCTGCGGGCCTGTTACCGGATCGACGGGAAGCCCTGCGGCGAAGCGGAGGCGGAGCTCGTCCTGACGATGTCCTGGGAGACCGACGAGCAGGACGTCTCTCTTGTGACGAGCCGGATCGCCGTCTTCCGCGCAGACGCGGAGACGCCGGTCTACGCGCTGGAGACGGCGCGCTGGCGGAAGGGGGCGGCGGCATGAAGCAGGTACCGATCCGGCTGGGCCCCCTGGCCATCTTGCTGACGGTGATCAGCATCTGCCTGACGATCCTTGCGATCCTGACCTTCACGACGGCGCGGGCGGACCTCCGTCTGGCGGAGAAATACGCCGAGACCGTGCAGACGCGCTATGCGCTCGAACGGGACGGACAGCGCTATCTGAGCCGTCTGAACGCGGGGGCGGAGACTCCGCCCGCGCCGGATGAAGACGGCGTGCTGCGGACGGAACTGGAGCGGGACGGCTCCCTTTTGCACATCGGGCTCGTCCCGGACGGCGCAGGCGGCTATGAGACGGTCGCCTGGCAGCAGGAAAAAATCTGGGAGCAGGACGACACGATCGAGAACCTTTGGAGCGGAAGCTTCGGAAAGGAAGGCTGAGCATGGAAATACTTGAGATCCTGCATCAAGCGATCGACGCCGGCGCGGCGGACGTGTTCCTGGTCGCCGGCCTCCCGGTGACCTTCAAATGCGGCGGCCATCAGCAGAGGCTGGAAAGCGGCATGCTGATGCCCGACGAGATCAGAAGGCTCATCAACGCCGTATATGAGATCAGCGGGCGCGAGCGCAGCAATCTGGAGCGCGGCGCGGACGACGATTTTTCCTTTGCCGTCCCGCAGCTGGGCCGCTTCCGCGCCAATGTGTTCCGGCAGCGCGGCAGTCTGGCCGCGGTGCTCCGGGTGATCCGCTTCGGCCTGCCGGACCCCGTCAAGCTCGGCATCCCCGACAGTGTGCTGTCGCTGTCGGAGAACAAGAAGGGCCTTGTGCTCATCACCGGCTCGGCCGGCACGGGAAAATCCACGACCCTGGCCTGCATGATCGACCGCATCAACAAGAGCCGGGACTGCCACATCATCACGATGGAAGACCCCATCGAGTACATCCACCGGCATGACAAGGCCATCGTCACCCAGCGCGAGATATCCATCGACACACCGGGCTATCTGGAATCGCTGCGCTCGGCGCTGCGTGAGAGCCCGGACGTGATCCTGCTCGGCGAGATGCGCGACTATGATACGATCTCCGCGGCCATCACGGCGGCGGAGACGGGCGTGCTGCTGCTGAGCACGCTGCATACCAGCAGCGCGGCCAACACCATCAACCGCATCCTCGACGTGTTCCCGGCCAATCAGCAAAAGCAGGTGAAGATCCAGCTGGCGCAGATCCTCAAGGGCGTCGTGTGCCAGCAGCTTGTCCCGTCCACCGACGGGCGGCAGCTGCCGGTCTTCGAGATCATGAAGACCACGACGGCCATCCAGAACATGATTCGGGAGGACAAGCTCCATCAGCTCGAATCGGCCATGCAGGCCGGGGCGGCCGACGGCATGTGCACCATGGACGGCAGCCTCCTGAAGCTGTACAGGGAAGGGCGGATCACGCGGGACACGGCGCTGCTGTCCTGTGTCAACTACGAAAACATGGCCAAGCGTCTCGGACTGTGAGGTGGACGGCATGAAAATGACGGAAGACAGGGAAAACGTCCTGTATGTGCGGATGCTGGGCGGCTTTTCCGTTCGGTGGAACGGGAAGCTGATCGCCGGCGGCTCCAAGGCAAACGGCTCTCAGTTCGCGTATCTGCTGCAGATCCTGATCCACAACCGGGACAGCGGCGTGACCCGCGACCGGCTGGAAGAGCTCCTGTTCGAGGACCGCGACATGAGCAACATCCACCACGCGCTGCAGAGCGTGATCTACAACACGAAGAAGAAACTGGAGCAGGCCGGGCTCCCGCCGGTCAACTATATCGAACAGCGCAAGGGCGTGTTCTTCTGGACGAAGGAGATCCCGCTCACGGAGGACGCGGCGGATTTTGACGAGCTGTATCGCCGGGCGGCGGAGACGGAGGACGAGGACGAGAAGCTCGCGCTGTATCTCGACGCCTGCCATTGCTACAGCGGAGAATTTCTGCCCATGCAGGCCGGCGTGATCTGGGCGGCGCGGGAAGCGCGGCGTTACCGGGAGGCCTTCTGCGACTGTATGGAGCACGCCGCGGATCTGCTGCGGAAGCGGCAGGACTTCTTCCAGATGGAAGAGCTCGGCCTGTACGCGGCCAAGGTCGACCCACTGGCGGACTGGGAGCCCGTGACCATGGAGGCGCTCGTCTCGATGGGGCGCAACGAGGAGGCGCGCAAGCTCTACGAGGACACGGTGGATTATTATTTCAACGAGCAGGGGCTGCGGCCGTCCAAAAAGCTGATGGAGCAGTTCAAGCGGCTCGGAGAAGAGATGATGCATCGGTACGCCGTGCTCGACCAGATCCAGGGAGAGCTCACCGGCAAGAACGATACGCACCCCGGCGGCTATCTCTGCACCTATCCCGTGTTCCAGGGCATTTACCGCATGGTGGAGCGCATGCTGGAGCGCGGCGGGCAGTCGGTATATCTGATGCTGTGCACGGTGGTGGACGGCAAGGGGAACCCCATGAGGCCCGGCCCGGTTTTGGATACGCTGAGCAAGCGGATGGGCGACGCCGTGCGGCACACGGTCCGCCGCGGCGACGCCATGACCCAGTACGGCAAGGGCCAGTATCTGGTCCTGCTCGTGAACACGACGCGTGAAAACTGCACCGTTATCCAGAAGCGCATCAACGACCGCTTCATTATCGGGCGGCAGCGCTCCTCGATCCAGTACTACGTCAACAGCGTGTTCTGGGAGCCGGAGTTCAAGCAGACGGATAAAGCGCAGCGGCGGGAGAAGAACGGATGACGAAAACACAGTGGTATATCGGCGCGCCCAACGGCGTGGTCCTCTGCGTGGACAGCATGGAAAGCGGCCGGCCGAAAGGACGGCTGTATCACAGCTACCGGGAGGAGCCGCAGCTTTTCGGCACCGCCGAGCAAATGGTCTTCCTGATGGAGGAGCTGTACGACTCGCTGAATTTCCCGCACCCGGGCACCAACGAAAGAAGCTTCGCGCCGCCGAAAAAAGCGGGCGCGCATTTTACAGAGAGGGACAGGATCATGAAAGACGATGCGCTTTTGAGCAAGCACGGAGACCTCGGAACCTTTATCGTCCGCGTCCAGCACCGGCAGAACAGCAGCTGGCAGGGGCGCCTCACCTGGATGGAGCAGGACAAGACCATCAACTTCCGCTCGATCTGGGAGATGATCAAGCTGATCGAAAGCGCGGTGGATACCGTCAGCGGCCCGGAGGAGGAAGCCGCGGAAGAACCGCGCTGGAACGACTGAGAGATCTTCAGAATAAAAGGAAGCCGGGCGCATTCCCCCGGGAAGGCGCCCGGCTTCCTTTTTGCGGTTATTCGGGCCGCGGGGCCGGTTTTTTGCGCCGGCGCTCACCGCAGACGTTTTTGTACATGCGGTAGATCACGAGCACCACCGCCAGCGAGCAGAGGCTCATGGCCGGATAGCAGAACAGATACCAGTTCCCGTGGCGCTGGATGAGGTATTCCAGAACGCCCGCGCCGGCGACGGCGAGCCAGAAGCCGCCCCAGAGCAGCCAATGCAGCAGCTGCCGCCCGTTGGCGCGCACGGAGCGCACGGTATAGACGATCAGCACGCCCAGCAGCGTCACGGCGCTGACGACCTGCACCATGCTCACAAAGCCATTGATGGGCATGAAGCTGGAGTCATAGCGCGTGGAGTCGGCCACGAGTTCAACGGCGCTGTACCAGCACAGAAACATGAGCGCCACGTTGCCGTCGCGGGGCTGATCGGCCTTCATGGGCCAGCGGCGGCGCTTTTGGAAGAAGCGCAGCAGCAGCCAGAAGAGCAGGAGCATCAGCAAAAACTGCACGAAGAAGGTGGCGAAGCGGTATTCGGTGCCGCCGTCCACGGTGCTGACGGCCGAGGCGAGCGGAAGATGCTGCAGCGCCGGATTTTCCACCACGATCTTGCCGCGGCAGGAGTTTTCGAAGAGAGCGCTGAGGCGGATCAGAGCGATCCCCAGCGCGGCGCCGGGCGCCAGACAGTCGAAGAGGCGGCGCAGATTGCCGGTGAAGCCCAGCGCGCGCACCAGGAGCCCGGCCAGGACCGTGCCGAGCAGCGCGCCGGTGAGCACATAGCCGCCGGAGGAATAGTCCGTGACGGCCTTCCAGAAGCCGCTGTACTGCTCTACATGGCAGTACCAGTGCAGGATGCGGCTGAGCAGCACGGAAAAGGCGACGGCCAGCGGCAGCAGCAGCCAAACGGCCGCGCTGTGCCCGCCGTGCGAGGTGAAGAGCGCGCAAGTCATCGTGAAGCAGGCGGCCGCGGCCAGCGCGATGATCACGGCGCTCCAGTATACGGCATGAGAGCCGATGGTAAAGGCGATCGGATTCATGTCTGCCATTCCTCCTCCGGGATCGCGGTGGCAAAATAGATGATGTCGCTCATGGCGCGCTGCGCGCCCCAGTCGACGCGGTTGAAGAGTTCCCCGCCGATCACGAGCACGGCGGTCTGCCCGCCGTCGAGATTGTAGGCGCTCCGCACGCCCTTGTCGTAGATGAACTGCTGCGCCTGCCGGAGCGTGGCCGCGTGGGTGAGGCCGGGCTCGATGTTGACGGTCATCAGCAGATAGTGCAGCTCGTCCACCTGCGCGATGACCGAGCGGGAATAGTGATCGGTGATCTGACCGACCGGATAATAGTTCCCGAGCTGGGTCATCTCGCCGTTTTCGACCAGGACCGGGCCGAAGGAGATGGCGAAGACCACGTCGTTGTCCTCCAGGAAGCGGAGGGCCTCGGCCTCGTCGGCCAGCTCGTCCGGATGGCTGAAGAGCATCTCGCCGGAGGCCGTGAAGAAAGCGGAGTCCACCCGGTCAGGATTGACGCGGTAGAGCTGGCGCTGATAGGCGGTGATGCCGAGACGGCGATAATCGTAATAGTCGCCGTTGATGGCGATCACGGCGTTGACGCTTTTTGCCATCTCGGTTGCAAAGAGGTGCAGGCTGGAGCCGTAGGTGTTGCCGGCCAGGCAGCGGCGGAGCTGGGAGCCGTCGGCGATGCGGATCTCCGCGAAGCTCACGGCCGTATACTCGAGCGCTTCCTTCCAGCAGACGGCGAGGATACTGTCGTCACAGTAATATTGGAGCTGCGAGCCCTTGATCCGCTCGATGCCGGGATCCCAGACCATCGTCTGCCCGTCCAGGAGGGCGGAGGCTCCGTTGATCACGGCCTGGACCTCGGCGGGATCGTCCGTCGTGCCGTAGAGCGCGGGGTTGGGAAGGGGGGCGACCAGGTCGGTCTCGGGGATGCTGTAGCGCTTGCGGATCACGACGATGCCGTCCAGCGCGTCGCTGGAGGCGTTGGCGACGAAGCGATCTACCCGGGCGGCGATGTCATAGGAGCCCGGGCGGCTGTGCACCGTCACCGTTCCGGTCTCGGGATGCAGCACCAGCAGCACCCAGACAAAAGTGAACAGCGCCAGGAAAACCAAGGGGAAGCACAGGGCGGGCAGGCGGACGAAGGCGGCGGCAAAGCGCGAGAGACGATCCTTCGCTTCCCGCGGCGCGCGCTCCTGCGCGGAAGACGCGGAGGGGACCTCGTTCACGCTCCGTTCCCTCCCTTCGCGGAAGGCATGCCGCAGAGCGCCGCGGTCAGCGCGCCGTCCACGCCGAGCCGCCAGCCGTCGGGACCGTAGTTGAGCTGAAGCTCCAGCCCGGTGACCGTCATATAGTCGCCGGAGCGGGCGAGCAGCGCGGCGACGGCGTCCGCATAGGCGGAGGCGGTGACCTCCGGGAGATAATTGCCGCTCTCGTCATAGAGCTCGCTGCGCGGCAGAAGCTGCACCTTGCGGTTGAGCGCTTCCTCCGTGGCCGCCCTCAGATCGGCCTGAAAGGCCGTCAGATCCATGTGCTGGAGCAGCACTTGCTGCCGCGCGGAGGTCTTTTCGACCATGCAGTCGCCGTACAGCTTGTAGGAATAGCTGCCGCGCAGCGCCTCGAGCACCTGGCGGGAGACTTCGTCGTCCGGCTGGTTTTCCAGCCCCAGCGTGCTGTAGCTGTCCAGCCAGGAATAGGCGCACGCATAATCCTTCTCGATCACCGCGTCGAAGAAGCCGCTCACGGCCTCGCGCGGATCGCCCTGCGGGCGGTTGAGCGCTTCGCTGACGGTCGGCGCCATCACGCACAGCAGCAGGGCCAGAGCCGTGAGCAGGACCGTGGCGGCGGCCCAAGAGCCGCGGATCCGGCCGCGGCGGGCGGCGCGGAGCGCAAAGACCAGCACGGTCAGCGCGGCGGCCAGGATGATGGCCGCGAGCACGATCTGGGTCGCGGAGGGGGCGATGCGGCCCACATAGACCAGTTGTCCGGCCGTCTCGCCGCTCTGCGGCAGCAGGACGGGCGCGGGGGCGTCCTCGGGCGCGGGCGTGACCAGCGTCGCGATGGCGGCCTCCTCGGCGGCCCGCGTCTCCTCCGCGCGGCGCAGCGCCGTGTGATACTGGGTGTAATCGCACATGAGCGAGCAGAAATCCGCCATGAAGGCGGTGGCGCTGGCGCCGATGCTGTCGGTGAAGAGGACGATGCAGATGGGATCGTCCGTGTAGCAGATGGCGCAGTCGTTGATGTATAGATGGCCGGGTTCGGAGAAATAGCCGAACTTATGTGCGATCTCGTATTCCTGCTCGTGCGCGTTGAACCAGCGCTCCGGCTCGGCGCGCTTCATGGTCTCCTCCAGGCGGGGGAAGCGGTCGGGGTTGGCCTGCAGGAGAGAGAGACAGTAGATCATCTGCTCGGCGGTGAAGTAGTTGTTCTTCCAGAACATCTTGTCCACCGTTGCGGCGTCGACGCCCATGTACGGGCAGATGGCCTTGCGGTATTTCTGATAGCCGCCGAGCTTGTTCCAGAGCTTTTCGGCGGCGTCGTTGTCGGAATTGATGACGGTCCATTCCAGGATCGTGGAGTAGGGCAGACCGCTGATCTTCGTATCCCAGTCCATCTCGCCCTTGGCGACGCGCTCCGTGAAAACCATGTTGATCGGGACCTTGTACATGCTGGCCGCGACCATATAGGCGTCGCCCCGGTGGTAGTGGGTCTCCCCGGTGACGGTGTTGCAGTAACCCATGGCGACGGATTCGGGCTTGACGTGGTACTCCTCCATGAGAGCGTTCACGACCTCTTCCCAGCTTTTGCCTTCAAAGGTCTCGTCCTCATAGAGCGCCCGCGCGGCGGGCGTCAGCGTCAGCAGCAGGCAGCAGATCGCCGCCAGACAGAGGAATTGTTTGATCCGTTTCATTCTGTATCCGTCCTTGCTCATGGCATCCGCTCATCCTCGGGGATGGCGGTGGCAAAGTAAATGATGTCGCTCATGGTGCGCTCCGAGCCGTAGTCGACCCGGTTGAAGGTCTCGCCGTTCATGACCAGCACGGCGGTCTGGCCGCCGTCCAGATTGTAGGCGCTCACGACGCCCTTGTCATAGATGATCTGCGCGACCTCCGGCATGGTGGCCGCCCCGGCGCCCCAGTTCAGGTTCAGCAGCAGGTAGTGCAGAGGATCGGTCTGGGCGATGACCGAGCGGGAACGGGGGATGTTGAAATCGCCGATGGCGTAGCCGCCGCGGAGGTCCTGCAGTTCGCCGTTTTCCACCAGGATCGGGCCGAAGGCGGCGGAAAAGACCACGTCGTTGTCTTCGACGAAGCGTTCGGCCTCGCCCTCTCCGGCCAGCTCGCCCCGGCGGGAAAACAGCATGTCGCCCGAGGCGGTGAAGTAAGCGGTGTCGACGTAGGCGGGAGCGTTGCGGTAGATCTGCCGCTGGTAGACCGTGATGCCGTAGACGCGGAAGGTGTAGAAGTCGCCGTTGATGGCGACGACGGCGTTGGCGCTGCGCGCCATCTCTGTGGCGTAGCTGGCCACGCTGGAGCTGTAGCTGCCGCCCGCGAGGGCGCGGCGCAGCTGCGAACCGTCGGCGATCTTGACCTCGATGAAGCTGCAGATCGTGCTGCCGATGGCCTCCTTCCAGGCGATGGCGAGGATGCTCTTGTCGTAGTACCACGCGAGATGCGAGCCGGGCGCGAGCTCAATGTCAGGGCTCCAGACGAGCTCCTGCCCCTCCAGCAGCGCGGCGGCCTCGTCCACGACGGCCTGGATCACGGCGGGATCGTCCGTCACACCGTAGGCGGCGGGGTCCGGCGCGGGCGGAGTGACGACGTCCTCGGGGATCGTGTAGACCCTGCGGACGACCGGCGCGGGCGCGGCTGCGCTCTCGTCGGCACGGAGCGAATTGAGCAGATCTGCGGCGGAGTTGACGACATAGGCGTCGACCCGCTGGGACAGATCCGTTCGCTGCTGCGGCTGCACGGCGGAGGTGCCGGTGTCGGGATGGATGCTGAAGGCCAGAAAGACCAGCGCGGAGAGCGCGAGCACGACGATCAGAAGGCGGAGCAGGAGATAGCCGCTTCCTGATGCGCGCGGCGCGATGCGCCCGGATCCCGCCGGACGGCGTTCGGTTTTTGTCAAACGATCTCCTCCTCTCCGTTTTAGTCACGAACATTTCTATTTTATCATTATTTGCCGTAAATGCAAGAGAAAGAATACAGGCGGGAGCCGAAACTCCCGCCCGTATCACCGGTACAATTCCGGGTGTGCGCTGGCGCAGAAATACATCACGCCCCACTCCTCGTCGTAATAGCGGGCGTAATCCCGGGAGCCGAGCGAGACGGAGCTCTGCCAGACCACCCAGGGGGAGAGCCGCCGCTCGCCGCGCAGCAGCGCCAGGGCCGCGTTCACGCTGTCTTCGTCCGGGACGAAAAAGAACCGGAATTCCTCGCCGTCCGTCCCCGGATAGGCGTCCTCCTGACAGACGACCTCCTCGACGCTGTCGGGGAACTCCGGCGATGCGACCCGGTTGAGCACGACTTCACCGATACACTCGCGCCACTCTATCCCGATGCGGTCGCTGTCGGCCTCCCAGGCGATGAGCTTGGCCAGCCACAGCAGCTCGTCAAAGTCGATCCGCGCGTCCAGGGAGCCGCGCGCGTCGAGCTCTTCGTTGAAGCACCAGGCGGCGGCCCGCCCTGCGTCATAGTCGCCGCAGACGGCCGCCTGCAGAAGGATGGAGAGCCAGCTCTGCGGGACGCTTGCCGGCTCGTCCGCGAGGGCGCGCGCGGGGAGCAGAAAAAGAAGGAAAAACAGAAAGCCGAGGGCTGCGATGCGCTTTTTCATACGATCCGCTCCTTTCCGCTTACAGTATAGGCGGGCGGGAGAGGGGAATGCTGTCAAAACGCGCCGGGAAATCAGGAAGATTCGCGGGACAGCGCGGGAAACAGACGAACAAAGCGATTGCGCCGAGCCGGAAGAAGTGGTATAATCATCGGCGTATGAAGATCCTCTCAAATGAATTCTTCGCCAATAAGGAAGCCGCCGCCCTCCCCGGTCTGCTGGAGAGCGGAGGACTTCCTGCGCTCATTTCCGGGCTTTCCGCCGTGCACCGGGCGCATCTGGCCGCCGCGCTGCGGGAGACGACGGGCCGTCCCGTTTTCGTCATCAGCCCGGACGATACGGCGGCGGAGGGCATGGCCGCGGACCTGCGCACTTTTTCGGGAGAAGAGGTCGTGACGCTGGGGCTGCGGGACTTTGTCTTTTACCCGGCCGAGGCCGTCTCGCGGCAGGCCGAGCAGCGGCGCATCGCCGCGCTCTACGCGCTGCGGAGCGGCGCGGCGGAGCTCGCGGTCGTCTCCGTATCCGGTCTGCTGCAGCGCACCCTGCCGCCCGAGACGCTCGCCGCGGCCGCCTTCACGCTCACGGACGGGGGCAGCTGCCCCGTCGAGGATGTGGAGGACGCGCTGCTGCGCTGCGGCTATACCCGCACGGAGCAGGTGGAGGGACCGGGACAGTTCGCCCGCCGCGGCGGCATCCTGGACTTCTTTTCTCCGGCGGACCACGAGCCTGTCCGTGTGGAGTTCTGGGGGGACGAGATCGATTCCATGGGCCGCTTTGACGCGGCGAGCCAGCGCCGCACCGAGCAGATCAAAAGCTGCGTGATCCTGCCCGCCGCCGAGACTCTGCCATCCCTGACCGCGGGCGGGCCGGGCGTGCTCGGGCGCGAGATCGCAGCCTGGGCCGAGCGCTACGGAAAGCGCCGCAGCAGCGAGAACGCGGCCAGGCTTTGCCAGACCCTGCGCGGCGACGCCGATCGGCTGATGAACGCCGGGACCCTGCCGGAGACGGACCGGTATCTGCCGCTGGTCTATCCCATGGCCAGCGCCGCGGATTATATCCCAAGCGACGCGATCGTGCTGCTGGATCAGCCCGGCCGCTGCGCCGAGCGGGCACGGGACTATGCCAGGCAGCTCGGCGAGGACGTCAGGGAGCTGAACCGCCGCGGGCTCGTCGCCATGCCGCCGGACAGCTTTCTGCTCGGCTTTGACGAGCTTTTGCACAGACTGGGAGAGTACCCCGTATACATGGCCGACGCCTTCACCGTCGGCCGCGGGCCGCTGCCGCCGCGCACGCTCACGAGCGTCCCGGCCAAGCAGCTGCCCTCCTATGCCGGCAACGCGCAGACCGCCGCCGAGGACGTGCGGCTCTATCTCAAACAGGATTACCGCGTGCTGGTGCTGGCGGGCGACGAGCGCCGCGCCGGCGTGCTGAGGGACTTTTTCGAAAACAACGGCATTTCCGCCGAAGTCCAAAACCCGCTGCGCGAGCTGCCCGCGCCGGGACGCTGCCGCATCAGCGTCGGGGCGATCTCCGCGGGCATGGAATATCCGGGCCTGCGCCTGACCGTGCTGACCGACGCGCAGCTCATCCGCCGCCAGGAGAAAAAACGCGCCCGCCGCGCGCTCCCGGCCGGGCGGGAGCGCATCGAGAGCTGCGCCGACCTCTCGGTGGGCGACTACGTCGTGCATGAGAACCATGGCATCGGCCGTTTCGCCGGCATCGTCAAGATGCAGGTGGACGGGCTCGAAAAGGACTACGTCAAGATCCAGTACGCGGGCACCGACAGCCTGTATGTCCCGGCCACGCAGCTGGATCTGGTGACCAAATATACCGGCGGCGGCGAGGACAAGGCCGTGCGCCTGTCGAAGATGGGCGGCGCGGAGTGGGCGCGCACGCGCTCGCGCGCCAAGAGCGCGGCGAAGGACATGGCCAAAAAGCTGATCGCCCTTTACGCCGAGCGGCAGCGTCTGCCGGGCTTCGCCTTCTCGCCGGACAGCGAGTGGCAGCGCGAGTTCGAGGAGAACTTCGGCTACACCGAGACGGACGATCAGCTCCGCTGCACGGCGGAGATCAAGCGCGACATGGAGTCGAGCGTGCCGATGGACCGGCTCCTCTGCGGCGACGTGGGCTTCGGCAAGACCGAGGTCGCGCTGCGCGCGGTGATGAAATGCGTGCTCGACGGCAAGCAGGCCGCCATCCTCGTGCCGACGACGGTGCTCGCGCAGCAGCACTACCAAACGGCGCTGCAGCGCTTTTTCGGCTTCCCGGTGACGGTCGAGGTGCTCAGCCGCTTCAAGACCGGCGGGCAGTCGGCGCAGGTCGTCTCCGACCTCGCCTCCGGCCGCTGCGATCTCGTGATCGGCACGCACCGGCTGCTGAGCAAGGACGTGAAGTTCAAAGACCTCGGCCTGCTGGTCGTGGACGAGGAGCAGCGTTTCGGCGTGACGCACAAGGAGCACATCAAGGAGCTCTCCCGCGGCGTGGACGTGCTGACGCTCTCGGCCACGCCCATCCCGCGCACGATGAACATGGCCATGTCCGGCATCCGCGACATGTCCACCATCGAGGAGCCGCCGGAGGACCGCCTGCCGGTGCAGACCTTCGTGATGGAGCACGACTGGGGCGTCGTCGCCGACGCCATCCGGCGCGAGCTGCAGCGCGGCGGGCAGGTCTACTATCTGCACAACCGCATCGAGGACATCGAGCGCACCGCCCGGCGGCTCTCGGAGCTGCTGGAGGGCGTGAGCATCGCGGTGGCGCACGGGCAGATGGACAAGCGCATGCTCTCCAACGTGATGGAGAACGTCGCCAACGGCACGGTGCAGGTGCTCGTCTGCACGACCATCATCGAGACCGGCATCGACATCCCCAACGTCAACACGCTCATCATCGAGGACGCCGACAAGCTGGGGCTTGCGCAGCTGCACCAGATCCGCGGGCGCGTGGGGCGCTCGACCCGCCGGGCCTCGGCCTATCTGACCTTCCGGCGCGACAAGGTGCTCACCGAGATCGCCGAAAAGCGGCTCAACGCCATCCGCGATTTCGCCGCCTTCGGCTCCGGCTTCAAGATCGCCATGCGCGACCTGGAGATCCGCGGCGCGGGCAATCTGCTGGGCGCGGAGCAGTCGGGGCATATGGTGGACGTGGGCTACGACATGTATATGAAGCTCCTCAGCGAGGCGGTGCTGGAGGCGCGCGGGATCGAGGTGCCGCAGCGCGCCGAGTGCTCGGCGGACCTGGCCGTCGCGGCCAACATCCCCGACCGCTATGTGCCCTCCTCGGAGCAGCGCATGGATTTTTACCGGCGCATCGCCCTCATCCGCACGGAGGAGGAGGCCGACGACCTCATGGACGAGCTGATCGACCGCTTCGGCGACCCGCCGCCGGGCGTCAACGCGCTCATCCACGTCGCGCTGCTGCGCGGTGAGGCAGGCCGCGCCGGGATCACGGACATCTCCCAGAAGGCCGGGGCGCTGCGCTTCACGCTCAGGGATTTTGACATGGAGAAGGTCTCCCGCCTCTACGCCAGACCGGAATACAAGGGCCGCCTGCGCGTCGAGGCCGGGAGCAGGCCCTGCCTGAGCCTGAAGATCAGGGCGAAGGGGAGGGTCGTCGAGGAGGCTCGCCGCTTTGTCGCCGACTGGTGTGAAAAAACGGTAAACTCTGAGGGGAAGGCTTGAAAAACGCGCAAAGCGTGATATAGTGGAGAAAAATCCGTTTTCAGGGAAGGAACGAAACAGATGAAAAAGCTTTTGATCGCGATCCTGGTCGTGCTGCTGGCTTTCGCCGGCGTGACCGGTTACTACACGCTGAAAAACAGGCCCGAGCCGGCCGAGACCGGGGAGGAACTCGCCGTGGACGAGGGCGAGGCCGAACTCGAGGAGGGCTACGGGATCACGCTCCGTTCGCTCGACCTGGACGCGCTCTACGCGCTGCATGAGCCGGGGGAGATCGTCGCCAGCGTGAACGGGCGCGACGTGACCTGGGACGAGTACTTCTACTGGTTCTCGAACGGCGCGGTCTCTGTGGAGAACTACATGATGCAGATGGCCTTCTACGGCCAGGACGTGAACTGGGAGGACCCCTGGGGGGACGACCCGAGCCAGAGCTTTTTCGACTATGTGTTTTTCAGCACAGAGGAGCAGATCAAGCCCTTCGCCGTGATCGAGGATCTTGCCGCGGAATACGGCGCGGCGCTCGACGAGGCGGCGGAGGCGGACCTGGCCGCCAAGCTGGCGCAGTACCGGGTCGACTCCGTGGGCGAGGAAGCGACGGACGAGGAATACGCCGAATACCTGCGCGGCATGGAGCACATGAGCCTTGAGACGCTGGAGACCCTGATGCGCGACTCGGCGCTGTACCAGGCCAACTTTACCGCGATCTACGGGAAAGACGGCTCGCTCGTCAGCGACGAGGACACCATGGACTTCCTGACGGAGTACGGCTATGTGAAGGCCAACCACATCCTCCGTCTGACGATGGACATGACCACCGGCGAGGATCTGAGCGAGGACGACGCCGCCCAGAAGCAGGCGGAGGCCGCCGCGATCGCCGCGCAGCTGCAGGCCATCGAGGACCCCGAGGAGCTGCTTGCCCGCCTGGCCGAGCTCAAGGAGACCTGGGACGAGGACAGCGGGAAGGTCGACAATCCCGACGGCTACATCTTCGCCGAGGGCGAGATGGTCCAGGAATTCTACGACGCGGCCAGGGCGCTGGGCGAGTACCGCGTGTCCGATCCGGTGCTCTCGCCCTACGGCTATCATGTGATCGTGCGTCTGCCGCTCGATCCCGACACGGTGCTGGGCTACAGCGACGCGGGGACCGAGATCACGGCGCGCGCCGCCTGCGCCAACACGCGCTACGGCGAGCTGCTGGACGAGCGCCTGCAGCAGGCGGAGTTCCGCTACGCCGACGGCTTCGAGAAGCCGGATCTTACGGCCTATCTGATCGAAGAGAGCTTCTGAGACGCTGAAAAAACGGACGGCTCCGAGGAGCCGTCCGTTTTTTACGGGAACAACCGCGCCCGCAAAACGTCAAAAGAGCGGAGAGAATTTAAGAAAGCTTAATACACAGCGCAGGGGAATTATGCTACACTAAGGACGGTCAAACGGTTTACATAGTTCCATTCTGCTTGACATGGGAGGACATACATGAAAAGACTGACGAAGGCATTCTGCATCCTGCTGGCGGCCGCCATGCTGCTTTCGCTGGCCGCCTGCGGCAAGAGCGGCGGAAAGGCCGAGACGACGCCGACGCCCGACACCGTTTACGTTTCGGAATTCAAGACCTTCCCCGGGACCTATCAGGGCGGGGAGGGCTACTTCAACATCCAGATCATCGACGACAGCGGCTTCATCGGCACGGCCAACGAGGTGGTCGGCCAGCGCGAGCCCGCGGAGGGCGAGATCGCCGAATACGAGGGGCAGTTCAACATCGAAGAGCCGCGCCTGTACCGCATGGACTTCGACGGGAACCTGACCAAGCTCGCCTATGAGCCCATGAAGCCGAGCGTCGAGCGGGAGGATGCCGAGGCCAGCACCTGGATCAACAGCCTCCTCAAGACGGACGACGGCTTCCTGGCGATCGAAGAGGTCTATGTGAGCTGGAACACCGCGCCCAAGAGCGTGGAGCGCTGGAGCGACGAGTGGTATAATTACACCCAGTCCCAGGACGAGTACTACATCCGCCGACTGGATGAAAACGGGCGCGAGCTCAGCTGCGCCAAGATGGATCTGGACGCCGCCCGCCGCGACGAGGAGTACTTCAGTCCGTACCGGGTCGTCCTGCTGCCCGACGGCTCTCTGCTCACGAGCGGGGAGGCCGCCCTGTACGCCTTCGACTCCGGTGACGGCAGCTTCCTGTACCGCATCGACAGCGATTTTACCTCGATCGTGAACATGTTCCGGTGCGCGGACGGCAGGATCCTCGTGTCCGGCTACCGGGAGACTCTCAGGGAGTGGAAGCTCGAGCTCAGGGAGCTCGACACCGCCAAGCGGAAACTCGGCGCGACCTTCCCGGCGGAGGGCGATCTGTACAACGCCATCCCCGGAACGGGCCCCTATCTGCTGTTCTATACGGACGGCAACAATTTCTACGGCTATGACGAGGCGAAAAAGGAGCCGGTCAAGCTCTTCAACTGGATCAACGTCGACGTGCTGAGCGACGAGCTGGATTCGTACACCGTGCTGCCCGACGGCAGCGTGATCGGTCTGATGACCGAGTGGGACAAAAACTACGAGAACGCCACGCGCACATTGGTGACCGTGCATGAGGTGCCCTACAGCACCGTGCCGGAAAAGACCGTGCTGACGCTGGCGACCGACGGCCTGGACTGGAACGTCCGGCGCGAGCTCGTGCGCTTCAACCGCATGAGCGACACCACGCGCATCGAGATCCTGGACTACTCCGAATATGACAATTACGAGACCGACTTCGACGAGAACGGCGTCGGCGAGCTCGGCGGCATGACCAAGCTGCGCACCGAGATCCTGTCCGGAAAGATGCCCGACATCCTCGACCTCAGCGGCATGCCCACGCGCCAGCTGGCGGCCAAGGGCCTGCTGATGGACCTCTATCCGCTGCTGGACGCCGATCCCGAGCTCAGCCGGGAGGACATTTTCCCGAACGTGCTCAAGGCCCTGGAGACGGACGGCAAGCTGACTTCGGTCAGCTCCGGCTTCTACATCGAGACCTGTGTCGGCGCGAGCAAGGTCGTCGGCGACACGCCGGGCTGGACCTATCGGGAACTCAACGCCGCGCTCGCGACCATGCCGGAGGGCTGCAGCGTCTTCGGCGTGTACACCACCCGTGAAACGATCCTGCAGACCATGCTGCAGCTGGACCTGGGCCGCTTCGTCGACTGGAACACCGGCAAGGTGAGCTTCGACAGCAAGGAATTCATCGACCTGCTGAACTTCGTCAACGAGTTCCCGGCCAGCTTCGACTGGGAGAACTACGAGTGGAGCGAGGAGGATGAGGACTACACCCGGATCCGCGAGGGGCGGCAGCTCCTGCTCAGCGGCGGGCTGAGCTCTCTGAGCGACATCGCCTCCTATGAATCCATCTTCGGCGGAGCGGACAGCTTCACCTTCATCGGCTATCCCACCGCCGAGGGCGTGGGCAACCTGCTGCGGATCGACAGCGGTTACGCCATTAGCCGCGACTGCAAGGATCCGCAGGCGGCCTGGCAGTTCCTGCGCGTGCTGCTGACGGAGAAGTACGAGGAAGAGCGGGGCTACAACTTCCCGGCCAACATACACGTCTTTGAAAAGCAGAAGAAGGACGCGATGACGCCCACCTATCAGCGTGACGCCAACGGCATGATCCAGCTCGACCCCGAGACGGGGGAGAAGCTCATGGAGGTCAAGGGCTGGGGCGTGGATCTCAACACCTATGAGGGGATCCCCATCTACTTCTATACGGAGGAGCAGATCGCCAGGGTCGAAGAGGTGATCGCGGCCACGGACCGCGTGCCGGACAACAACGTGCCGATCCTGCAGATCGTCCGCGAGCAGACGCAGCCCTTCTTCGCCGGCCAGCGCTCGGCCGAAGAGGTGGTCAAATATGTGCAGAGCAAGGCGAACATCTATGTGAACGAGCAGCGATGAACCGCTTTCGGCCTGGTCGGAGCCTTTTCCGACCGGGCCGAGGAAGAAAATCCCTCGAAACCTTTTGACGCGTTCCGCGTCGATAAGGCTGCGGGGGATTTTTGCATGTACGCCGCAGCATCTTACAAAACGGAGACGGAGAGGTTACATAAATTGTTCGTTGAACATGGACTCGGAATATAGTAAAATAAAAAGAGATATACCCGGTCATACCAATAGATGTTGAGATAAGGACGCCGCGTATGAAGAAGCTGAGCGGAAAACTGAATGAGCGGGGCAAGGACCGGCTGCTGGGGCTTTGTTTTCTCTCGCCGAGCCTGCTGGGCGTGGGCGTGTTCTTCATCATCCCCTTCGGCGTGGTGATCTACTATTCGCTGATCGACGGCGTCGGCTCGCGCAACTTCGTGTTCCTGGAAAACTTCGGCAAGCTGTTCCGGAACTCGGCTTTTCTGCTGGCCGGGCGCAACACGCTGAGCTTTTCGTTCGCGGCGGTGCCGCTGGCGGTGGTGCTGTCGCTGCTGCTGGCTTTGATGCTGGAGGCGCGCATCCCCCTGAAATCGCAGTTCCGCACCTTTTTC
Organism: Oscillospiraceae bacterium; assembly: GCA_017430985.1. Classification (GTDB taxonomy): domain Bacteria; phylum Bacillota; class Clostridia; order Oscillospirales; family Oscillospiraceae; genus Limivicinus. The sequence continues at coordinate 38,476 of JAFRLZ010000067.1, forward strand.
CTCAGCCCGATGATGGTCCCCGTGGCCTCCATCGTGCTGATCTGGCAGGTGCTGTTCAACATGAACGGCACGGTGAACGAGTTTTTGGCGGTCTTCGGCGCGGACAAGATCGACTGGCTGCAGTCGCAGTACGCGCAGATCGTCGTGCTGCTCCTCTTCCTCTGGAAGAACCTCGGCTACGACATGATCCTGTTCATGGCGGGTCTGGCCAACATCCCGCGCGAGCTGCTGGAGATGGCGGATGTGGAGGGGGCGAGCGAGGCTTACAAGTTCTTCTCCATCAAGCTGCGCTATCTGTCGCCGACGATCCTGTTCGTCATGATCCTCTCGCTCATCAACTCCTTCAAGATCTTCCGCGAGGTGTATCTGCTGGCGGGCGCCTACCCCTATGAAACGCTCTACACTCTGCAGCACTTCATGAACAACACCTTCGATTCCCTCGACTATCAGAAGCTCTCCGCCGCGGCCGTCATCATGGCCATCGTCATGGTCGTGATCATCGCGCTGCTGTTCAAGGCGGAGGACTGGTTCGGAAAGGACGTGGAGGGATGAAGAAGAAACGCTATTTCGGCCGCGCGGGGATCTTTCTGCTCTGCGCGCTCTTCGCGGTGCTGTTCCTGCTGCCCACCGTACTTACCATCACCAATTCCTTCATGGCCGAGAGCGAGATCGTCGCAAACTACGGCATGATCTTCTCCACCACGAGCGGCGGCTTCGTCTCCAAGACCGTCAACCTCAAGTTCATTCCGGACAAGGTGACCTTCGAGCAGTACGCCTCCGGTCTCGTCAAGTCGCCGGATTATCTGCTGAAGTTCTGGAACAGCGTGCTGCTGGTGGTCCCGATCGTGCTGTTGCAGGTGGCGATCGCCGCCGTCACGGCCTACGGCTTCACCCGCTGGCGCGGGAAGCTGCGCAGCGTGCTTTTCTTCCTCTATGTGATCCTGATGCTCATGCCCTATCAGGTCACGCTGGTGCCGAACTATCTGGTGGCGGACAAGCTGGGGCTGATCAACACGCGCTGGTCGATCATCCTGCCGGGGATGTTCGCCCCCTTCTCGGTCTTCCTGCTGACCAAGTTCATGCGCCGCATCCCCTACGCCCTGATCGAGGCGGCGCGCGTGGACGGGGCGGGCGAGTGGCAGATCTTCACGCGGATCTGCCTGCCGCAGTGCCGCTCGGCGCTGTATTCGATCACGATCCTCGTGTTCATCGACTACTGGAACATGGTGGAGCAGCCTCTGGTGCTCCTGAAGGACGCGGACTCGCAGCCCCTGTCGGTGTTCCTGTCGAACATCAACAGCGGCGAAATCGGCCTGGCCTTCGCCATGGCGACCGTATACATGGTGCCCTGCCTGCTCCTCTTCCTCCACGGCGAGGAATACCTCGTGGAAGGCATCGCCAATTCCGGCAGCGTAAAAGGATAACGACATCCGCCGCTGCGGGCCGCCTGCGGTCCGCGGCATGGCGACGAAAACATATGCTTCTGACAGGAGGCAAGATCTATGCAAAATGTGAAGAACAGAGCCTGGGTCAAAAACGCGGCGATCATTTTCCTCGCCGTGCTGCTGGTGCTGACCTTCTTTTCCAACACCATCATGAACAAATCCCTTCCGGAGGTCGCCACGCAGGGCGTTACCAGCGGGCCGATCACCGTGCGCGTACGCGGCACGGGGACCGTGACCGCCGTGGGAGCCTACGACCTCAAGGCCGACCAGACCCGAAAGGTCCAGTCCGTGCTGGTGCGCGTCGGCCAGGAGGTCGAGCCGGGCGAGCTGCTCTTCATCCTCGGCGAGGGGGCGAGCGAGGAGCTCGAGCAGGCCGCGGAGAACCTGCGTCAGCTCGAACTGAGCTACAAGCGCGCCGCCGCCGGGATGCCGGTGCAGAACTACGCGCAGATGGACCGCGAGATCGCGGCCGCGCGGGACGCGCTGTCCGTGGCGCAGAGAGCCTATGACCGCGCCGAAGCGGAGCTGCTGAGAGAGATGGAAAAGTCGCCGACGGTCGACGCGGTGGACGAGTACAACAAGCGTCTGGAACAGGCGCAGAAGAATTTGAACGAAGCGCAGGCGAAGCTGGAAAAGCTCAAGGAAGAGATCGCCACCGCGAATGAAGAAGCATGGGCGGAGGTCCAGAAGCTGCAGCTGAAGATCAGAGTCCTGGAAGCCAAGGAGGACGAGCTGACGCTGCTCATCGAGGCGGAGCAGCCCTCCGGCGGCACCGGCGGAGAGACCGGCGGCAGCGGCGGAGAGACCGGCGGCAGCGGCGGCGAGACCGGCGGCACCGGCGGAGAGACCGGCGGCAGCGGCGGAGAGACCGGCGGCACCGGCGGAGAGACCGGCGGCGCCGGCGGAGAGACCGGCGGCAGCGGCGGAG
>JAFRLZ010000068.1 GCA_017430985.1 Oscillospiraceae bacterium
ACGGGCTTGTGACCCTTTTTCGTTGCGATCTTCGCCACGAAGTTTCCGGCGAACTCGGCGGTCATGCCGGTCTGCTCGTCGTGCTCCATCACGGCGACGGAGCGTGAGATACGCCCGCCGTAGACGTCGTCGCCCTCCGCGCTCTTGGCGCGGGCGGCGGTAAAGCCCGTGGCGATATCGCCGGGCATAATGACGCAGATCTCCACGCCGTAGGGGCGCACCTCCTCGTGCAGCGCCAGACAGTAGGTCCTGACCGCGGCCTTGGAGGCGGAATAATAGGCCTGGAACGGGATCGCGATCGGCGCGGCGACCGAGCTCATGCATACGATGCGCCCGCCGCCCTGCTCGCGCATGACGCCGAGCGCGGCTCTGTTCATATTGACCATGCCGAAGAAGTTGACGTCAAACTGTCTTCGCGCCTCGCTCGGAGGCGTGAACTCGACGGCGCCGGAGATGCCGAAGCCGGCGTTGTTGATCAGCACGTCCAGGCGGCCCTCCCGCTCGACGACCTCTTTGACCGCCGCCGCGGCCTGTGCCTCGTCGGTGACGTCGCCGCGGATATGGCGGACGCCCTCGAGCCCGATCGCGTCCTTGCGGCTCATTTCATACACGGTGCAGCCCGCCTTTACCAGCGCGAGCGCGGCATGTTTGCCGATGCCGGAGCTGCCGCCCGTGATCAGTACGACTTTTCCCATGTCTCTCTCCTCCCCTGCCGCTCAGAGATTGGCGGCTATGATATCCATCGCCTCGTCCAGAAGCGCCTCGGTGTGCGTGGCCATATAGCTTGTGCGCAGCAGACAGTCGGCCGGGGGCGTGGCGGGCGGCAGAACGGGATTGACGTAGACGCCCGCATCATAGATGCGGCGCGAGGTCTCAAGCGTGTTAATGATATCGTTGGTATAAAGCGGGATGATCGGCGTGGGGACGTCGGCGATCGACTCGCGGATGCGCACGCCGCGCTTGTGGAAGCCCGCGCGCGCATAGGCGGACAGAGCCTGCAGCCGCAGGGGCAGTTCGGGGTGCGCCTCCAGCTTGCGCAGCGCCGTGAGCGCGACGGCGCAGCTGGCCGGCGTGATGGAGGCCGAGAAGATGAAGGGGCGGGAGGAATGGCGCACATAGTCCGCCACGCGCGCGTCCGCCGCCATATAGCCGCCGAGACTGGCGAGCGACTTGGAGAAGGTGCCCATGTAGATGTCCACCTCGTCCTCGAGGCCGAAGTGGCTGGCCGTGCCGCGGCCCCCCTCGCCGATGACGCCGAGACCGTGCGCGTCGTCGACCATGACGCGCGCGCCGTACTGTCTGGCAAGCCTGACGATCTCCGGCAGCTTTGCGATGTCGCCGCCCATGCTGAACACACCGTCGGTGACGATCAGGCAGCCGGAATCCTCCGGCACACGCTGCAGCTGCTTTTCCAGGTCTTCCATATCGTTGTGCGCATAGCGCAGCATCTTGCCGAAGCTGAGACGGCAGCCGTCATAGATGCTGGCGTGGTTTTCCTTGTCGCAGATCACATAGTCGTTGCGCCCGACGATCGCCGAGAGGATGCCCAGGTTGGACTGGAAGCCGGTCGAGAAGGTCACGATCCCGCTTTTGCGCAGGAATTTGCCCAATTCCGCCTCCAGCTCGAGGTGCATCTCCAGCGTGCCGTTGAGAAAACGCGAGCCGGAGCAGCCGCTGCCGTACTGTTCAAAGGCGCGGACGCCGGCCTCGATGATCTCCGGGTCTGTCGTCAGGCCGAGATAGTTGTTCGAGCCCAGCATGATGCGGCGCTTGCCCTCCAT
>JAFRLZ010000069.1 GCA_017430985.1 Oscillospiraceae bacterium
CACTTCATCAACAAGCATCTCGACGACTTCACGCATATCGGCTACGATATCGACTTCCTTCGTGAAGACGGTTCCGTGGCCACCGGCTGCACACATAAGGGCGTCAAGTCCTTTGATGAAGCCAAACAGTATGCAAAGGGTCGTATGGTTGAACTGAATAAGTGGTACGGAGAGAAGGAATCGGCAAAAGTCACGAGCTGCCGAATCACCGAAAACAGCTCGGGAAAAGAAATGCTTGTTCAGGAGGAGGAATTATCATGCGAGACATGATCTCCGAGAAACTGGCCTCGCTTGCTGCGAGGTACGGTTTCAAGTTCCATTATCCGACTCATGAGCACAACTACTTTGCGCTCTATAGCAAGAACATCGACGGAGAATATGAGCTCTGGATCTTCCACTACGAGGACAAGGACTACATCGAGGTAGCAGGGAACACAGATCAACTGAACATCTGGCTCAGTGAGACCCGCTCGGATCTTACGATGGAGCAGGTCTGCGACTTCGTTGCCGAGCTTTCCAAAATCGGCAATCGGCGTCTCGTCTACAATTGGGCCGAGATGCACAGCGAAGAAGACTGGAAGCAGAAGCTGCCGTTCAGCCTCGTTGTGGACTGGGAGGATATTCAGGAGATGCCGCACAGCGATCCCGCCTTCGACCTGTTCGACGGCACGAATATCGACGAGTGCGTCAGAGCTTATATCGAGTCCAAGAAGTAAAAAACGAAATTACGTCCGGGAGCTCCTTGTTGAGCTCTCGGACGGGAAAGGAAAACAACATGGCAATATGGAAAACCAATGGCGAGCAAGTGAAGCTCATCGGGATTCTGGCAGACGGATTCGTTTACAACGTCGTTGTTGTTGAACGGAACTGCGGAACCCTTCTGGTGCTCGATGTCGAGGAATTCGATTGCGCCGGGTATGAGCTGCATAGGGAGACGCCTTATGATGCGCTTCCGCCAGGCTACATCCGCCTGAAGGAAATGGTTTCCTTCGGCGTGCGCAACAGAAGCATGCTTCCGATAACCCCTGAGCAGGCTGCGAACTTCTTCCCTGAACCGATACCCGTGTACCGACTTTCGCGGAACGCTACGGTTCGTTTGGTGGAGAACGCGGAAGAGATCTCCGAGGGCAAGGATGAAATGTACGGGATCACGGTGCAAGACTGGTACACGTACATCGGCCGCTCGGATGATGGTAAGATCGTCCGCTATGACGAAAACGAGCAGCCCATCGAAACGGCGGAGCCCGTTCAGTCCGCTGCTGACGCGGCGCTTCTGGCGGAATACCGCAGGACGGGGCTTTCACCGGACGATCTCAATGAAGTCGCTGATCTGTTCAGGAGTATTCCTGACGCGGACATCCCGGCCGAGATCAAAGGCTGGGTCGCACGAGGCGCATGGCAAGCCCGCAGGTGTGCGGAGCTGGAGAAAAAGCTGCAGCTTATGGAGATGGAGCTGACGCAGCTCCATGTTCGGGAGGCCAAGACCCTCAAGGTGCAGCTGATCGACCGCCTGAGCGCTGAGAAGGATCGGATCGTCGCCAATATCTTCGATGAAGTAGACGGCGGGGGAGAGGCTGCGGTAAAACACGCTGCTCTCGCATCTGCCAATCAGATCGCTCTTCTCAACGCGATCATACACGTCTTCATCCACTGTGATCTCCAGTACATTCAGTGCCGGGAGCTCGCCCGTATTCCGGAGAAGATCTCTATTATCGAACGGCTGTATCTGACGCTTCTGCCGGAAAACGGAAGTTCGAATAAGCTCTTCTTCGGCGAAAAAGAAATCCAGGATGCGATCTTCGATATGATCGCAAAACTGGGCGTTTGAATAAAACATGAAAGGAAAGATAAAACAATGAAAAACAAACAGAAAAAAATGATTTCCGGCGTTATCGCTTTCACGCTTATGCTCTGCCTTATGATCGTCCCGGCGCTGGCCGCCTGCGGTGCGGTGAGTGAACCGAACCCCGCTCAGGAGCCGGCAATCGCCGACCGCTTCGGTCTGATCTATCAGGGTGCCTTCGCTACTGCCGGCACTGAGATGGATCGCTCGCTGCCCTTTACAGACGACGTGGATAATGTCTACCTCGATCTGGACGACGAGTATCCCTTTATCAGTGGCAGGATGGCCATGGATATGAGCGTGATCGACGACGCCTATGTCGTTGAGCGGATCGAGTGCTATAACTGCGACAGATACCCTCTCACGCACAACGGCGACAAGGAAATGAAGACGGTGAACGATATCTCGGATATTCTCGGCGAGCCCTCGGCCACGAGAGATGATCCTGACGGCATCACGCATCGCTTTATGTGGGTGACCGACAGTTATTCACTTGCGGTGGCCACCGAAAACGATAGTGATGAGATCACCGCATACATGATCAATGCGATCTGACAGTACAACATTGTCGGCCGGGGAGAAATCCCCGGCCTTTTTTTATGGGGAAATTGACAAAGAAATATATTTGCGGTATTATATACTCGTACTATGGTAGTTAAGGTTTACTGTGGCTTAGTGCCGCAGTAAACCTTTTCTGCTATAGCTATACTCCGCTTTCACAGACTCACTGTTTCCCCATTTTGGGGCAGTGGGTCTGTTTTTATATATACACTTCAAATAAAGGAAGGGAAAGAAACAAATGGACTATGTAAATCCGAACAAGAAGCTGTTTTGCTTCGAGAACTACGTAAAGCTGGCCGAAGCGCTTGGTGCCGCCGCAAAGACGGGGGACTATGACGCGCAGCAGGACAGCAGAGACTTCGCGCGCGCCTGCGAGTCCTTCCATGAATACGTGCTGAACGTAGACATGAGCGAGACGCAGATCCGCCTGGCGTACGCGAGATTCGAGGGCGCAGAGCTCCGTGATCGTGTTTCGCACTACGACTCCATGCGTCGTGCCTATCACGAGCGGGCCATCGCCAACACCTCTTTGGTCAACAACATGGCCAGATTCTACGGCATCGAAAAGATCTTTCTCGGCGACAACGCAGACCGTTACGAAGTGGCGGACTTCTGCCTGCAGATCACCAACGAGATCTTTCTGAATCGCCGCGGAGCAAAAAACTAAAAACTTCATATTGGAGGAAAAGACAATGGAAACCACCGAAATCAAGGAAGTCGTTTTCTACTACACAGGGAACGACAAGGGCGAGCACCTGATCGCCGGCATCTTTGATGATGTCAAGGAAGCTGTCCGCACTGCCCGCGCGGATTTCGAGCGAGTATGCAGGATTATCCGGGACAAGCATCCGAACATCCAGGATGACCCGAACGGTGCCTTCGATCACTTCACCGGCTTCAACGACTACGATCCGGTAGTCGGCGGCGGCTGGAATGCTTGGGACGGCGAAGAGACGGTCTTTATCGGAGCCCTCATCCCGCGGCTGTGCAAGGTCGGCTCGGGCATTTTCGAGCCCTGCCATTGCTGAGGCAGGAGGTGAGATCATGCACGTACGCAGATATCTTCTGCTTACCGGCGGGTACAGCGCCGCTCGCGGCCGTGTGTCAGGCCCTGACATCGTGGAGCTTCCGCACGAGACCCTGAAAGCTGCTTCCGACGCGCTTCGAACCGAGTTTGAGGCGGTTGTTAAGCGGGTCTTTGGGGAAGATCATCAGATCCAGTACGGCTTCTTCGGGGAGGCCAAGTATGGCGTTCGCGGCGAGATCTCCGGATACAACTTCGAGCCGGCACAGTACTTCTTTGCTGTGATTGCGGAGTCCGGAGAGATCAGCGTCGGCACTCTGAAAGAAATCACTGTCGAACTGAGCGCCTGTGAGCAGGAAACGGCTTACCGAATGCAGGAGCGACGCTATCTTCTCATGGATGCGGAATCTCATCTTATGGAACATGTGGGGTATGACCCGGAGCCCGAGACAGACGAAGATGCCGCCGAGAACGAGAAGGCGGAACAGAAGTTCCTCGCAGATTACGGCTTCTCGCTTTCTGACGCCATCTGCGAGGGCAGCGAATTCTTTATCCTCGACGAACTCGTCGAGGAATATCATCACGAATTCGACTGCAACATCGACATCAACGGTCTCTGGGAAGAGGTCGTTCGTGAAGTGCTGCGGAGGTACAAGTGATGGTACAGATCGCTGACGATCCGCGGATCGCATGGGTCATGGCTACCGGATACCCTTATCGCTATCCCGGCGCACATGACGACGAGGATGTCGAGGAAGACGACATCGAGTGAACAAACAAGGCCGACAGGGGATAACCTCTGCCGGCCGGAAAGGAACAAAGCATGTCATACACAATCGTATATGACCGGCGCTTTCTCCGCTGCGGAGATCGGTTTATTCCGATGTGCCTGTACGGAGACAACAATGTTTCCGAGACGAACTATCGGACTGGGCGAGAGGTGCGTGCCCGCGACTGGGGCACCTTCGTATACTCGGACGATATGCTCCTCGGCACAGCCGACGAGATCCTGAAAATCGCACGCAAATTTCACCCGGCTTATTCCACAGATACCTGTGGCGGCGTTAAGTTCCACGGTAAATTCCTGAATGATGAAGAGATGTACCGCTTCTTCAAAAACGGGATTGCCGGAGCAATAACGCTGGAGGATCTGCTGATCCAGACGACCATCGGCTCGATTCAGGGGAAGCTGGAGGTCTATGGCCCAGAAAACGGCCGCGACAATGCATTTGACGACGATACGGCCTATCTGCGGACCTCGGCTGAACTGTCCAACTGGGTCAATGAGGCGAAGACGAGAAAAGCTCAGATCCTCCAGTCCGGCCGCAAATGCCATGTCTACATTTGTCTCTACATGGCTACAACCAGAGACCCGCTTCAGGTCAGCGTGTTTGCAGATAGGACGGCGCCGGTTGTAGCATACGAAATGGAGTCCGGCAGAAAGAAGCGCAGTTATGTCAAGAGCTTCACGGAGACAAGCACTTCCTTTACTGTGGACTTCACTGAGGCATTCGTATTCGACAATATCGACGACGCCTATTTGAGCCTCCCGAAATGGTCTGCCAAGAGCCTCAGGTTCTGCTATGCGGACAAAGAGAAGGAGCGCGCTGAAAGGGAGCCGGGGAAATACGTTGTTTCGGCAACGTACCTTGGTCGGCGGGTGTATATCTATCAGAAATACCGGAACAAAATTGCTTTCTCTCATGTCAAGGGGAACGATCTGCGCCGCTTTAGCTCTGAGAAAATGGCGCTGAAATGGTTTGAGGAGAAAATACACGCTGCTCAACCCTTGTTCACCGATCCTGTCGTGGAAGAACTTTAAGAAAGGGGACGCCAAAATGAAACAGTCCAAAGAACTCATGCGTGTCGCCATTGCCAATGTCGAGGAAACACGGGCATTCTGGCAAAAATCTGTTGATGACAGCATGGCTGCGCTTCGCTATCAGATCAACCAGCAGCTGACGGCCAAGAATATCTTCGACGGAAGCATGGACGGTCAGATCAACGAGGTCAAACGCAGATACGCCAGGCTCGCCACCTGCGACGAGATCCTGAGCAATATGCGGTCGGTGCTCGCCAAGATGGAAGCCGAATAAGATTTCGTAGAATGGCCGCATTGACAACATGCGAGAATCGCGTATAAGAACAGGAAGATGAAAACAACCCAATGGGTAAAAAAGAATTCGAAGAAAGAATCGATCATTTTCGCATTCTTGACGACACCTTTATGAACGAGGTTTTCAAGGGCCAGAAAGCAATTCGACCAAGCGTATGAACTTTACAAGGCGATGCTTTTGAAACAATAAATTGGGAGAACAAAGCACAAAGCAAGGAGGAAACTCCTTGCTTTTTTTACGCCAAGATTGACAAGATTACACATTTGCGGTATTATATGATCGTACTATGGTAGTTAAGGTTTACTGTGGCTCAGTGCCGCAGTAAACCTTTTCTGCTGTAGATAAATCCCGCGTTCACAGACTCACTGTTTCCCCATATTGGGGCAGGTGAGTCTGTTTTTTATATACGTTTGCTTAAAACGAGAAAAAACATGGAGGTAGAGACAAATGACTTTTTCGTTATCTCAGATTGCGAGGTGCTACGCTGCCACGGTCGGCAGAGATTCGTACACCTCCGAAAAAGATGTGACCATGCGGTTGAAATCGAGCATTTCTCGTCAGCAGACCAATGTTCTCGATGACGACCGCGACATCCGAAATCCGAAGGAGATCTATGACCAGACCATCGGAGCGGAGTGCAGCAAGAAGAGCGGCAAACTGCCGTTGAAGAGACTTCAGGGAAAGCACTTCGTCGCTCTTGCCTGAAGGAAAAAAAGAATAGGAGGGAAAAACATGTGCAAACCCCAATCTCTTGACTCCTACGAAACTCTTTTTGGGAAAGACCGTTTTGCGGATCTTATCAAAGAAGTCGAGGAGATGGAAGCCAACTCCAAGTGGATTCCCGACGTGGAGACCGCGGGCATGACGGTGAAGACCGTCGATGGCCGTCCGCTCTTCGTGACCGAGGAAGCCAAGGAACCTTCGTGACCGAGGAAGCCAAGGAACTCGGCGCCGACGAGGAGCTCACGGAGGAAACCGGCATCACCGGCTCCGGCCTTGCTCTTCAGCTGCCGAATGGACGCACCGAGCTGTTGAGGGACACTGCTATGTCAGGTCTTCTCAACGCCGGCAAGATCGACGGCAAGTGGCAGAGCTATGTCACCAAGCCGGAATTCTGCCTGATCATGAACACGATCTTTCCCCATATCCGCACGAAACGCCTTGTGCTGGAACGTTGGGGGAAGGTGAGCGCCATTCATTCTCAGGCGGATGGCGGTTACGAGATCATCCCGATCTCGGCTGCCCTTGAGATCGCCGTAGACGCACTCAGAAAGCGCTTCGGAAAGCTGGTGTTCACGAGCGGGTACAACTCCCACTCGCGCACAGAGGCCGTCTGGGAGCTTCCAGACGCCCAGAGCGCCCTGTGTCAGAAGTATCAGGATGCGCTCGACGGTACGATGTCTCAGGTTCCGGTCAACTTCATGCCGGTCGTGCGTTTCCGCTCCTCGGATACGGCGAACTCCGCTGTCACTCTGGTGCCGGGTTTCAGAAAGCCCGGCGACAAAGCGATCATCAGCTTTGTGCCCGGAGCAAGGACTGAGCACACAAAGGGCGGCAAGGAGGAAGACGTTTCCGGTCTTGATCTGTTCAGAGAGGACGCGGGAATGATCTATTCCCAGTTCGAGAAGAGCATGGAGAAAATCGCCGCGCTCAAGGACATCGAGATCAAGCACGGCTGCAATGCCGTGATCGGCCTGGCGAAAAAGCTGGTGATCTCGCGCAAGTACGCGGAAGCCGCTCGTTCGACCATGGAGATGTTCACCGACGGCGACATCGGCAATCCCGTGACCGGCCATGACCTCTATTTGGCGATGACCGAATGCATTTCTGAGGCAGTGCGTTCCGGCGCCTCCCAGAAGACGATCATGGACACGGAGGAGAAGGTCTACCGGATGCTCAAATTCGATCTGACCGAGTATGACAAAGGTGGTGTGGTGGCCTGGTGATCCAGGCTGCCACCTTCCGAAAAAAAGTAAATAGGAGATGAAACAAAAGTGTTCTTCGAATGTAATCTTCCGAGGTCACTGATCCCGGTCTATCAGCCCTGGCTCTATCAGGCGCTGGAGAGCACGATCAGGACGGTGTATCAGAGGACGAAAAAACTCAACGCCGCGCTGGATTATCTCAATCGCTGCGGCTGTCCCATGCAGCCGGAAACGTTTCAGCTTTGGGCGAGCTCCGTCTTTAAGCTGAATCCCGGCCGCTTCGATGCGCTTTCGCACGCGGAGCTGGCAACGCTCTGCATGTCGCTGTACGACGGCGAGGAGCAGCCGAAGCGTCTGGAGTTTCCCAATGCCATTGTGCTGTATGATACCGCCTTTGTCACGACGAAGGATTGGGAGATCCTGCGGCACATCGGGCTCGGCGGCTCGGACAGCTCGGTCACGAACGGTGCTTCCGAGTTCCAGACCGAAGAAGGGCTTTTCTATGAAAAGCTCGGCTATACGGATCTGCTGGCGGCTGCCGGGAAGAGACTCTCGGACGACAAAGGCGGCGCCGTATTCGAACGCGGTCATAACGTGGAAGATAAGGTGATCTCCATTTTCTGCGAAATGACCGGAGCTGTTCGAATCCGTGAAACGCGCATGTTCCAGAGCAAGCGTTACCCCGCTTGCACGGCCAACGTGGACGCAATCCTCAGGATGCCTGACGGCGAAACGGTTCCCTTCGAGGCCAAGTCCACGATAGACCAGTACACCACGAAGCAGAAGTGGTTCGGCGATGCGGTTCCCATGTACTATCTCACGCAGGTGCATCAGTATCTCGGCGTGCTCGACGATCCGCGCATCAAGCGTGCGTTTATCGGTTGCCTGCCGGTCAACGATGTCATTCTGGCGGATAAGTACATCGCCAGCGAGCCGGCCTACTTCAATGGTGAGCGTCAGTATTTCCATCAGGAAATCAAACGGGATCTGGAGATGGAAACCGCGGTCATGACCAATGCCCAGAATTTCTGGGACAGGTATATCGCCATGAATCTCAAGCCGAATCCCAGCGGGAAAGCGGACATGGATCACTATGTCGCGCTGCATTTCCGCCCTTCGCCTTTGACGGACGACGCTGCTGCAGACCTTGAGACGCCCATCAATATCGCCTACGGCGATGTGGAGGACGACTACGCCCAGTTCAAAAAGCTGGATGCCGAGATCTCTTCGCTGCAGGAACGCATCAAGACGCTGGACGAGGGCCGGAAGGTTCTCAAGGATAAGCTGGCAAATCTTATGGGAGATTCCGTAGCCGCCACCGTGATCGATCACGACGGTAACCCGATCTTCTATATGACCAACAAGCCCGGCGCCAAGATCACCTATGATCGGGAGATCCTTGAGAAATATTTCCCGGAGGCGGAAGAGAAAGCGAGGCGGGTTTCCTCCTATCTCACGCTCCGCGTAACGGAGAAGGCGCCCAAGAAGAAAAAGACCAAGTAAATCCCGGAAAGGGGAGAGGGACATGAAAGAATTTCTGCTCCCCTCGCGGGCCGCTCCTGTAGAGGGGGTGACTCTGTGACGGGAGAAGAGAACCAGAAGCAGTTGGAAACTCTGGAAGCAACATTCCAATCCAGCATCTTTGAGGCAGCGGACAAGAGCTTCTGCATTTACCGGTATATGCGTTCAGACGGATCGCAGGTGATCGCAGTCGGAACGGATCTGCCGAATCGCAGACAGCTCCCCGTACTGCTGCATGGAACGTGGGAGATCTCCAAGAAAACCGGCGGCAAGCAGCTGCGCGTTGCTTACTCGGAAGCGGCGCCTGTGCGCGACAGGGATCAGGTCATTTCCTACCTGTGCTCTTTGAAGTGCGGGATCGGGAAAATGAAAGCCATGGCCATCTGGAAACGCTACGGTGAAGCCAGCTGGGACGTTCTGGACAACGATCCGGATAAGATGGTGAAAGACAAGCTTATTTCGCCAAAAATCCTTGAAAAGCTGATGGATGCGCAGAAAAGCGCGATCTTGTCCCGCAATCTGCTGAAGCTGTTCGCGGAGGCGAACATCCCGGTAGGCGGAGACATGATCCACCGTCTGATCGAAAGACACGGAGAAAAAGCCGATGTGCTGCTCCGTGATAACCCGTATATCGCCATCTCGCGCGATGAGCTGTCCTTCGAGAAGGCAGATGCGCTCGCTGATGCTCTCGGTTTTGCCAAAAACGATCCCCGCCGCATGGCCGCTGTGATCGTGAAGGTTCTGGATGACGCGGCTGTGAACGGTCATGTATGCGTTCCAAAGGAAATGCTGCTGGATATGGTCAAAACCTATACCGGCTGCCCTATGGAGGAATGCGTCAAGGCCATCAATGCCGCATGCCGTGAGAAAAAAGCTGTTTATAGCAGCGGCTTTGTGTATGCCAAAAGGCGATACGACGAAGAAACTGCCATAGCAGACAACATCCAGAGACTGATGACGGCCTGCTCCGATCCGGTCCGCGGCCTGGATGCGTTCATCTCAGACTACGAACGCGAGAACTTCTCGCTTGCGGAATCGCAGCGGGAAGCGATCCTGCGCGTCTTCGAGTCCGGCGTGAGCGTGATCACAGGCGGCCCCGGCACAGGCAAGAGCACCGTCACGAACGCGATCCTGTATGTCCACAAAAAGGCGTATGGGGAGTCGAGCGAGCCGATCCTGCTCGCGCCGACCGGGAAAGCCGCAAGGCGTCTTGGAGAAGCGAGCGGCTGCGGCGCGCAGACGATCCACTCCGCCGTGGGCTGGCGCGGCGATGAAGTCGAGGCAGAGCCGTGCTCTCTGCACGGGAACCTCTTCATCATCGACGAGAGCTCCATGATGGATCAGTTCGTTTGCGATATCTTGCTGGAGGCCATCCCGAGCGGCGCCCGCGTCGTCTTCGTAGGTGACTGCGACCAGCTTCCGTCTGTCGGATGCGGCAATGTCCTGAGTGATTTCATCTCCTCGGAGGTGATCCCCACGACGAGGCTGCACGTCATCTTCCGTCAGGCCGAAGACAATCCGATCATCGAGAACGCCCGCCGAATGAACGAAGGCGACTCGAACCTCATATACACCGATACGTTTCGGTTTTATGAGGCGCACAGCTCCGACGAGCTGTTCGAGTCCGCCTGTGATTTCTATGCGCGCTGTGTGGAAGCATACGGGATCACGAATGTGATGCTCTTGAACCCACAACGCAACCACAGTGATCTGACTGTGGACCGGTTCAACGCCGCGCTTCAGGAACGCATCAACCCACCCTCCGACGACAAGAACGAAATCCGGATCGGTCGTCAGATCTTTCGGGAAGGGGATCGCGTCATGGAGCTGCGGAACACCGAGCGTTCCAAGAACGGCGATACAGGCGTGATCCACCGGATCGAGAAGCGGGAAAGCAGCACTGATCCTCCCGAGTTCTACAGCGTGGCCATCATCGAATTCAACGACGACGGCGTTCTGCTGGATTACAATGCGGACGACCTGCATCATGTGACGCTGGCCTATGCCAATACCGTCCACAAGGCGCAGGGCGAAGAGTTTCAGACCGTGATCATGGTCATCACAAAGGCCCATTACGCGATGCTTCGCCGGAATCTCGTTTATACGGCTGTTACGAGAGCCAAGCAGCATGTCGTACTTATGGGTCAGCTGGATGCGTTGGACACGGCCGTGAAAAACAATCAGGCGGATGTGAGGTATACCTTGCTGGCCGCCAGATTGAGGCACAAACTGAAGAAATAGGAGGAGATGAAAATGCCGGAAATCAAACGGCGTTACGTGTACAATGGCGCGGTCTCCTCGTATGACCGCGTTATCTGTGACAGGTGCGCAGAGGTCGTCACCTGGGCAAGCTCCGCTTCAAAAGCGGAATCCAATGTCAAATTCCAGCTCCGCAGGCGCTGGAACATGGCGCAATACGTCCCTTTGAAACTTTTGGACAAGATCAGGGAAGCCCCTGCTTCTCCTGCCTAAAAGTGGACAAGAAAGCGTCAATGTGGTATAATAAAACAAAAAAAGAAGAAGGAGAATCATCATGGGTTACAACAACGGCAATGGCTACAGCTACAACAATGGCAGCGGCGGCTACGCTCCCCAGGGGCAGCCGCAGAACGCGGCTCCTCAGGGCGGATACCCGCAGCAGACCCCTGCGCAGAACTATCCTCCTCAGGGACAGGCGCCCCAGTACGGCACCCCTCAGGGCGGATACCCGCAGCAGGCTCCAGCTCAGAATCCGGGTTACGCGCCCGCTCCCAACGGCAGCTACGGTCAGGCGCCTCAGCAGAGCGGCTACCAGCAGCAGGGGAGCGGCAGGGAGAAGGTGCAGTATAGCTCCTATATTGTGAACATTCCGGAAAACGCTTCCTGTCTGGAGGACACTCAGGTAACGGTCGCTCTGAACAACATCGACAAGAGCCTGAACCTGTATATCGAGCAGCTGACGAGCAAGAACAACAACCGCTGCGTCAAGTTCTCGTTCGATCTCACGATGGCGGACAGCGAGTGCAGCCGGCTCCTCGGCAAAGATGCCGTGGCGCCCGACCACAAGATACGCTTCGAAGCGCTCATGGCCGGCTGGGATGCGGAAAACTTCCTGAAGTATATCCCGCACTGCAGCAAGACCATCGTTCTGATGCTTCGGAAGCTGAAGCTCGATTCCTTCACTCGCAGGGACGGTTCATCGGTGCCGAAAGTGGATTGCCTGGTCAGCGGCTACTTCGTCGTGAACATGAGCAGCAAGTACAAGGCCGCTGCGATCAAGGCGGCGAATCTGGAAGAATCCAAGCCCTACCATGTGAACGTCCGCAAGCCCAAGAACGATGGCGGCGGCGCTCCCGCTCAGGCCCCGTATTCTCAGCAGAGCGCTCCCTATGGCGCTCCGCAGGGCGGATACCCGCAGCAGGCGCCCGCGCAGAACACCGGCTACACGCCCGCACCCAACGGCGCTTATGGCCAGCCGCCTCAGCAGAGCGGCTACCAGCAGCCGGGCGGCAACGGCTACGGCTACGGTGCTCCGCCTCAGAACGGTATGCCCGGCGCTACGCAGTACGGCGGAAGCGGCGGGAAACTCCCGTTCTAAGCGTCAGGTCAACACAATACCGAGAAGGCGCACAGAGTATATCTCTGTGCGCCTTTTTTTGCTTTTTGAAGCGCCGTTTAGTTGACAAGAAAATGCAGATATGGTAGAGTGAAAACACCAACAAAAAAAGAAGGGAACCGGGCATGGAACGCGAAGAAATTGATCTGACCATAAAAAATCTGGACAGGTTTTTTGACCAAGAAAGCGTAAAAATGGCGGACGATCTCGCCGATATCGCCGACAGCATTTTGCCAATCCTCTCCAAAGGCCCGTGGCAGCTTCCGGCCAGCTGTATCATCTCTGATGAAGGCAGAAAACTCGTCGCCAGAGATCCGGACCTTGGGAAACAAACTCTGGAACAGCTTGTAATCACGGAAAAAGATCTTTTTGATCCAAAGGCGCGAAGTTTCATTGCTACTCATACGCCAAGAGAGATCATAGACGAAGTTTTCGATTCAAACGGCGGAATAGGCCGTACGCACCTTGCTCTCTGCATCAGAGCAGCAAAGCAGCAGTACATTGCCGATGTCGTTGCCAGATTTGCCGACGATAAAAAAATCTCGTTCATTGAAGCTGCTTTCTATGTCAAAGCGCTTCACGTATGCAACGATTTTTGGTTCGTGATCCAACAAGGATATAAACTAAAAAAATACTTTTGGAAACCGGAACCGGCGATCCCGACGGAAGAAATGTCTCCCGCGCCTGTAAAGCCGAAAAAGAAAAAGCCTTCCGGCGCGAAAGCGACCTTTAAGCTCTCGAAGGATCTGCCGGAGTGCCCGGTCTGCAGCAGCAAGGCCATCATGCTGCGGGGCGGGGAGCGAGGCATGCAGTGGCAGGCTTGCTGCACAGACCCGGAGCAGAAGTGTGAAAACTATTTATTAAAGGAAACATGGTATCCCTCGGAAAAAGCAGCTGTTTCTGCATGGAAGAAAATCGTGAAATCATGCGCAGCGAGAAATGAAACCAGCCGCTCATAATACGTCCTTGAGATGGGTAAAATGGCTCAAAAGGAGCATTTGAAATGGATGATAAAAATGTAATAACCTATACCAAAGGCGAAGGCCAAATTATGGTTAAGAGATCCTTCTGCAATAACGCAAAACCGGTATCCGAAGCGATTAAAGATGTGATAATTAAGAAAGCGCATGAAAAAAACATTTTGACGAGTCCGCAAAATCTTGATATGATGTTATCGTATATCGGAGAGCCGACTTGCATCCAAGAAGGAGGGTAAAAATGGGACGGCAAGCGGCAACAGATGCAGTTGGATATTATCGACTATCTGATGAAGACGATCTTGAAGGAGAAAGCGGAAGTATAAAAAACCAGCGAAAAATCGTCAGACAGTACGCCCGAGAACATGGCATCAGAATAGTGCGGGAATTTGTCGATGATAATTTTTCTGGTGCAACAACAAAAAGACCTGGTTTTCAAGAGATGCTTAGATTTCTTGAGACAGAAAAAACCATTAGTATTGTCATTACAAAAGATCTTTCGCGCCTTGGACGCAGTATTCAGGAAACATCTTTTTACGCTGAAGTTTACTTTCCAGACCACGGTATTCGTTACCTTGCCCCGGATGACGGGTTTGATACGGACCGCGATAATGACATGGCTCCGTTTCTTTTTGCTGTCAACGATTTTTACCTACGGAACGGATCGAAAAAGGTTAAATCTGCCTTTCATATTATGGCAAGTCGAGGCGAGTTTTGCTTTAGAGCGCCCTATGGATATAAAAAAGATCCGCAGGATAACCATAAGTTAATTCCAAATGAAGACACCGCACCTGTAGTTAAGCAAATATTCAGCATGGCATGCAGTGGTGCTTCTTCTTGGAGCATAGCTGAAGAACTAACTAAACAAGGTATCGATCCTCCGTTGAAATATCGTGTTGTCAATATCGAAAGCGCTTCATCTAAAAATGCAAAAATGGTGAGCGACGAATGGAACAACACAACGGTAAAACGTATCTTGACAAACCCGGTGTATCTTGGCCACACGTTTCTCATTAAAACAACAAAGAAACTGAAAGAGACCAAAAAAAGACCGGTGCCTGAAGACAAATGGCTCAAAACCTATAACACGCACGAGCCGTTGGTTTCTCAAGAGGATTTTGAGCTGGCTCACAGGTTTTTGGGGAAGCGAAGAAAAGACTACGAAGAAAACGATCAAGTAAGGATCAATGTTCTCAGCGGGCTTATCTTTTGCAAAACGTGTGGATCTGCCATGTGTTCCTCTGGAACAGTGTATAAGGGCGAACGGGAACGCTATTGGTATCTGTCGTGTTTGAATGCGCCGGCACGAAGTAAACATCGTTGCGAAGACCCGGCGAGGATCAAATATGATCTTATAATCGAAGTTGTCAAGGAAGATCTTAATGCACTTATTTCTCTTTCAGCAGAAGAAAAAAACAGCATTATTTGCCAAGCAATACGTGAATATTCAAACCGCTATTCTCAACAAGATATCGACAAACGAATCAATGAGATAAAAAAACGCATCGATACAATTTCGGCCATGTCAGTAAGAGTATATGAAGATCTTCTGGAAGAAAAAATCTCACAATCTATTGTTTCGCAAATGATGAACAAGCTCAATAAAGAAGACGAAGATCTGAAAAAAGAACTAAAAACTTTGGTCGGGAAAAAACAAACAACAGAGGATATCATAAGCGCCTATCGAAAGTTCTTTGAATTAACTGAGGCTTCAACAATAATAGAGGATTTAACACATGAAGTTGTTGCCAAGTTTATTGAAAGAATTGAAATCGGCCCGAAAAAGTATCCGCCAGGAACCGGGAAAGTCTACGCGCGAAGCAAGGTTCCATATACCCAGGAAGTCAACATAAAGTATAAATACATTGGCTTCCAAAGCATGGGCAATGATAATATCACTGTCAAATAAAAGAGCTTTTTGATGTAAAGAGTACACCAAGAGAGGTTGGCGTCAACCTGAAGAACGGTTACAACGGCGAGCTCACCAGCCGTCAGGCCGGTTCCATCGGCGGTCAGATGGTTCGTAAGATGATCGAGTCTTACGAGAACGGTATGAAGTAAGCTCTTTTAGAGCAAACGGGATTGCAGGGAAGCATGAGCCTCCCTGCAATTTTCTTTTGGAAAAATGTTGACAGTACATCTGAAAATGTCTTATCATAAACTTTAAGATTGTATCTTTCGGTATTCAGAGAAAAGAGGAGTGGATAGCATGGGAAAGCACGAAGCGCCGAAAAACAGCGCGAAGCATGCCCGTCCGGCGGAGAAGAACAGAGCTTCCGCGCCGCTGCGTATGCCCGATCTCTCCGGGATCGCAAGCCGCCTGACCGGGTGGATCCGCAGGCCGGCGCGCGCTGCGGAGAAGCATGAGCGCAGGGAATACGAGTTCAATATGCAGAACGTCGCCACGGTCGCCGTCGGCGCGCTGCTGTTCGCCGTAGCCTCTCTGCTCCCGACCAAGGGCTGGGTGCGCCTGCTGGTCTTTTTCGTGCCCTATCTTCTGCTCGGCCTCGATACGCTGCGCGACGCGCTCGTCGAGGCGCTGGACAGGGAATTTTTCGGTAGTGATCTGCTGATCGCAGCGGCCACGATCGCCTGCTTCGGCATTGGCCAGTGGCAGAGCGCCGTCTTTGTCATGCTGATCTACCGGGTCGTCGTCATGGCCTGCGCCTACGCGACGGGCGAGCGGAGCCGCATGGCTGACGAGCTGTGCATCCCGCTGCCCGATACGGCCAAGGTCGAGACCGGCGCCGGCCTGACGGAGAGCGAACTCTCCGCCGTTGCGGTGGGCAGCATCGCGGTCGTGGAACCCGGTGAGATCATCCCGCTCGACGGCATCGTCGTGGACGGCGTCTCCAGCGTCGAGCTCTCTCCGCTGACCGGTGGCGACACGATCCGCAACGTTGCGACCGGCAGCGCCGTATATGCCGGCAGCGTCAACCGCACGAACGAACTCCGCATCCGCACGACGGCCGAGAACTATGCCTCGCTTGCGGAGAAGGCGAGCCGTATCGCCGGACAAGCCGCCGAATCGCAGACGCGCTCCGGCCAGCCGCTGCGCTATGCCGCGCGTCTGATTCCCGTGCTCTTCACGGTCGCCGCCCTTGTCGTCGGCGTTCTCGTGCCCGTCCTGGGCGGGAATTGGAGCACCTGGCTTTACCGCGGCGTGCTGCTGCTGTGCGTCGCCGGGAGCGCTCCGCTGCTCCTGGCGCTGTCTCTCGCGTCCCACACGGCCGTTTGCCGCGCGGCAGGCCTCGGAGCATATCTGCGCAGCGTCGACGCGCTGGACAGCCTCTCGCGCGCGGAAACGATGATCTTCACGAAGACCGGGACCGTCACGGAGGGCCACTATGTGGTCGAGGCCGTCTATCCCGAGAAATACAGCGAGAAGGATCTTCTCACGATCGCCGCGCTGGCGGAGTGCCAGTCTCTGCACCCCATCGCGCAGGCGCTGCGCGAGGCCTGCGGGATCGGGATCCACCGCCGCGAGGACATCCATCTTGTGGAGGAGGTCCCCGGCCGCGGCGTCAGCACGCTTTTCTCCGGCCGCAGCGTCTATGTGGGCAATGCGGCGCTGCTCCTGGAGCATGACGTCCAGTTCTCCGTGCCCTCCCGCAGCGGCACCGTGGTCCACGTCGCCGTCGACGGGGAATATGCCGGACATATCGTCCTCAACGACAAGGTGCGCGAAGGCGCCTTCGACGCGGTGGAGGAGCTGCGCATCCGCGGCGTCCGCTCGACCGTGATGCTGACGGGGGACATGCGGTCCGTGGCGCGGCCGATCGCCTCCTCGCTCAACTTCGACCTGGTCAAATGCGAACTCTCGCCGGACGCGAAGATCTCCGCGCTGGAATATCTCCAGGCATCCAAGGGCAGCCAGGCCGCCATCGCCTGTGTCAGCTGCAAGGACAGGGACGAAGAGTTGCTCAAGCGCGCCGACGTCGGCATCCTCTTTGCCGCGCTCGATCAGAACCGTGCGCTGGAAGCGGCGGATATCTCGATCCTTGACAACAGCATCCACCGCCTCCCCAAGCTGTATGCGATCGCCAAGAGCATGTCCCTGCGCTTCCGCGAGGATCTGATCGCGTATTTCGCCGTGAAGGCGCTGCTGCTTCTCCTCGGGATCCTGGGCGTGCTGAGCATCTGGGCGGCGGTGCTGCTCGACCTTCTGGCTGCGGTGGCCGTCCTGTTCAACGCTTTTCGGAAGTGACCGTTTTTTGTGAACACCTACGATTTTGACAAGACCATCTATGTGCGCGACAGCTCCGTGGATTTCTGGCTCTATTGTCTGCGCCGTCATCCCGGTCTGCTGCTGCCCACGCTTCCGGGGAGCCTGCGCGCGGCGCTTCGATACCGGCGCGGGCGGATCGGGACCAAAGAGCTGAAGGAACAGCTCTTCTCCTTCCTCCCCGGTCTGGACGCGCAGGCGGAGGCGGAGCGCTTCTGGCAAACGCACCGGGAGGGGATCGGCGCCTGGTATCGCGCAAAGCGCCGCCCCGACGATCTGATCCTCTCGGCCTCGCCGGAATTCCTGCTGCGCCCGATCGCGCGGGAACTGGGCGTTCGCCTGATCGCGACGCCCATGGACCCCGCGACCGGCAGGATCCTCGGCCTCAACTGCCATGACGAGGAGAAGGTCCGCCGCTTTACCGCGGAATTCCCCGGCGCGCATTCCGAGGACTTCCATTCCGATTCCCTGTCGGACGCGCCCATGGCGCGGATCTCCGACAGAGCGTTTCTGGTCAGGAGAGGCAGGCTGTCTCCCTGGCCGACAGATCGATGAAGACAAAAAGGAGGAGCGCGATATGAGTTCGTCTACAAAAGAAGCCCTGGGCGCCGCGCTCAAGCAGATGCTGGCGATCAAGCCGATCGAAAAGATCACCATCAAGGATCTTGTCGAGATCTGCGGCGTCAACCGCCAGACCTTCTATTATCACTTCGACGACGTATATGATCTTTTGGAATGGGTCTTCGAGGAGGACGCCAACCGCGTCCTGCCGCACGAGGTCGTCTACGAGAACTGGCGCGAGGACGTCCAGCTGTTTTTTACCTATCTGCAGGACAACAGCAGCTTTGCGCTGAATATCTACAATTCCCAGAGCCGCACCTATATGCTCCGCTATTTCAAGGCCCGCCTGCAGAGCTGCATCCGCAGCTTCGCGGTGATCGTGTGCGAGACGCGCAACATTGACCGGGCCGATTTCGAATTTGTCGTGGAGCTCTATGCCAATGTGATCGTTGGGCTGATCTCCCAGTGGCTCGACCGCGGGATGCAGGTCCCCAAGGACTTCACAAAGGACCGTCTGCTGCGTGTGCTGGACAACAGCGTGGAAAACATCCTGGACCGCTTTCAGATCCTGGATTGACCCTTCGTTTTGTTCCCGAGCGCCGCGGGAAGGACCGGGGCCTGCGCTCCGTCGTTCCGCGGCTTTCTGTTTTGAGCGTTCAGAGAGAAGCTGTGCGTGAGGAGGATCGTGATGAATAAAATATCTGAGCTGTTTGGCGAAATGGTCTTCAACGACTCGGTCATGCGGGAGCGTCTGCCCAAGGCCGTGTTTGAACAGGTCCAGCGCTCCATCAACGAGGGGCGCCGGCTCGACAGCGAAGCGGCCAACGTCGTCGCCAACGCGATGAAGGACTGGGCCATCGAAAAGGGCGCCACGCATTTCACGCACTGGTTCCAGCCCATGACGGGCATCACGGCCGAAAAGCACGACAGCTTCATTTCGCCCGTGGGCGGCGGCCGCGTCATCATGGAGTTCTCCGGGAAAGAGCTCATCCAGGGCGAGCCGGACGCCTCCAGCTTCCCCTCGGGCGGTCTGCGGGCTACCTTCGAGGCGCGGGGCTATACCGCCTGGGACCCGACCTCCTATGCCTTCATCAAGGACAGCGTCCTCTGCATCCCCACGGCCTTCTGCTCCTACGGCGGCGAGGCGCTGGACAAGAAGACGCCGCTGCTGCGCTCCATGGAGGCGATCAACCGCCAGGGCATGCGCGTGATCCGGCTCTTCGGCAACACCGAGGTGCGCTCCATCCGGACGACCGTCGGCCCCGAGCAGGAGTATTTCCTCATCGACCGGGAGATGTTCGAGCGCCGCAAGGACCTCGTCTACACCGGACGGACCATCTTCGGCGTCAGACCTCCCAAGGCGCAGGAGCTGGACGACCATTATTTCGGCGCGATCAAGCCGCGCGTGGCCGCCTTCATGCAGGAGCTGGACGAGGAGCTCTGGAAGCTCGGCATCATGGCGAAGACCGAGCACAACGAGGTCGCGCCGGGGCAGCACGAGCTGGCGGTGATCTACACCACGACCAACATCGCGGCCGACCACAACCAGCTGACCATGGAGATCATGCAGAAGATCGCCCGCAAGCACGGGATGGTCTGCCTCCTGCACGAAAAGCCCTTCGCCGGCGTGAACGGAAGCGGCAAGCACAACAACTGGTCCATCACGACCGATACGGGCGTCAATCTGCTGGAGCCGGGCGACACGCCCTATGCCAACGCGCAGTTCCTGCTCTTCCTCTGCGCCGTGATCCAGGCCGTGGACGATTATCAGGACCTGCTGCGCATCTCAGTCGCCTCCGCCTCGAACGATCACCGTCTCGGCGCGAACGAAGCGCCGCCCGCCGTGGTGTCCATTTTCCTCGGCGACGAGCTCGAGGCCATCCTCAGCGCCATTGAGAACGACACGCCCTACGGCGGCCGAGAGAAGGAGCTTCTCCGCATCGGCGTCCACGCCCTCCCCAAGTTCCCCAGGGATATGACCGACCGCAACCGCACCTCGCCCTTTGCCTTCACCGGGAACAAATTTGAATTCCGTTCGCTCGGCGCGTCACAGTCCCTTTCCGGTCCGAACGTCGTGCTCAATACCGTCGTGGCCGAATCGCTGCGCCAGTATGCCGACGAGCTGGAGGGCTCTGCGGACTTCGAAAACGACCTGCATGCGCTCATCCGCCGCGTGATCTCTGCGCACAGGCGCATCATCTTCAACGGCAACGGCTACGACGAGGCTTGGCTGGCAGAAGCGGAGCGCCGCGGCCTGCTGAACCTGCCCACCACGCCGGACTGCACGCGCTACTACGACAGCGAGAAGAACCGCGCGCTCTTCGCGCGGCACCGCGTCTACACGGAGACCGAGCTGCGCGCCCGCTGCGAGATCAAGCTGGAGGGCTACTGCAAGGTGCTGCGGATCGAGGCGCTGACCATGCTCGATATGGCGCGGAAGGACGTGCTCCCCGCCGTCAGCGCGTATTCTGCGTCGCTCGCGGCGGCGGCGCTGAGCAAGAAGGCTCTCAGCCCGGCTATAGACTGCAGCTTCGAGGAGGAACTGACGGCGCGGCTGAGCCGCCTCGCGGCCGAGACCGCGCGCTGTGTCCGCGTGCTCGACAGCGCCGTTTCGGGGAGCGCCTCCGTCAGCGGCGCGCTCGCACAGGCCGAGTATTTCCGCGATGCGGTGCTCCCGGCCATGACCGGGCTGCGCGCCGCGGTGGACGAACTGGAGACCATCACGGCATCCGGATACTGGCCCTGGCCCTCCTACGGCGATATCCTGTTCAGCGTGAAATAAGAAGAAGCCTCCCGGGAGACGAGATCTTCCGGGAGGCTTTTTTCCGCATATGAAAAACGGAGCTGTGGCTGCACAGCTCCGTTTTCTCGTTTCAGTCTTCCTTTTTGAAATCCGGCACCATATCGCGCTTGAGGTCCATGTTGTAAAGCCTCTGCTTGATCTTGCCGGGGTCCTTGTTGAACATGGCGGTGCGCAGCTCGTCGTCCGGCACGAAGCGGTAGTAGGTGCCGCAGAAGGCGTCGAACATGGCGCGGTTTTCCACCCTCGTTCTGGAGATGAGGAGGAGCGTGGCGATCAGGGCGCCGGAAAAGAAGCTGATCAGCAGATAGAGCTTGCAGAAGCGTATGACGACAAAGCCGAAGACCAGCAAAAAGAAGCTGCAGACGACCATGGAGATCAGCGTGTACTTCATTGCGCCGGCTCCGATCAGCTCGGGATCGGCGGCCCTCATCTTCCGAATGGTCGGATAGGCCGTCTGCAGATTGAACAGGATCTGACGGATAAAGAAATAAGCATAGAGCCAGCCGCCGAGAAAGATCGCGCCGGCAAACAGGATCTTCATTTGCATAACGGTTTTCCTCCTTGCAGGGATATTATGAATCTTAGCACAAGCGTCGGTAAGATTCAAGAATAATGTTTGTCCCCGTCCAATACAATGAGCACAGGGAGTGAGACGATGGACGCATACGAAAGCGCGCTGCGGCTGATCCCGCCGCGCTATATCGATATCTGCCGCCGCAGCTGCGCCGGTGCGGAGGAGTTCCGCCTCCGCGTCGGACAGGGCATGACGGCGCTCTGCGCGGGACGGGAGCGGCGTCTCCCGGGCGATCCGCTTCGGGAGGAAGAGCTGCTGCGGGTCCTGGAGAAGGCCACGGGAGCGTCGGTTCACAGCGCTGCCGCAGAGATGGCGCGCGGCTTCGTGTCCTGGCAGGGGCTGAGGATCGGCCTGTGCGGCGTCGCCGTGGAGCACGACGGCGCTTTCAGGGGCTTTCGCAGCTACAGCTCGCTGTCGATCCGCATCCCGCACGAGGCCCGCGGGGCCTGCGACGGGATCTTTCGCACCATGCGGGACGGGAGCTTCGTCAACACCCTGATCCTGTCGCCGCCGGGCGGCGGGAAGACGACGGCGCTGCGCGAGCTCATCCGTCTGTTCGCCAACAGCGGCCGGCGCGTCGGCGTCGTCGACGAGCGCGGAGAGATCGCCGCCGTCTGCGGCGCGCGTCCCGGCTTCGATCTGGGACAGGCCTGCGACGTGATGAGCCTCTGCGGGAAGCGGGAAGGCGCGATGATGCTCCTCCGAGGGATGAACGAGCAGATCCTCGCCATGGACGAGATCACACAGCCGGAGGACCTGGCGGTGATCCGGGAGATCGTCGGCTGCGGCGTGGGGATCCTGGCGACGGCGCACGCCGCGGGCGCGGTCGAGCTGAGGCAGAGACCGCTCTATGCCTCGCTTCTGGATGAGCAGCTCTTCACACGGGCGGTGCTGATCCGCCAGACGGGCGGGGAGCGCCGCTACGAGCTGTGCGCGCTGCCGGCATGAACCTGTGCGGAGCCGCGCTCGTCCTGCTCGGCTGCCTCTATGGGGCCGTCTCCATGACGAGAGAGCAAAAGCGGCGTGTCGCGGCGCTCCGGGAGATGGATGCGGCGCTTGAGCGGCTCGGCGCTGAGATGGCGCTGAGACTCAGCGGCCTGCCGGATCTGACGGCGCTCCTGGCCGGGAGCTCGCACGGAGCGGCGGCACGCTTTTTCACCTGTCTGCACGGCCTGCTTTCCGAGCTCGGGAACAAGCCCTTTCATGTTTTGTGGGAGACCGCCGTCGAGCGGAGTTTGCAGGAGCTGTCGGCTGAGGACAGAAGCGAGCTTCTCCGCCTCGGGGAATGTCTCGGCCGGTATGAACTGGCCGAGCAGCTCAAGGCGCTCGACGCCTGCCGGGCACAGCTCGGGCGCAGCATCGAGGCGCGGAGATCCGGCCTGACGGATCAGAGACGCCTGATCTTCGGGCTGTGGCTGGCTGCGGGCGGACTGCTCTGTATCGTGTTGTTGTGAGGGAAGCTATGGATGTGGATCTGATCTTCAAGATCGCTGCCGTGGGAGTCGTCGTCGCGGTGATGAATCTGCTGCTGCAGCGCGCCGGGCGGGACGAGCTTGCCCTGATGACGACGATCGCGGCGCTCGTCGTCGTGCTGACGATGGTGGTCCAGCGGATCAGCGATCTCTTTGCGCTGATCCGTCAGCTTTTCGGGTTTTAGTGGAGCTCGTCCTGCGCGCGGGAGCGCTCGCGCTCTGCGGCGCCTTTGTCGTGCTGCTGCTCCGCCGCAGCGCGCCCGAGCTCGCTCTTCCGCTCTCGGCGGCGGCCGTCGTCGTGATCTTGACTGTCACGCTCGGCTTTCTGGGCGGGATACGCGATCTGGAAAAAGCCGCGCACGACAGCTTCGGCGTCTCGGACCTGTATACACAGCCGATGCTCAAATGCCTGGGGATCGCGCTCGTGACGAGATTTGCCGCCGACCTCTGCCGCGACGCCTCGCAGAGCGCGGCGGCCTCCGCCGTGGAGCTCGCGGGCGCCGCCTGCGCGCTCGGGGTGGTCCTGCCGCTGCTGACGGGCGTTTTGAAAACCATCGGAGGACTGCTGTGAGAAAAGCGTTTCTGTTCATGCTGCTCGGCTTACTGTTTCTGACGAACGCGCCGGCCGTTTGCGCCGAGGAGCCTCCGCTGGACGTCAGCGCGGTGGAGGAGGCGCTGACGGAGGAGGCGCGCGAGGTGGGCGGGACGCTGACGCTGGACGGCAGCTACGACGGCGCAGGGGCGCTGTCGCGCCTGTGGCGGCAGCTTTTGGACAAGCTGCGCGAAGCGGTCCAGGAATGCGCCTCTCCGGCGGCCACGCTGCTGGCGATCGCTTTTCTGAGCGCCTTGGCGGCCGGGATCGCGCCGGAGCCGAAAACAGCCGAGCTGATCCACACGGCGGCCGCCGCGGCCGCCGCCCTCAGCATGATCGCCGGCATCGACAGCCTCGCGTCACGCGCGCTCGAGGCGATCGAGCAGCTCGCGGACTATTCGCGCGCGGCGCTCCCGGCGGTGTTCACCGCGGCCGCGGCGACGGGGTCGGTCCTGACGGCTTCCGCGCGTTATGCCGCCGTCTGCCTTTCGCTGGACGTGCTCATGGCGGTCACAAAGCGCTTGACACTTCCGCTTATTTATTCGTTCTTCGCCGTTTCGATCAGCGGCGGCGTATTTCCGCACCCCTTTCTGAGGGCGGCCGGAAAACTGCTCAAGCGCCTTGCGACCATGGTGATGACAGGTCTTACCACGGCTTTTACGGCGTATATCGGCGTGACCGGCCTCGTCACCGGCAGCGCGGACGCCGCTGCTGTCAAGACGGCGAAAAGCGTTATCTCCGGCGCGCTCCCGGTCGTTGGCGGGATCCTGTCCGACGCGGCCTCCGCCGTGCTGTCCGCCGCAAGCCTTATCAAGAACTCGGCGGGCGCTTTCGCGTTGGTTTCCGTCTGCGCATTGTGCGCGGCGCCCTTTGCGCTGCTCTCGATCCGGATGCTGCTGTTTCAAGTCGCGGCCGCCGTCGCGGAGGCTGTCCCGGGCGGGCGGCTCGCGGCCCTGCTGGGCGATCTGTCCGCGGGGATGGCGATGCTGCTCGGTCTGGTCGGCTCCTTCGGCGTGATGCTGTTTTTCTCTGTCCTGGCGGCGATCAAGGTGGCGGCGGCATGACGGCGGCGCTGCGTCTGCTGTGCGCGCTGGCGGTCTTCTGCGGCGCGCTGCTGAGCGTGATGCCCGAGGGGAGCGTCAAGCGCATCGCCGCGATCGGCTGTACGGCCGCGATGCTCCTGGCCGTGCTGGGCGCGCTGCGCGAGCTGGACCCGGGCGACTTCACCCTGGAGCTCGCCCGTTACCGTGAACTCGGCAGAGAACTCGCCGTTCGCTCGGAAGAGGTCAGGGACAGGCTGAACCGCAGCGTCATAGAGGAAGAGTACGAGGCATATATATGTGACGAAGCAAAGCGCTTCGGGGCCGACGGCATCCGCGCGGAGGTCACGCTGCGCTGGGATATGGCCGGCGTGTGGCTTCCGTATGAGATCAGGCTGAGCGGGCGAGCTGACCGCGATGCGGTCGCCCGGCTGCGCGAGCGGATCGGCGCGGAGCTCGGCGTGCCGCCGGAGAGGATAAGCTGGGACGATGAAGAGCGAGGATAAACTGCGACAGATCATTTTGAAATATCGATATCCGCTCTTGATCCTGCTTCTGGGCGTCGTTCTGCTGCTGTCTTCCGGCCGGAGTTATGCGCATACGGAAAAGCCGGAGGGCAGCGCCGAGGAGCGTCTGCAGGAGCTGCTCGCCGCCACGGAGGGCGTCGGGGAGGCCCGCGTGCTCATCTCCGAAAGCGGCGTGATCGTCGCCTGCCGAGGCGCGGACGACGCGCAGACCAAGCTGAACATCCTGCGCGCCGTCAACTCGTTTACCGGTTTCGGATCGGATAAGATCACCATATTGAAGCTGAGGGGAGCATGAAAGGGAGGAATCGGAGTTATGAAAAACAAAAAGCGAAATCTGACGCTGCTGGCCGTGCTGCTGTTCGTCGGAGCGGCCGTCCTGCTCAACTGGTCGTACAACAACCGCTGGGGGAAACCGGACGCGGAGCTCGTATCGGCCGAAGACAAGGGGATCGCGGAGGCCGTCGCACAGACAGGGAACGGCGATGCCGTCACGTCGGCATACTTTTCCGAGGCCAGGCTGACGCGGCAGGTCTCGCGGGATGAAGCGCTGGAGCTCCTGCAGACGGCGGCCTCGGCGGAGACGGCCTCGCAGGAGACCATCGACAGCGCCATGAACGCGATCTCCGTCATGGCGACGACCTCGATGAAGGAGGCGCAGATCGAGAACCTGCTCATCGCCAAAGAATTCGCCGACTGCGTGGTCTACATCGGCAACAACGCCGTCACCGTGGCCGTTCCGGCTCCCCAGGAGGGGTTGAGCGAGGAGGCCGTGGCGCGCATCACGGACATCATCGTGAGCGAAACGGAATACGACGCGACGCAGCTCAACATCATCGAAGTGAAAGGCTGAGAAGGACGCCCTGCCGTGGTCGGCAGGGTGTTTTTTTGTTTTGCTCTTTCTTTTTCCGCTCTGGCGTGGTACAATACAATGAAATCATATTGGGAGGCGCGCTATGAACGACAACTACATTAGCTGCCAGGAAGAAAACGGAAGCATCAACATCTCGGAAGATGTGATCTACAGCATGGTCAGAACGGTCATCACCGAGGTGGACGGGGTCGCGGGCCTGGCGAACACGGCCGGCGCGGAGCTGGCGGAGCTTCTCGGGCTCAAGACGGTCTCCAAGGGCGTCAAGGTGCAGCTGAACGACAACCAGATCATAGTGGACGCCATCATCAACGTTTCCTATGGCTGCAACATCGTCAAAGTCGCGCAGCAGGTGCAGGATCGGGTCACGAACGCGATCCAGGCGACGACCGGCTTTGAAAAGCCGCAGGTCAACGTCCACGTTTCCGGAATCTCGTTTGATAAGTGATCGGAGGAAGAACGATGACAAGGACCGTCGCGCGCGAGCTGGCGATCCAGCTCTGCTTTGCCGCCGCCGCTTCCGGCCGTGAGCCGGACGAGCTTGCGGACGAGTTTTTTTCCGCCGAGCATTTCGAGACGCTCTCCGAGGAAGGCGAGCTCTACGCCGAGCTGCCGGATCAGCGTCAGATGGCCTATATCCGTCGGCTGACGGCAAAGATCGCCGAGAAGCGCCCGGAGCTCGACGAGATCGTCGAGCGCTACGCGAAGGACTGGCGCGTGGACAGGCTCTCCCGCACGGCTTTGGCGGTGCTCCGCTGCGCGGTGTGCGAGATCCTGTATCTGGACGACGTGCCGACCGGCGCTGCGATCAACGAGGCCGTGGAGCTCGACAAGAAATATGACGAGCCGGAGACGGTCGCTTTCGTCAACGGCGTTCTCGGCGCTTTCGCGCGCGATCTCGCGCGGGAGTCCGCCGACGGGGAAGCATGAACATGGATCGCCCGGTGCTGAGCGTCACAGAGCTCAACGAGCGCATCAAGGGCCTGCTTGACCGGGACCCGCTGCTCTCCGAGGTCTGCGTGAGGGGCGAGCTGTCCAACTACAAGATCTACCCCTCCGGGCATCATTATTTCACGCTCAAGGACAGCGAAAGCAGCCTGCGCTGCGTGATGTTCCGCACGCAGGCCTCGAAGCTGCGCTTCCGCCCGGAGAGCGGGATGGGCGTGACGGCTTACGGACGCGTGACGGTTTATCCGCGCGACGGCGCCTATCAGCTCTACTGCACGCAGCTCATGCCCGAGGGGATGGGCGACTTGCAGGTCGCCTACGAGCAGCTCAAGGCCAGGCTCGAGGCGGAGGGGCTTTTTGACCCTGCGCACAAAAAGCCGCTGCCCCTCTTCCCGCAAAAGATCGCGATCGTCACCTCGTCCGCCGGCGCCGCCGTGCACGACATGATGCGCATCCTTGGCCGACGCTGGCCGATGTCGAAGCTGCTGGTGCTTCCGGTGCGCGTGCAGGGGGCGGAGGCTCCGGCCGAGATCGCCGGCGCGATCCGCTATGCCAACGAATTCAAGGTGGCCGACCTCATCATCACGGGACGCGGCGGCGGTTCGATCGAGGACCTCTGGGCCTTCAACGACGAGCGTGTCGCCAGGGCGATCTTTGCCTCCGAGATCCCGGTGATCTCTGCGGTCGGGCATGAGCCGGACGTGACGATCTCCGATTATGTGGCGGATCGCCGCGCCTCCACGCCGTCCAACGCGGCCGAGATCGCGGTCCCCGACCAGAACGAGATCCGGGAAGTCCTCGCCGGCTACGCGCTGCGCGCCGATCAGTCCGAGCGCAAACGGCTGGAAGCGCTGCGCGAGCGCCTGCGTGCGCTGGAGGACAAGCGCGTGCTGAACGACCCGTCCGCCGCGCTGGAGATGCGCCGTCAGGATCTGGATCACAGGCTGCAGCGCCTCCTGTCCGCGGAGGAGCGGATCGTGTCCGCAAGGAGGCAGAGTTTTGTCCGCCTTGCCGCCTCGCTCGACGCCATGAGCCCGCTGCGCGTGCTTCGGCGCGGCTATGCGGTGGCCACGGACGACCGGGGCGCGCTCGTGCGCTCGGCCGCGGCGCTGAGCGCGGGGGACCGCGTAAAGCTCCGCTTCACAGACGGCGCGGCCGACTGCCGCGTGGAGACGGTGGAAAACGATACGGAGGAACGATATGTCTGATAAAGAGCTCAGTTTTGAACAGTCTCTCGCCCGGCTGGACGAGATCGTCCGCCATCTGGAAAAGGGCGATCTGCCGCTGCAGGATTCGCTGACTCTGTTTACGGAAGGCACGGCCCTGCTCAAACGCTGCAACGAGATGCTCGACGCGGCGGAGCAGACGGTCGTGAAGCTGAAGAAGGGTCCGGACAGAGAGCCGGTCGAGCTGCCCTTTGAGGACGAGTGATATGACGGCGAGCGAATACAAACGGCAGATCGACGCCGCGCTGGAGGAGTACTTCCGCGCGGAGGATTTTCCTTTCCGGGGACTGGCAGAGGCCATGCGCTACAGCCTGCTGGCCGGAGGGAAACGCATCCGCCCCATGCTGGTGCTGGAGTTCTGCCGCGTGAGCGGCGGTGACCCCGAGGCCGCCATGCCGGTCGCCTGCGCCGTGGAGATGCTGCACACCTACAGCCTCATTCATGACGACCTGCCCTGCATGGATAACGACGATCTGCGCCGCGGCCGCCCGACCAACCACAAGGTGTATGGGGAGTGCACGGCCACGCTGGCGGGCGACTGCCTGCAGGCCGAGGCCTTCGGCGCCATTTTGCGCTCCGGGCTTCCCGCCGGGCGACGCGCGAAGTGCGCGGAGATCCTGGCCGACGCCGCCGGACTGGACGGTATCTGCGGCGGCCAGTATCTGGACATGATCGGCGAGGGGAAAGAACTGAGCCACGAAGAACTCAACGAGATCAACAACCGCAAGACCGGCGCGCTGCTGATTGCGGCCTGCCGGATGGGCGTGGCCGCGGCCGGCGGGAGCGAGGCCATGCTGGAGGCTGCCGGGCTCTATGCCGCGGCGGTCGGCGCCGCTTTCCAGATCCGGGACGACATGCTGGACGTGCTCGCCACCGAAGCCGAGCTGGGCAAACCCATCGGCTCCGATGAGAAAGAAAAGAAGAACACCTTTATGGCGCTCTACGGCGAGGAGAAATGCCGCGCCATGATCGAGCGGCTGACGAAGGCGGCGAAGGACGCGCTTTCCGGCGCCTTTGCCGATACGCGCTTCCTTTGCGAGCTGGCGGATTCGCTGGCTGAGAGAAAGAATTAACGACAGGGAGTCACTTGTCTTGAGTATATTAGAGAGAATCCAATCATCGGATGACGTCAAACAGCTCACGCCAGAGGAGCTGCCTGTACTGTGCGCGGAGATCCGCAGCGAGCTGGTGCAGACCGTGTCCCGAACGGGCGGCCATCTGGCCTCCAATCTCGGCGCGGTCGAGCTGAGCGTCGCGCTGCACCGCGTGTATAACAGCAAAAAAGACCGGATCGTTTTTGACGTCGGTCATCAGTGCTATGTGCACAAGCTGCTCACGGGGCGCCGCGAGCAGTTTGGCAGCCTGCGGCAATTCGGCGGTCTGTCCGGTTTCCCGAAGCCCTACGAGGCGGCTGACGACGCCTTTATCGCCGGCCATGCCTCGAACTCCGTCTCCGTCGCGCTGGGGATGGCGCGCGCCCGCAGCCTGCAGAAGCAGGATTACGACGTCGTGGCCGTCATCGGCGACGGCGCCATGACGGGCGGCCTGTCCTTCGAGGGCCTGAGCAACGCGGCGGCCAGCGGAGAGCCGCTTTTGATCATTCTGAACGACAACAGCATGTCCATCAGCCACAACGTCGGCGGGACGGACAATCTGCTGCAGCGCATGCGCTTCACGCCCGGCTATCTGCGCTTTAAGGGCGTCTATCGCTCCGTGTTCGAGCATATGCCGAAGGTCTACCGTTTCAACCACCGCGTCAAGGAGCGCGTCAAGGACCTCGTGCTGTCGGACAATATCTTTACCGAGATGGGGATGAACTATCTCGGCCCGGTGGACGGGCACGATCTGCAAGAGCTGGAGACGGCGATCCGCCTGGGGCGGGATATGCGCGTGCCGGTCCTGCTTCACGTCATCACCCAGAAGGGCAAGGGCGTGTTCTATGCCGAAAAGCATCCCGAGCGCTATCACGGTGTAGGCTCTTTCGATCCGGAGACGGGCCTGCTGCCCCCGGAAAAGCCCAGCTTTTCCAGCTGCTTCGGGCAGTCGCTCTGCGAGCTGGCCGAGCGGGATGAGCGCATCGTCGCCGTCACGGCGGCCATGGCCTCCGGCACGGGGCTCGACGGCTTTGCCGGAGCATATCCCAGGCGCTTCTTCGACGTCGGGATCGCCGAAGGCCACGGCGTCACGATGGCGGCTGCGATGGCCAAGCAGGGGCTTCTGCCCGTCTTCGCGGTGTATTCCAGCTTCCTGCAGCGCGGCTACGATATGCTGCTGCACGATATCTCGATCCAGGGGCTGCATGCCGTCTTCGCGGTGGACCGCGCTGGCCTCGTCGGAAACGACGGCGAGACGCACAACGGCTGCTTCGACGTGAACTATCTCGGCGCGATCCCCGGGATGACGCTGTACTGTCCCGCGAGCTTCCGCGAGCTGCGCGTCATGCTGGAAAAAGCGATCTTTGAGACCGAGGGGCCCGTTGCCCTGCGCTATCCACGCGGCGGCGAGGGGCGCTACCGGGACCTGCATCCCGAGGACGAGGCGATTTTGCGCGAGGGCTTTGACCTCACGCTCGTGTGCTACGGGACGCGTGTGAACGACGCGCTCGACGCCTGCGATCTTCTGCAGGCGCAGGGCGTCTCCGCGGAGCTCATCAAGCTCGGCGTATTGAAGCCCAACGCCTTTCCGGAGACGCTGCGTTCCCTGGAAAAGACCGGGCGGCTGCTGATCGCCGAGGACGTATGCGCGGCCGGCTGCGTGGGCGAGCGGCTGCTGGCGGCCGCCGCAGCCCGCGGCCTCAGGCTGAAGGCCTCGCGCCTTATCAACGTGGGCGACGGCATCGTGCCGCAGGGCTCCGTCCCGGAACTCCTGCGCGAATACGGTCTGGACGGCGAGGGGATCGCGCGGGCAGCGCGCTCTCTCCTGCGCGGTGACGAGCCATGAAAAAGCAGCGTTTGGACCAGCTCGTGTTCGAGCGCGGCTTCACCGACAGCCGCGAGCGCGCCAAAACGACGGTGATGAGCGGGCTCGTCTTCGTTGACGGGCAGCGTGTGGACAAGCCGGGCGCGCCCGTATCGCCCGAAGCGGTGATCGAAGTGCGCGGCGAGGCCATTCCCTTCGTCAGCCGCGGCGGCTTCAAGCTGGACAAGGCGCTGAAGGTCTTTCCCGTCGATCCCGCCGGCCTGTGCTGCATCGACTGCGGCGCGTCGACCGGCGGCTTTACCGATGTGCTCCTGCAGCACGGAGCGGCGAAGGTCTATGCCGTGGACGTGGGCTACGGCCAGCTCGCGTGGAAGCTGCGCAACGACCCGCGCGTCGTCAACCTCGAGCGCACCAATCTGCGCTATGTGACCGAGGAACAGGTCCCGGAAAAGCTGGACCTCGCCGTGATGGACGTGTCCTTCATCTCCGTGCGTCTGGTGATCCCCGCGGTGAAGGAGCTGCTCAAGCCCGGCGCTTCGCTCATCTGTCTCATCAAGCCGCAGTTTGAAGCCGGCCGGGAAGAGGTCGGCAAAAAAGGCGTCGTGCGTGACGCCGCGGTGCACCGCGAGGTTATCGAGACGGTGCTCGCCTTTGCGCGCGAGAGCGGCTGGAGCGTCATGGGCCTGGACTTTTCCCCGATCCGCGGACCGGAAGGAAACATCGAATTCATCTGTTATTTGAAAAACGGCGCGTTCGACGCGCCGGAGATCGACGCGGCCGCCGTGGTGGAGGCTGCGCACGCGGCTTTTTGAAAGGAGCCGGCCATGATTGCCATTTGCCCCAATCCCTACCGAGATCTCCGCTGCGAGACTGCGCAGCGTGTCGCCGCGCTTTTGTCCGAGGCCGGTTTTGAGAGCCTGATCTGCCCCATCTACAGCGGCGCGGACGACGGCGCCGTCCCGGCACAGCTTTCCACGGGCGTGCTGGAGGAAGCGGCGGAAAGCTGCTCGCTCGCCGTCGTCATCGGCGGCGACGGCACGATCCTGGAGGCGGTCCGCAAGCTGCACGGCGCGCGTGTCCCGATCCTGGGCGTCAATCTCGGCACCAAGGGCTTTATGACGACGCTCGAACAGGACGAACTGCCGCTGATCGTTCAGGCGGCCCGCGGCGAATACAAGCTCAGCCGCCGGATGATGCTCCATGTCGAGCTTCGCCGCGGCGGGGAGACCGTCTTCTGCGACCACGCGCTCAACGACGCGGTGGTGCACGGCTACGGAGAATGCGTCAAGATCACGGCCTGGTGCGAGGGGGACCGCATGACCGGCTTCACCGGCGACGGCGTGATCCTGTCCACGCCAACCGGATCGACGGGTTATTCCATGTCGGCCGGCGGCCCGATCGTGGAGCCCGATGCGGAGAACATCATCCTCAGCCCCATCTGCGCTCACGTCATGGGCGCGCGCAGCTTTGTGCTCGACCCCTCGCGGGTCGTCACGATCCTGACGGAGCTGCAGCACGGCCGGCGGGCCTATCTCTCGGTAGACGGCGCCCCGGGCGTCGAGCTGCTGAGCGGAGACGAGCTGCTCGTCAGACGCGCGCGGCACGTCACGCAGATGGTGGATATGGGAAGAAAGAGCTTTTACGAGCTCGCCTTTGAAAAGCTCACCTGAAAGATTGGAGGACGCGGATGAAACCCGGAAGACAGAATGTGATCCTTGAGATCATTTCCGAACAGGATATCGAAACGCAGAAGCAGCTGATCCAGGCGCTCTCCGAGCGCGGCATCCGCAGCACCCAGGCCACGCTTTCCAGGGACATCAAGGACATGGGCCTTGTCAAACAGCTCGGGCCGAACGGCGCATACCGCTACGTCGTCTCGGGGCGCGCCTCCGATGAAGAGGCACGGCAAAAGCTGAAGACGATCTTCCGCGAGAGCGTGATCTCCTACGATCTGGCGCAGAACCTGCTTGTCATCAAGACGCTGCCGGGCCTTGCCTCCGCGGCCTGCTCGGCTATCGACGCCAATCACATCGAAAATCTGGTGGGCAGCATCGCCGGAGACGATACGGCATTTCTCGCCATGAGAGACGCGGAAGCGGCCAAGGAGCTTTACCGTGCGCTCTCGGCGCTGTTTGAGAGGTAAGCGCGACGCCATGCTGAACGACCTGCACATAGAAAATATTGCGGTCATCGAGAGAGCGGACATCAGCTTTTCTCCGGGCATGAACGTCTTGACCGGCGAGACGGGCGCGGGCAAATCGATCGTGATCGACGCGATCGGCGCCGTGCTCGGCGAGCGGGTCAGCCGCGAGCTCGTGCGCGGCGGCGCTGAAAAGGGCCTTGTCACCGCCTCCTTCGATCCCGCCGCGGCCGAGGACTGGCTGCGCGACAACGAGATCGACTGCGACGGCGAGCTGATCCTGCAGCGGCGCATCAGCGCCGACGGCAAGAGCAGCGCCCGCGTCTGCGGCGTTCCCGTCGCGGCGGCGCAGATGAAGGAGCTCGCCGCCCTGCTCGTCGACATCCACGGGCAGAACGACGGCCGCCGTCTGCTTGACGAGAGCCGCCATCTGGACTATCTCGACCGTTTCGGCCGCTATCCGGACAAGCTCTCCGCCTATGCGGAGCAGTACGGCCGGTATTGCGGGCTGAAGGCGGAGATCGCGCGGCTGAGCATGGACGAGATTGAAAAAGAACGCCTGAGCGACAGCCTCCGCTATCAGATCGACGAGCTGGAAAAGGCCGAGCTCAAGGCGGGGGAGAAGGAAGAGCTGAACGCCCGGCGCGAGCTTCTGCGCAACGCGGAAAAGCTGACCGAGGCGATCGACGCCGCCTACGCGGTTTTGTACGGAGACGAGGAAAACGCCGTCTCCATGGCGCAGAACGCCGCCTTCTACGCCCGTCGGGCCGCCGCGATCGCGGAGGAGCTGGGCGAGGCGGAAAGCAGCGTCAACGAGGCTGTCTTTTCTCTGACGAACGCCGCGGAGCTTCTGAGCGATTTTCGCGGCCGCCTGGATTTCTCCCCGAGCGAGTATGACCGCATGGAGTCCAGACTGGCGCTGTTGAGCAGGCTCGAGCGCAAGTACAAGCGTGACGCGGAAGAGCTCCCGGCTTATCTGCAGAGCTGCCGCGCCAAGCTGGACGAGATCGAATACGCCGACGAGAGACTGGCAAAGCTCGAAAAGGAGCGGCAGGCGCAGATCGAGCGCTGCCGCGACGCGGCGCGTGCGCTCAGCGAGGCGCGCCATACGGCGGCCGAAGAGCTGGAAAAGCGCATCGTCAGGGAACTGCGGGAGCTGAACATGCCCTCGGTCCGTTTTCTTGTGCAGTTCGATCCGATCCCGGGCGAGCCGGGCTTTACGGCCGAGGGGATGGAGCAGGTCTGCTTCCTGATGTCCGCCAACGCCGGCGCCGAGCCGGGGAGGATCAGCCGGATCGCCTCCGGCGGCGAGCTGAGCCGCATCATGCTGGCGATGAAAAACGTCTTTGCCGAGCACGATCCCGTCCCGACCATGATCTTCGACGAGATCGATACCGGCGTGTCCGGCGTTGCCGCGCAGAGGGTAGGAGAAAAGCTCTATAACGTCTCCCGCGGCAAGCAGGTGCTCTGTGTGACGCATCTGCCGCAGATCGCCGCGATGGCGGATGCGCATCTGCTCGTCAGCAAATCCGAGCGCGCCGGGCAGACCTACACGGAGGTCGAGACGCTCGACCATGAGGGCCGCAAGCGGGAGCTGGCGCGGCTGCACGGCGGCGAGAACGTGACGCTGCTGACGCTGGCGAGCGCCGAGGAGCAGCTCGAGGCCGCGCAGCACTATAAAACGGCGGCGGAGGTCAAGGCATGAGATCGGTCAAACGCTTTCTGTATACGATCCTCATGGCTCTGGCGAGCCTGTTCGGCTGTCTCAGTTTCCTGTGGCTGCTGGCGCTCATTGCCGCGGCGCATGAGCAGTCGTCCGGCGGACCGGTCCTGAGCGCGCTGGCCGCCCAGGGCGATTTCTGGCGCGCGCTGTGCTTCACGCTGCTG
This sequence comes from Oscillospiraceae bacterium, assembly GCA_017430985.1. Lineage (GTDB taxonomy): Bacteria > Bacillota > Clostridia > Oscillospirales > Oscillospiraceae > Limivicinus. Next base: position 35,346 of record JAFRLZ010000069.1, read on the forward strand.
TTCACCGCCGCGATCGCTCTTCTGATCTGGCGGATGCGGCGCGAGAGGAAGCAGCGCAGCGCGGAGGTCGACAGCCAGCTGCTCCACGAGTTCGAGGTCGATCCAAAGGATCTTGAACAATGAGTTGACAAGCGCCGAAGCATCGATTATAATGCAGGCAACGCTGAGAAGAACAGGAGTAACCGCGTTTTCTCTGCACAGAGAGCCCCCGTTTGCTGAAAGGGGGAGAGAGGCGCGCGGCGAATACGGTTCGGAGCGGCACACCGAAGTCCTTTGGGGATGCGTAGGCTGTGACGGGCGCGCCCGATATCGCGCAGGAGTGCCGCAGGGCACTCGCCGAGGCTCTTTCCGCGAGGAAAGAGCGCACAGAGGTGGTACCGCGTATACCATACGCCCTCTGTCCGAAAGGACAGAGGGCGTTTTATTTTGAGGAGGTGTGATGATATGGCATTGTCTGAGGAAGCTGTGAAGCTCCACGCTCAGGGCTTCAACTGCGCGCAGTGCGTCCTCTTGATGTCCGGAAAGTATACGGGGCTGGAGGAGGATACGGCAAAAAAGATCGCCGCAGGCTTCGGCGGCGGCCTGCGCAGCGGCGAGATCTGCGGCGCGATCTCCGGCGCGGTGATGGCGCTGGGTCTTTTGGAAGAGGACAAGAAAAGCATCGCCGTGCTTGCGCGCAACTGTGTGGATGCGTTCCGGGAGCAATTCGGCTGCGTCCGCTGCGCGGAGCTCAAGCCCGCGGTCAGCTGCGACGAGCTGATCTCCTTCGGCGCGGCGCATGTGGAAAACTATGCGAAAAATAAGGAATAAAGGAATGAACGGATATGGGGATTTATGAGGAACTCGTCGCGCGCGGTCTGATCGCGCAGGTGACGAACGAGGATGAGATCCGCGAGATGGTCAACGCCGGCAAGGCGACCTTCTACATCGGCTTTGACTGCACGGCCGACAGCCTCACGGCGGGCCACTTCATGGCGCTGACGCTGATGAAGCGTCTGCAGCAGGCGGGCAACAAGCCCATCGCCCTCATCGGCGGCGGCACCACCATGATCGGAGACCCCAGCGGCCGCACCGACATGCGCAAGATGCTCACCCGCGAGGACATTGACCACAATGCCGAATGCTTCAAGCGGCAGATGGAGAAGTTCATCGAGTTCGGCCCGGGCAAGGCGATCATGCTCAACAACGCCGACTGGCTGCTCGACCTCAACTATGTCGAGCTGCTGCGCGAGGTCGGCGCCTGCTTCTCGGTCAACAACATGCTGCGCGCGGAGTGCTACAAGCAGCGCATGGAAAAGGGCCTGAGCTTTTTTGAGTTCAACTACATGATCATGCAGAGCTACGACTTCTACTACCTGTTCCAGCACTACGACTGCAACATGCAGTTCGGCGGGGACGACCAGTGGAGCAATATGCTCGGCGGCACGGAGCTGATCCGCAAAAAGCTCGGCAAGGACGCCCACGCGATGACCATCACGCTTTTGACGGATTCGCACGGCAAGAAGATGGGCAAGACTGCGGGCAACGCCGTCTGGCTCGACCCGAACAAGACCAGCCCCTACGACTTCTACCAGTACTGGCGCAACGTCGAGGACGCGGACGTGATGAAGTGCATCCGCATGCTGACCTTCCTGCCGCTCGAGCAGATCGACGAGATGGCAAAGTGGGAGGGCAGCCAGCTCAACCGCGCCAAGGAGATCCTGGCCTTTGAGCTGACGCGGATGGTCCACGGCGAGGAGGAGGCCCGGAAGGCCGAGGCCTCGGCCAAAGCCCTCTTTGCCGGCGCGGGCAGCAGCGAGAATATGCCCACGACCGAGCTGACGGAGGCCGACCTAGCGGACGGCGCGATCGACGTGCTGACGCTGCTCGTCAAGACCGGGCTCTGCCCCTCCAAGTCCGACGCCCGACGCAATGTGCAGCAGGGCGGCGTGACCGCGAACGACCAGAAGGTCACGGACATCGGCGCGACCTTCTCGGCCGAACAGCTCAAGTCCGGACTGCTTCTCAAGCGCGGCAAGAAGAGCTTCAACAAGGTGATCTTGAAGTAAAAAAGAAAACTCCTGCTTCAACGAAGCAGGAGTTTTTTTGCTGTTTTATTCCGGCAGCTTGCAGACGTCCACCCATTCGAGCGCCTTGGAATAGCGGAACAGCTCGTCGAGATCGAGCTCGATGGCGCTGCTCGGGCTTCCGACGGCGGGGAAGACGGTGGTGAAGCGCTTGAGGCTCTCGTCCAGATACACCGGCACGCCCTCGTTGCAGCCGAAGGGACACACGCCGCCGACCGGATGACCGACCAGCACGGGCACCTCCTCCGCGGAGAGCATGCGGGCCTTGAAGTGGAATGTATCGCGGAACTTGTGGTTGTCGATGCGCGCGTCGCCCGCGGCGAGGATCAGCATACAGCCCGTCTCGGTCTTGAACGAGAGGGTCTTCGCGATGCGCGCGCCCTCCACGCCAAGCGCCTGCGCGGCCAGCTCAACCGTGGCGGAGGAGACGTCGAACTCCTGCACGCGGTCTTCCATACCCAGCGCGCGGAAATACGCGCGCCCTTTTTCTATCGACATCTCAGCCCTTCATCTCCAGGAGCTTCTGCTTGAGCTCGCCCTCGATGCGGCCGAGCTCTTCCTCGGCGGCGGCGCGGCGGGCACGACCGTCGTTCTGGATCTGGGTGACCTCCTCGAGGGTCTTGATGAGCTCGTCGTTGGTCTTCTTCAGAGTCTCGAGATCGACGATGCCGCGCTCGGACTCCTTGGCGATGGCGACGCTGCCCTGATGCAGGGTCTCGGCGTTCTTCTTCAGCAGTTCATTCGTCACGTCGGTCACCTCACGCTGCGCTTTCATGGCCTGCTCGGAGTGGTACAGAGACAGGGCCATGACCATCTGATTTTTCCACAGAGGGATGGTGTTGACGATCGAGGTGCGGATCTTCTCGGCCATGAGGCTGTCGTTGTTCTGCACCATGCGGATCTGCGGCGCCATCTGGACGGAGATCGTGCGGGTCAGCTCCAGGTCGTAGATCTTCTTTTCAAAGCGGCCGATGAGGTTGGCAAAATCGTTGGCGGCCTGCGCATCCTCCGGCAGCCCCGTCTCCTCGGCCTTGGCGATCTTCTCAGGCAGCTCGACATTGCGCAGATGCTCGATCTTGAGCTTGCCGGCCAGGATGTACATGGTCAGCTCCTTCATGTACTCCTGGTTCTTGTCGTACATCTTGTCCATCATGGTGATGTCCTTGAGAAGCGTGACCTCGTGCTTTTCAAGCTGCTCCACGATCTTGTCGACGTTGACCTCGGCCTTGTCGTACTGCGCCTTGAGAGAGGCGATGTTCTGCGTGGCCTTCTTGAAGATCCCGCGCAGGCCCTTCTTCTCCTCGGCGTCAAAGTTGAGGCCCTTGAGCTCGATGACCAGATCGCCCAGCATCTGACCCGTCTCGCCGAGGTCCTTGGTGCGCACGCTGGAGAGCGCGGCGTCCGAGAACTCGGAGATGTTCTTCTGCGCGGCGGCGCCGTAGGTCATGACCTGCTCGGTGTTGGTGATATCGATCTTTTCGGAGAACTCCGTCACGGCGGCCTGCTCGGCCGGGCTGAGCATGCTCAGATCGAGCTTCTCAATGGGAGCGTCTTCCTTTTTCGCTTCCTCGACCTTGGCCTCTTCCTCGGCTGCGGCGGCAGCGGCGGCGGTGCCGTTGGGATCCAGCGTCAGGCTGGGGATAAAGCTTTCGTTTTCAGCGCTCATGATTCCTGTCCTTTCTTATTTCATTTCCTGAACCATGGTTTGACCCATGGGCTTATCAGTTTTTTCCTTGACCTGCGGCTTGATGACGAAATCCTTCTGCCCGGTCAGTCCCTCGCGGGCGAGCATCTTGTTCATCACGTCGATCTCCGTCTCGATATCCAGCGCCTGGTTGTCAAAGAGAGAGTCCAGATGGCGCTTGAAGGCCTCGATCGCGGTGTCGAGCATCTCGTTGATGCTCTTCATGCTCTTGTCGAGGTTCTCGCCCTCGATGCCCTGCGCGCTCATGCGGTCGTAGGTGTTGAGCAGCTTGATCGTCGTGGGCAGGTAGTAGTTGAGGAACTTTTTGATCTGGGGGATATCGCTCGGATCGGCGATCGCGTCCTGCACGATCTTGTCCGTGATGCGCATGAGCTCGTTGACCTTCTGCTTGACCTCGGGGTCCTTGATGGACAGATACAGCCTGCCCATTTCGCTCAGCGCGCGGTTGCCTTCCTCGATGATCGGGTCGATCTCCGGGCCGTAGCTCTTCTTCGGGGCGGCGGTCTTCGGTTTCTCGGCGACGGTCTCGGTCTTTGTCACGGAAGAGGCCTTCTGCGTCTTCTGCGCGCCGGTGGTCCGGGGCGCGGTCTTCTTCGCGCTCTCGGAGGAGGTCTCCTTGGCGGCTGCGTTTTTGCCTGTGGCGTGGCCGATCAGGAAGGCGACGCCGCCGACGAGCGCGGCCAGCAAAAGCGATACCCAGATCTCAAAATTTTCAAAGACCGCCGACAGGATCGCAAAGGTGATGATGAAGCTGAACAGCGATGACAGAGGGCTTTTTCTTCTTCTGCGGCTTGCCATGTGTTTCCCTCCATAAAAATCTTTCAAATTATTGTATATCGAATTGCCTGCCGCGTCAAGTTGAGATTGACAAAAAGCTGAAACTATGGTATAACTCAGCCATATTTGTGCGAGGAAGAGCAGGAGTACGCGTGCGGCGGATCGCAGAGAGAGGGCGGACGGTGCAAGCCCTTGTGAAGCGGCGCGGAAGGTCGGCTCGGAGCATCCGGCGTGAGGAGACGTAGCGCCGGCGTGAGGCTCGCGTTAAGGGCTCAAGAGCGCTGCTTTGTCATTCTGAGCGCAGCGAAGAATCCAAAGGATCCTTCGTCGTTGTGCTCCTCAGGATGACAGGCGGCGGACTTCAGGTGGTCCCGCGGTATTTTTATCGCCCTGAGGTTTTTCCTCAGGGCGTGTTTTTTTGGAGGGGGCGATCACGTGGAGAACAGAGCGCTGTCAATCGGCGGACTTCTCCGATCCGTTGCGTCTTCAAGCGGAATACGGGAAAACGAAAGGAATGGAGAATGATATGAAAGAACTGCCGAAAACCTACGACCCGAAGCTGGTCGAAAAGAAAATATACGAACTGTGGGAGAAAGGCGGCTGGTTCAAGGGCGTCATCGACCCGGAGAAGAAGCCCTTTTCCATCGTCATGCCGCCCCCCAACGTGACGGGGCAGCTGCACATGGGCCACGCGCTCGACGCGACGCTGCAGGATATCCTCACGCGCTATAAGCGTATGCAGGGCTACGCGGCGCTGTGGCTTCCCGGCGTTGACCACGCCGGCATCGCCACGCAGATCCGCGTGGAGCAGGAGCTGCGCGAGAAGGAGGGCCTCAGCCGCTACGATCTCGGCCGCGAGAAGTTCCTCGAGCGCGTCTGGGACTGGAAGGCCCAGTACGGCGACCGCATCGTCGAGCAGCAGAAGAGCATGGGCGTCTCCTGCGACTGGGACCGCAGCCGCTTCACGATGGACGATACCTGCGTCAAGGCCGTGCGCGAGACCTTCTGCGACCTTTATGAGAAGGGCCTCATCTACAAGGGCAGCCGCATCATCAACTGGTGCCCGCACTGCCGCACCGCGCTCTCCGACGCGGAGGTCGAATATAAGGATATGCCGGGTCACTTCTGGCACATCCGTTATCCGATCGAGGACTCCGACGAGGAGTTCATCATCGCCACCACCCGTCCCGAGACCATGCTGGGCGACACGGGCGTGGCCGTCCACCCGGACGACGAGCGCTACAAGCACCTCGTCGGGAAGAACGCCATCCTGCCGCTCGTGGGCCGGAAGCTCCCCATCGTGGCTGACGACTACGTCGAGCTCGGCTTCGGCACCGGCGCCGTGAAGATGACGCCCTGCCACGACCCCAACGACTATGAGGTCGGTCTGAGGCACGATCTGGAGCAGGTGCAGTGCATCGACGAGGACGCGCGCATCATCAACGGCGGCAAGTACGACGGCATGGACCGCTACGAGGCGCGCAAGGCCATCGTGGCCGATCTGGAGGAGCAGGGCTATCTCGTGAAGGTCGAGCCCTACAGCCACAACGTCGGCTGCTGCTACCGCTGCGGCACCGTGGTGGAGCCGCTCACGAGCCCCCAGTGGTTCGTGAAGATGGCACCTCTGGCGAAGAAGGCCATCGAGGTCGTGAAGGACGGGCGCATCAAGTTCGTGCCGGAGCGCTTTTCCAAGACCTACCTGAACTGGATGGAGAACGTGCATGACTGGTGCATCTCCCGTCAGCTCTGGTGGGGCCATCAGATCCCCGCCTGGTACTGCGAGGACTGCGGCCACATCACCGTCTCGCGCACGGACGCCTGCGAGTGCGAGGCCTGCCGCAGCAAAAACATCCGCCGCGAAGAGGACGTGCTGGACACCTGGTTCTCCTCCGCTCTCTGGCCCTTCTCCACGATGGGCTGGCCGGACAAGACCGCCGAGCTCGGTTACTGGTATCCCACGACCGTCATGGTCACGGGCTATGACATCATCTTCTTCTGGGTCGCCCGCATGATCTTCTCCGGTATGGAGCAGATGGACAAGGAGCCCTTCCACACGGTGTTCATCCACGGCCTGGTGCGCGACAGCCTCGGCCGCAAGATGTCCAAGTCCCTCGGCAACGGCATCGACCCGCTGGACATGGTCGAGAAGTACGGCGCGGACGCGCTGCGCTACAACCTCATCACCGGCAACAGCCCCGGCAACGACATGCGCTTCTACGTCGAAAAGTGCGAGGCCATGCGCAACTTCTGCAATAAGCTCTGGAACGCCAGCCGCTTCGTGATGATGAACCTCACCATCGACAAAAACGAGCTGCCCGAGACGCTGGAGATCGAGGACAAGTGGATCCTCTCCAAGCTCAACGACACGGTCAGGGAAGTCTGCGAGAACATGGACAGCTTCGAGCTGGGCGTGGCCGCGGGCAAGATCTACGACTTCATCTGGGACAGCTTCTGCGACTGGTATATCGAGCTGACCAAGCCCCGCCTCAACGGTGAGGACGAGGCGTCGAAGCTCGGCGCGCAGAAGGTGCTGCTGTATGTACTGACCGAGATCTTGAAGCTCGCGCATCCCTTCATGCCCTTCATCACCGAGGAGATCTGGCAGGCGCTGCCGCACGAGGGCGAGGCGCTGATGATCGAGCGCTACCCGGCCTGGTCCGAGGCGCTGAGCTTCCCGGCCGACGAGCAGAGCTTCGAAATGGTGATGAACGCCATCAAGGCCGTGCGTGCCCGCCGCAGCGAAATGAACGTGCCGCCCTCCCGCAAGGCGCACCTCATCATCGCCACGGAAAAGAAGGCGGCCTTCGAGGCCGGCGTCAGCTACATCTGCAAGCTGGCCTACGCGAGCGAGGTGAGCGTTGTCGACGCCGCGCCGGAAGGAAGCGAGAGCATGGTCTCCGTCGTGACGGACAACGCCCGCATGTTCATGCCGATGGCCGACCTCGTCGACCTCGACAAGGAGCGCGAGCGCATACGCAAGGAGCTGGCCAACGCCGAAAAGCAGCTCGCCGCGCAAAACGGCAAGCTCGCCAATCAGAACTTCGTCACCCGCGCGCCGGAGGCGGTCGTCAATGCCGAGCGGGAGAAGAAGGCCAGGCTGGAGGCGCTGATCGAAAATCTGAACGCGAGCCTTGCGGCTCTCGGCTGATCCGACAAAAACCGCGCGAACAAAGAGATAAAATGACCCTGCACAGCGATTGTGCAGGGTCATTTTTTCAGGAAAGGGAGAGAGAACATGACAATCAGCAGCAGCTGTTCCGCCGGGCGGCTCACAGTCTACCTGAGCGGAGAGCTGGATCATCACGAGGCGCGTTACACCGTGGAAGCCATCGAGGAACTGATCGAGGAATATCTGCCGCGCGACTGTGTGCTCGACCTGTCCGGGCTGAGCTTTATGGACTCGTCCGGCATTGCGGTCATCGTGCGCGCGATGGAACGGATGCGGGCGCTGCGGGGACGCATCTCGGTGGAGAACCCGCCCAGACAGGCGCTGCGCGTCATCGACGCGGCAGGGATCGACCGGCTCGTGCCGGTCAGCAGCGGACAAGCAGGAGGCTTGCTATGAAGGAACAAAACTACATAAAGCTGGAATTTCCCAGCAGGAGCTGCAACGAGGCCTTCGCGCGCGCGGCGGCGGCCGCCTTTGCCGCGCAGCTCGACCCGAGCATGGAAGAGCTCGGGGATATCCGTACGGCCGTCAGCGAGGCCGTCACGAACGCCATCGTCCACGCGTACCCGGACACGATCGGCCGGATCTCCATGCGGCTGCGCATCCTGGAGGGACAGACCCTCGAGATCAGCGTGCGCGACTGGGGCTGCGGCATCGAAAACGTCGAGCAGGCGAGAAAGCCTCTCTACACGACCGGCGGCCATGAGCGCAGCGGCATGGGCTTTACGATCATGGAGAGCTTCATGGACAAGCTGCGCGTGCGCTCCGCGCCCGGACGGGGCACGACGGTCGTCATGCGCCGTGCGATCTGTCCGCGGATCGGCCTGAAATGAACGACGACATGCTGTCCGCCATCCGGGCGGCGCAGGAGGGAGATCGGGAGGCCGCGGGGCGGCTCGTGGAGGAAAACGCCGGGTTGATCTGGAGCATCGCACGGCGCTTTTTCGGACGCGGCGCGGACCCGGACGACCTCTATCAGCTGGGCTGCGTCGGCTTTCTCAAGGCGATCGACGGCTTCGACGAGAGCTTCGGCACCCGCTTTTCCACCTACGCCGTTCCGAAGATCGCAGGCGAGATCCGGCGTTTTCTGCGGGACGACGGCATGGTCAAGGTCAGCCGCGGGATCAAGGAGCGCGCCATGCTCCTTCGCGCGTCCCGGCTGGAGCTGGAGCAGCGACTCGGCCGGGAACCGAGCATCTCGGAGCTGTCCCGCGAGACGGGAATCAGCCCGGAGGACATCGCCTTCACGGAGACGGCGGCCGGCCCGACCGAGAGCCTCCAGCGAGAGACGGGGGAGGACGGCTTCAGCCTCGAACAGGTCCTGGGCGACAGCTCGTCCGAGGAGAAAATGGTGGAGCGCGTGGCGCTGCGCGCGGCGATCGATCAGCTGCCGGAGCGGGAGAAGCAGATCGTGGCCCTGCGCTATTATCACGGCATGACGCAGCAGAGCTGCGCCCGTGTGCTGCATGTGTCGCAGGTGCAGATCTCGCGTCTGGAACGCCGCGCCGTCGAGCGCCTGCGCGAGCTGATGGACGAGGGCGGATGAGAAGATAGCCCTTGTTTACTCCGGCGAATTGTGGTACAATCCACCACATGATGACTGATTTCGACAAGCGCTTTATCCGGGCGCGCCGCGCTGTGATCCGCGCGGATTTCAAACAACTGAACGACTGCCAGCAGGAGGCCGTCCTCGCCACCGAGGGCCCGCTGCTGATCCTCGCGGGAGCGGGCAGCGGCAAGACGACCGTGCTCATCAACCGCATCGCCAACCTTCTGCGCTACGGCCGCGCCTCGGACAGCGACGAGCTGCCGGACGGGGCCGACGAAGCCATGCTGTCCGCTCTGGAAGCGGGCGGCGAGCGGGCGCGCTGTGCCGCCGTGCTCGATCCGGTGGAGCCCTGGCGCATCCTCGCCATCACCTTTACCAACAAGGCGGCGGGCGAGCTGAAGGATCGTCTCGAGCGCATGCTCGGGCCGGATGCGGCGGACGACGTCTGGGCCTGCACCTTTCACTCGGCCTGCGTGCGCATCCTGCGGCGCGACGCCGAGCGGCTGGGCTTCCCCTCGAATTTCACGATCTATGACGCGGCGGACAGCCAGAGCCTCGTCAAGCATATCATCCGGGACATGGATCTGGATGAGAAGAGCTTCCCGCCGCGCTCTCTGCTCGCGGAGATCAGCCGCGCGAAGGACGCGCAGATCGGAGCCTCCGAGTTCCTGAATCAGGCGAGAGCCGCCGGCGATATCCGGCGCAGGCGCGTGGGCGAGGTCTACGCCGAGTACATGCGGCGGATGTTCGCCGCCGGGGCGATGGATTTCGACGATCTCATCTCCTTTACCGTCAAGCTCCTGCAGGAGCACGAGGACGTGCGCGAGCACTGGCAGCGCCGCTTCCGCTATGTGCTGATCGACGAGTATCAGGACACCAACCACCTCCAGTACCTGCTTGCCTCCATTCTGGCAGAGGGCTGGGGCAACATCTGCGTCGTGGGCGACGACGACCAGAGCATCTACAAGTTCCGCGGGGCGACCATCGAGAACATCCTCTCCTTCGAGGAGCAGTACAAGCATTGCCGCGTCATCCGGCTCGAGCAGAACTACCGCAGCACGGGCCACATCCTCGACGCCGCCAACGCCGTCATCCGCAACAATGTCGGGCGCAAGGGCAAGGAGCTTTGGACGGAAAAGGACAGCGGCGAGCTCATCAAGCTTTATGTGGCCGACAACGAAAACGACGAGGCGCAGTACGTCGCCTCCTGCATCATGGGGGAGTACGGCCGCGGCGCGAACTGGCGCGACCATGCGATCCTCTACCGCATGAACGCCCAGTCGAACCAGCTGGAATACGCCTTCAAGCGCAACGGGATCCCGTACCGGATCATCGGCGGCACACGCTTCTTCGACCGCGCCGAGGTCAAGGACGTGCTGGCCTACCTCTGCGTGATCTCGTCTCCGAGCGACGATCTGCGCCTGACGCGCATCATCAACAACCCGCCGCGCGGCATCGGCCCGCGCAGCGTGGAACTGGCGCAGCAGATCGCGGCCCGGGAGCAGACGAGCCTGTACGATGTTCTGTGCCGCGCGGATCGATTTGAAGAGCTCAGCCGCTCCGCGCTGCGCATGCGGCAGTTTGCCGCCCTGATCGGCGAGCTGCACGAAAAGGCGGGCGAGACCGGGCCGGACCTGCTGCTCGACGAGCTGCTGGACAAAACGGGTTACCTCCGCATGCTGGAGGAAAAGAACACCGTGGAGGATACGGCCCGCGCCGAGAACGTGCGCGAGCTCAAATCCAGCATCCTCGGCTATATGAAGGAGTCCGGCGACAATACGCTGGAGGGCTTTTTGGCCGACGTCGCGCTCTATACCGATCTGGACGCCTATGACAAGGACGCCGACTGTGTGGTGATGATGACCATGCACAGCGCCAAGGGGCTGGAATTTCCCACCGTCTTTCTCGTCGGCATGGAGGAGAGCATCTTCCCGAGCATCCGCGCGATCGGGGAACCCGAGGAGATGGAAGAGGAGCGGCGGCTCTGCTATGTGGCGATCACCCGCGCCATGCGGCGGCTGCATATCGTCTGCGCCCGGCAGCGCATGCTCTTCGGCCGCACGACGGCCAACCGCGTCTCCCGTTTTGTAGACGAGATCCCGGAGGAGCATATCGAAAAGAAGAACGTGCCCAAGGGTTACGGCTACCGCGACAAGAGGGAAGAGACGAGCTTGGCCTATCGCGCCCCCAAGCCGCAGACGCACCGCGTTTCGGCGCCCTCCGCGGCGCCCGCCGCGAAGACGCCGCCGGCCTTTGCCGTGGGAGATCACGTCGTTCACAAGGCCTTCGGGCCGGGCGTTTTCCGGAAGATGACGCCGATGGGCGGCGATTTCCTGATCGAAGTGGAGTTTGAAAAGGTCGGGACAAAGAAGCTGATGCTGCGCGTCGCCGCGCAGATGATGAAGAAGGCCTGACATGGACGGGAAAACGCTTTCCTTTGTGAGAGCCTCGGAGGAGGACGCGCCGCTTTTGTCCCGTTTGCGGCAGCGCATGTGGGCGACGACTTACCGCGGCATCTACCCGGATGAGGAGATCGACGACTACGACTACGCCGTGCACGAGGCGCGCGACCTCGCCCGCCTGCGCGATCCGGCTTACCGCATCTTTCTCGTGAAGGACGGAGAGGAGAGCGTCGGCTATTTTGGCCTGCGCTGCGGCGAAACGCTCTACATCCAGTCGCTCTATTTTCTGCCGGAATACCGCCGCCGCGGCCTCGGCCGCCGGGTGTTCGATCTCGTGAAGAGCTGCGCCGCGGAGCAGGGAAGGAACAGCTTCTGCTGCAGCTGCAACGCCCACAACGAGCCGGCTCTCGCCTTCTACCGCGCGATGGGCGGTAGGGCCGTCTCCGAGGACCTCGGGCACGAGAACAGGCAGGAGGACCAGATCGGCTTCGTTTTCCCCGTAAATGAATGAAAAACTGTCGCCGGAGAAGCAAAAATCTTTGCTTTTCCGGCGAAACTATGTTAGCATAAAGCGTCTGATTATTCTGTACGAGGATCATCGTATGTCTGAACGTTTACAAAAAGAAATCGAACGGCGGAGGACCTTCGCCATCATCTCGCACCCGGACGCGGGCAAGACCACGCTGACGGAGAAGCTGCTGCTCTACGGCGGCGCGATCCAGCTGGCCGGCTCCGTCAAGGGCAAGGCCACGGCGCGGCACGCGGTGTCGGACTGGATGGAGCTTGAAAAACAGCGCGGCATCTCCATCACCTCGTCCGTCATGCAGTTTGAATACGAGGGTTACTGTATCAACATCCTCGACACCCCCGGGCACCAGGACTTTTCGGAGGACACCTACCGCACGCTGATGGCGGCCGACAGCGCCGTCATGGTCATCGACGCGGCCAAGGGCATCGAACCGCAGACCCGCAAGCTCTTCAAGATCTGCGCCATGCGGCACATCCCGATCTTCACCTTCATCAACAAGCTCGACCGCGAGGCCCGCAGCCCCTACGATCTGATGTCGGAGCTGGAGCAGGAATTCGGCATCGGCACCTATCCGATGAACTGGCCCATCGGCTGCGGCCAGGATTTCAAGGGCGTGTACGACCGGGAAAAGAAGGAGATCCTCGCCTTCAACGAGTTCCACCGCGGGCAGAGCAAGATCCATGCGATCGAGTGCTCCCTGGACGACACGGAGAAGCTCGACGAGCTGATCGGCCCTCGTCTGCGGCAGACCCTGCAGGACGACGTGGAGCTGCTGGACGGCGCGGGCTACGAGTTCGACCTCGAGCTCGTGCGGAGCGGCGAGCTCAGCCCGGTCTTTTTCGGCTCGGCGCTCAACAACTTCGGCGTGGAGCCCTTCCTGGAGAGCTTTCTCCACATGACCATGCCGCCGCTGCCCCGCGAGACCGAGAGCGGGACGGTCGACCCCTTTGACGAACGCTTCTCGGCCTTCGTCTTCAAGATCCAGGCGAACATGAACAAGGCGCACCGCGACCGCATCGCGTTCATGCGCATCTGCTCCGGCCGTTTTGAGCGCGACAAGGAGTATTTCCACGTCCAGGGCGGCAAGGCGCTGCGCCTGGCGCAGCCGCAGCAGCTGATGGCGCAGGAGCGCGCCATCATCGACGAGGCCTACGCCGGCGACATCATCGGCGTCTTCGACCCCGGGATCTTCTCGATCGGCGACACGATCTGCGAGAAAGGCATGAACGTGGCCTTCGAGGGCATCCCGACCTTTGCGCCGGAGCATTTTGCCGCCGTCGAGCGTGTGGACACCATGAAGCGCAAGCAATTCGAAAAGGGCATCCTGCAGATCGCGCAGGAGGGCGCCATCCAGATCTTCCACGAGCCCTTCACCGGCGTGGAGGAGGTCATCGTCGGCGTCGTCGGCGTGCTGCAGTTCGAAGTGCTGGAATACCGGCTCAAGACCGAGTACGGCGTGGATATCCGCCGGCGCGCCATGCCTTTCGAGCTGGTCCGCTGGGTCGAGGGCGAGAACGTCGATATCCCCGCGCTCAACCTCACGAGCGATACCAAGTGGGTGCAGGACTTCCGGGGCAACAACCTGCTGCTGTTTACCTCCGAATGGTGCATCCGCTGGGCGCTCCAGAAGAATGAGGGACTATCCCTCCGTGAATTCAACAGGAACTGAAAGGGGCATCGAACATGGCTGAGAAGATCGTGATCGAGATCTACAGGAAAAAGAATCCCGACGAGCTGACCGCGGCTTTGGCCGATCCGGACGGCAAGCTGGATATCGCGAGCGGCGCCGCGCTCACGGCGGCCGAGGCCTGTGCTCTGGGGCTGCGTGCGGCGCGTCTTGCTCAGGGCGACGCGGAGCGGATGGACTATCTGCGCCGCAACCTCGAAAAGCTGAGAGGCTATATGGTCTATCTGATCGACGAGGACCTGAAGGGCCGCAGCATCATGGCGCGCGCCAAAAAGGAGGGCGATCCGCAGAAGGTCGACGCCGCCATCCACGCGGTCTGCGCGATCAGCGACGAGATCATCAACATGATGTGCAATCTGCTCGATATGCTGCTGGAGCTTTCGGAGATCGACACGGCGGCCTGCGCGCCCTATCTCGGCAGCGCGGTTCATCATGCGCTCGCTGCGTTCAGGAGCTGCCGGCTATTTGTGGTCAACGCCGCGCAGAAGAGCTCGGACAGGACATACGCCTTTATCACCCGCCGTGAAAACGAGATCCGCTGGGCCGAATACGAGCCGAAGACACAGAAGATCCTCGAGCGTGTCGAGCAGGCGATCATGGCCTGACCCCATCAAGACCGTCTGCAGAACGCAGGCGGTCTTTCCTTCAGAATTCTTCATAAGCCGCCGCCCTTGTCAAGAGCGTCGGAGGGGTGTATAATATTTTATCAAACTGTAATGAGGAGCCTGGCTATGGAAGACGCGGTTTTGACTTTGAAAAAATGGATCGACGAGAGCGACAACGTCGTGTTCTTCGGCGGCGCGGGCGTCAGCACGGAGAGCGGGATCCCCGATTTCCGCAGCGTGGACGGCCTGTACAACCAAAAGTGGAAATATCCGCCGGAAGAGATCCTAAGCGCGAGCTTTTTCGAGCGCGACCCGGCGGAGTACTACCGCTTCCACAGGGAAAAGCTCGTCATCGACGGCGTCAAGCCCAACCGGGCGCATCTGCGCCTTGCCGAGTTGGAAAAGGAGGGGCATCTCCGCGCGGTCATCACGCAGAACATCGACGGGCTCCATCAGGCCGCTGGAAGCAAAAACGTGCTGGAGCTGCACGGCAGCATCCTGCGCGCCTATTGCAGCCGTTGCCGCCGGCCCTATCCGGCTGAGGTCATCAATCATGGCGAGGGCGTGCCGCGCTGCAGCTGCGGCGGCGTCATCCGCCCGGACATCGTGCTGTACGAGGAGCCGCTGGATCAGGACGTGATGAGCAAGGCTCTCCACTATATCCGTCAGGCCGAGGTGTTGATCATCGGCGGGACTTCGCTGAACGTCTATCCGGCCGCGGGACTGATCCGCTATTACCGGGGGAATAAGCTGGCGCTCGTCAATCTCAGCGCCACCCCGTACGACAGTTTTGCCGATCTTGTGATCCACCAGAAGATCGGGGAGTTGTTCAGCCGTATATGAGCAGGGTAGAAGTATGCGGCATCGAATTTGACGATCTGAGCATCCGGGAGGCCGTCGAAAAGGCCCTCTGGCTCATGGAGGAAGCGCGCAGCGTGATCGCTGTCACGCCGAATGCCGAGATCGTGCTGGAAGCGCAGAGAAACCGCGCGCTGCGCGCGGTGATCCGCTCGGCGGAGCTCGTCCTGGCGGACGGCACGGGCGTGCTGCAGGCGTCCAGACTCCAGGGGAAGCCCCTGCATCATCGCGTTCCCGGCATCGATTTCTGCTCCGCGCTGCTGGCGCGCATGGCCGAGCTTGGGCAGCGGGTGTTCCTGCTCGGCGGCGTGGAGGGGGTGGCCGAGGAGGCGGGCGAACGCCTGTCGGCCAGGTATCCCGGCCTCGTTATCGCCGGGACGCACAACGGATATTTCGACGCGGAGGAGTCCTATGAGCTTATCGAGCAGATCAACGCCGCCGCGCCGGATCTGTTGATCGTCTGCCTCGGCTCGCCGAAGCAGGAGATCTGGATGAAGCGCTGTCAGGAGCGGCTGCTGGTCGGCATGATGATCGGCCTCGGCGGGACGCTGGACGTCTACGCGGGGCGTGTGAAGCGTGCGCCGGAGCGCTGGCGCAGCCTGGGGCTTGAATGGCTGTATCGGCTGCTCCACGAGCCGAAGCGCCTGCGGCGCGTCCTTCGCCTGCCGGCGATCTACGCGCTGGCGCTCTTCAGGAGGTTAGTGAAGTGAGCAAGGGAAAACTGATCGTTTTAGAGGGGATCGACGGCAGCGGGAAGTCCGCGCAGTACCGCCGGCTCTGCGCCCGGATGGAGAAGGACGGGATCGACTATCACCATATCGTCTTTCCCCGTTATGAGAAGGACAGCAGCGCGCTGATCCGCCTGTATCTCGGCGGGAGCTTCGGCAGCCATCCCGGCGACGTCAACGCCTACGCAGCCTCCGTGTTCTTCGCGGCGGACCGCTATGCCTCGTTCCGGGACGACTGGGGCCGCGTTTACGAACAGGGCGGGTTGATCCTCTCCGACCGATACACCACCTCCAACGCCGTTCACCAGGGCTCGAAGCTGCCGGAGGAGCAGCTGCCGGAGTTTTTCAGCTGGCTCTCCGATTTTGAATACGGGAAACTGGGCCTTCCGGAGCCTGATCTTGTGATCTACCTGGACGTGGATCTGAAGACCTCGCTCGCGCGCATGAAGCGCCGCCAGGAGAAGACCAACACCCACGCGGATATCCATGAAAAGGACGTCGCTTATCTCGAACGCTGCCTGCGCACGGCCGACCGCGCCGCCGATTATTACGGCTGGACGAGGATCCCCTTCATGCAGCACGGGGTCGAGCGCGACGTGGATGAAAAAAACGGCGAGATCTATCGTCTGATCCGCCGGTATTTGGGATAAGATCAAAAAAGGGGCTTCATGCGAAGCCCCGAACGCAAGCGCTCTCAGCAGCCGCAGCCGCAACCGCAGTTGTTGTCGCAGCCGCAGCCGTTGCCGCAGCCACAGCCGCAGCCGTTGCCGTTCCATCCGAAGAGGATGATGATCAGGATGATGAGCCACAGCGTGCTGTTGTTATTGCAGGAATTGCAGAACATGACCGGTCCTTTCTCCGCGCTGAGGAAGTGGATACGCCCGCGGCCCGCGCGGCGGCCTGTCGGCGTATGAGTTTCGCGGTTTCCCGCGCGCTCGTGCCATCCTATGCAGGCCCTCGCGGAGCGGTGCAAGGACAAGACCCCTGAGGAGGACAGATATGTCTGACGAATTTGAAAAGATCAACGAAATATTCCGTATGCACGAGGAAAAGGTGACGGAGCTTTCCGCCGAGGAAGAGAAAGCCGAGCCCGATGCGGAGGCTGGGGAGCCCGCGGAGGAGAGCGTCAAAGCTGTTGAGGAAGCCGCTCCGACCGAGCCGGAGACGAGCCCGGCTGCTTCGCCCGACAAGCAGGAGGACGAGGAGACGCCGCCTGACCGGGATGATAACGCCGTTCCGGCCAGGAAACCGGTCAGACGCTCGGCCAAGGAGGCGCTTCATGAAGTCGGCAAGTACGCCGCCTCGGTCGACAAGCTCTTTCTTGACAACAGCGAGGAGCAGGAGGGAGAGTCCTCCAACTACACCGGAGACGAGACCAGCGAGCGGGATTATCGCCCTGTTCGTCAGAGCCGGGAATACCGATCTGGCTGCCTCGGCGGCGTGATGTATGCCGTGTTCATCGTCTGCCTCAGCGTCATCCTGGCCTGCTTTGCCTGGATGGCGGCCAGCGACGCGCTTGCGCTCAATCAGGAGAGCTTCACCGCCATGGTCACGCTCCCGAGCTCCGTGTTCGAGACGAAGACGATCGACACCTTTGATGAAAACGGCAACAAGACGGGTACGACGCGCGTGACCTCGGCGGATATCGACTATGTCTCGACCGCGCTGAAGGAAGCAGGCTTGATCGAATACCGCTGGCTGTTCGAGTTCTTCTGCAAGATCTCGCATGCGGACACCAAGCTGACCCCGGGCAGCTACGAGCTCAAATCGACCTTCGACTATCGCGCGCTGATCCAGAATATGCGCGCCGGCTCGGGCGCGGCCCAGACGATCAAGGTCACCATCCCGGAGGGCTTTACGCTGCACCAGATCTTCAAGCGGCTCGAGGAAAACGAGGTCTGCAGCTATGAAGCGCTCGTCGAGGCCGCGGCGGGCTATAAGTACAACTATTCCTTCCTTGAGGGTCTCGGCCCGGGCAACATGGCCCGGCTGGAGGGCTTCCTGTTCCCGGACACCTATGAATTTTACGTCGGCATGCAGGCCTCCAGCGCCATCAACAAGTTCCTGCAGCGCTTCCACTATATCCTGACCGCCGACATGCTCAAGCAGGCGGAGGACCGCGGGCTCACGCTGCGCCAGGTCGTCACGATCGCGTCGATGATCGAGAAGGAAGCGGCGGTCGATCCCGAGGCCGGTGTGGACGAGCGCGCCCGTATCGCCTCCGTCATCTACAACCGTCTGAACGCGGGCATGACGCTCGGCATCGACGCCACGGTGCTCTATGAGTTCCCGGATCACACAGGCTATCCGACGGCGGAGATGATCGCATACGACTCTCCGTACAACACGCGTCTGTATGGCGGCCTCCCGCCCACGCCGATCTGCAACCCCGGTCTCGACGCCATCAACGCGGCGCTGAACCCGGAAGCGACGGGCTATTATTACTATGCTCTCGACACGGCCACGGGCACCCACCGCTTCTTCACCAACGAGACGGAGTTCAACAACTTCACGGCGACGCAGAACTATGGCTGAGCGAGCTGAGCTTCTCTGCCCTGCGGGGGATCGGGAGCGCCTGGATATGGCGCTGCTTTATGGGGCGGACGCCGTCTATCTGGCCGGACGCGAGTTCGGCATGCGCGCCTCGGCGGGGAATTTCTCCGACGAGGCGCTCGCCTCTGCGATCACGGCGGCGCACGGGAAAGGCGTTCGCGTCTATGTGACCTGCAACACGCTCCCGCGCGAAAACGAGCTGGAACGCCTGCCGGCCTATCTCAGTTTTCTGCAGGAGGCCGGGGCGGATGCGATCATCGCCGCGGATCTCGGCGTGATCGCGCTGGCAAAAAAATATGCGCCGCTTGTGCCGCTGCATATCAGCACGCAGTTCGGCGTCGTCAGCAGCGCCGCGGCCAACGCGCTGTATGAGCTGGGGGCCGACACGGTCGTCCTCGCCCGCGAGCTTTCGCTTGACGAGATCCGCGCCATCCGCGCGCACACGCCGCGCGAGCTGCGTCTTGAAGCCTTCGTGCACGGCGCGATGTGCGTCTCTTTTTCCGGCCGCTGCGTCCTGTCCAACTATCTGACCGGGCGCGACGCCAATCGCGGAGAATGCGCCCAGCCCTGCCGCTGGAAATATCATCTGGTGGAGGAAAAGCGCCCCGGCGAGTTTTTCGAGATCAGCGAGGACGGCGGCGCCTTTATCCTTAACTCCCGAGATCTCTGTATGATCGAGCATCTGCCGGAGCTTCTCGACGCGGGCGTGACGAGCCTGAAGATCGAGGGGCGCATGAAATCAGCCTATTACACGGCGGCCGTCACCAACGCCTACCGCCATGCCCTGGATGCGGCCATGGCCGGACGGCCGCTGGAAAAGCTGTGGCGGGACGAAGTCGACATGCTCAGTCACCGCCCCTACAGCACCGGCTTTTATTTCGGACAGCCCGGCCAGTACACGGACGACGCGCGCTATGAATCCGCGGCGGACGTTGTGGCGGTCGTGGAAACCTGTGAGGCGGACACCGCGCTTTTGACGCAGCGCAACAAGTTTCTGCGCGGAGACGAGCTGGAGCTGCTCGTTCCCGGCGGCGATCCGGTCGCTTTCATCGCTTCCGAGCTCTATGACGCCGACGGTCTTCCGATCGCAGATGTGCGACGTGCGATGATGCCCTTCCGGATGCCGCTGCCGTTTCGGGTCCCGGCGGGAACGGTGCTGCGAAAACGGCGGGAAACGCCCGCAGGCGCTTGACAAAAGCCGCTTTTATGGTATAGTTACATACGGCGTTGACGAAACGAGATGTACGCGCTGCTTTCCAGAGAGGAGCCGGTCGCTGCGAGGCTCCGGGCCGCCGTGCATCGGCCACTTCCGAGCCACCCCGCGAGAGCGGGGCGTCTGCCCGCGTTAAGGGCGCTGAGAGGCCGCTTCGGCGGCGAATCAGGGTGGTACCGCGAACAAAATTCGCCCCTGTTCCGTTTTTCGGGACAGGGGTATCTTTTTTTGGGAAAGAGGATGGCATATGGAAAAATATGGACTCAATCAACTGCGTGAAATGTTTTTGAGCTTCTTCGAGACGAAGGGGCATCTGCGCCTGCCGAGCTTTTCGCTCATTCCGCAGAACGACAAATCCGTTCTGCTCATCAACGCTGGCATGACGCCGATGAAGCCCTGGTTCAAGGGGGAGGAGGAGCCGCCGCGCCGCCGCGTCTGCACCTGTCAGAAGTGCATCCGCACCGGCGATATCGACAACGTCGGCCACACCTCCCGCCACGGCACCTATTTCGAGATGCTCGGCAACTTTTCCTTCGGGGACTACTTCAAGCATGAGGCCATCGCCTGGAGCTGGGAATTCCTGACGAGCCCCGAGTGGGTCGGCCTTGATCCGGATCGGCTCTATCCCTCCGTCTACAAGGACGACGACGAGGCCTGGGAGATCTGGAACAAGGAGATCGGCATCCCGCCCGAGCGCATCTTCCGCTTCGGCAAGGAGGACAACTTCTGGGAGCACGGCGCCGGACCCTGCGGACCCTGCTCGGAGATCTACTACGACCGTGGCGCGCAGTACGGCTGCGGCAAGCCCGACTGTACCGTCGGCTGCGACTGCGACCGCTATATCGAGGTCTGGAACAACGTTTTTTCGCAGTTCGACAACGACGGCAACGGCAACTACACCGAGCTCAAGCAGAAGAACATCGACACCGGCATGGGCCTGGAACGTCTGGCCGTCGTCTGCCAGGGCGTGAACTCGCTCTTCGACGTCGATACCGTGATGAACATCACCCACAAGGTCAGCGAGCTGACGGGCGCGTATTACGGCAAGAGCCACAAGATGGACGTGTCCCTGCGCGTCATCACCGACCACATCCGCAGCGGCGTCTTCATGATCTGCGACGGGGTGCTGCCCTCCAATGAGGGCCGCGGCTATGTGCTGCGCCGCCTGCTGCGCCGCGCCGCGCGCCACGGCAAGCTCCTGGGGGTGAACGAGCCCTTCCTCTACAAGGTCATCGACACGGTCGTGCATGAAAACGAGTGCCAGTATCCGGAGCTGCGCGAAAAGCAGGAGTATATCACCAGAGTCGTCAAGACCGAGGAGGAGAACTTTGCCCGTACCATCGACGCGGGCATGCGCATCTTCTCGGAGATGCTCGCCGAGCACAAGGCCAAGGGCGAGAACACCTTCTCCGGAGCCGACGCCTTCAAGCTCTACGACACCTACGGCTTCCCGATCGACCTGACGCGCGAGATGAGCGCCGACGAGGGCATGTCCGTGGATGAGGACGGCTTCAAAAAGCTGATGGAGGAGCAGCGCGTCCGCGCCCGCAAGGCGCGTGAGGCGCTGGGCGACCTCGGCTGGGCGGGCGTCAGCTTCGGCAAGGAGATCCCCGACACCGTGTTCGTCGGCTATGAGCAGCCTCGGGCCGAGGCGAAGGTCCTCGCGATCGTGGCCGAGGGCGAGGCCAGAGACGAGATCACCGCCGGAACGGATGCGATCATCGTGCTGGACAAAACGCCGTTCTACGCCGAAATGGGCGGCCAGACGGCCGATCACGGCCGGATCGGCGCGTTCAAGGTCGACGACGTGCAGAAGAACAAGGGCGGCAAGATCATGCACTACGGTACGCTGACGGAGGGAACGCTCTCCGTGGGCGACGTGCTCGCCGCCGAGATCGACGGCGCCCGCCGCGAGGCGATCCGCCGCGCTCACAGCGCCACGCATCTGCTGCAGTCCGCGCTGCGCGAGGTGCTGGGCGATCACGTGCATCAGGCGGGCTCTCTGGTCGAGCCGGACCGGCTGCGCTTCGACTTCACGCATTTCTCCGCCGTGACGGCGGAGGAGCTGCGCCGCGTTGAAGACCTCGTCAACGCCGCCATCCTGCGCGGCTACGCCGTCGACGTGCGCGAGATGCCGATCGCCGAGGCCCGTGCGGCCGGCGCCACGGCGCTCTTCGGCGAGAAATACGGCGACGTCGTCCGTGTTGTGAACATGGGCGGCTACAGCGTGGAGCTCTGCGGCGGCACACATCTGGACAACACGGCGAAGGCCGGGGCGTTCCATATCGTCTCCGAAGCCTCCGTCGCCTCCGGCGTGCGCCGGATCGAAGCCGTCACGGGCCTGGAGACCCTGCGTGCTCTCCGCGCGGGACAGGAGACGCTCGACGAGCTCTCCGCCCGCTTCAAGGCCAGCCCCGCCGATCTCGCCGCGCGCGTGGAGCAGCAGGCGGCCGAGCTGCGCGAGGCGCGCCGCGTCATCGAGCAGTACAAGGCCAGGGAATCTGCCGGCGGCGCCGACGATATGCTGAAAAAGGCAAAAGAGCTTGGCGGACTTCACATCGTCACCTGCAGCCAGGACGGCTGCGACGCGGCGAAGCTGCGCCAGATCGGGGACGTGCTGAGAGACAAGGACAACGCGGTCGTCGCGGTCATCGCGGCGGTCAACGGCGACAAGATCACGTTCCAGTGCGTCTGCGGCAAGGACGCGGTCGCAAAGGGCGTACGCGCCGGGGACATCATCAAGAACGTGACCGCGATCGCCGGCGGAAGGGGCGGCGGCAAGCCGGACTCCGCCATGGGCGGCGGCAACGACGTGAGCAAGCTGAAAGAGGCGCTGGAGTCTGTGGAAGGCTTCGTGGCCGGGAAACTCTGAGGAGGGAACAACATGAAGAACAACTGCCTGTTTTGCGCGATCATCGCCGGGGAGATCCCCAGCACGAAGGTCTACGAGGACGAGAACGTTTTCGCGTTCCGCGACATCAATCCCCAGGCACCCGTGCATGTGCTGGTGCTGCCGAAGAAGCATATCGCCTGCGCCGACGAGATCGACGCGGGCAACGCCGCGCTTGTCGGAAACTGCTTTGAAGCGATCGCGAAGATCGCGCGCGCCGAGGGCCTTAAGAGCGGCTATCGCGTGATCAACAACTGCGGGGAAGACGGCGGCCAGAGCGTTATGCATCTGCATTTTCATCTGATCGGCGGCCGCAAGCTGGGCGAAAAGATCATATAAGGATCAACCTGCCGTGGGCGTTCGCCCTGCGGCAGGTTTTTTACAGACAGAATGAGACGATTGGCATGGGCGGCCGGAGCCTTCTCTGCGGCGATCATCGCGGCAAATTATCTTCCCGCGGGCGGCTGGCTCCTGCCGTCCGCGGCCGTCCTGCTGCTGTTCGGCCTTGCGCTTGCCACGCTGCGCCGCCGCTGGCTGCGCGCGGCGGTCATCTCCTGTATCGCGGCCGCGCTCGGCCTCGGCTGCTTCGCGCTCCATGCGCAGACGCACACGATCCCGGCCAAAAGCATCGATAAGGAGACGCGCTTTTTCACGGCGACAGTCATGGAGTACCCCGTCGTGCACGAGGGGTATATCCGTGTCGAGCTGCGCGTCAGGACCGACGTCACGCCGCCGCTCCGATGCATCTTTTATGACAGAAGCGGCGCGACGGCAGACGCGGAGCCCGGAGACAGGCTCTCCGGGGAAGCCCGCTTTACCGCTGCGGATACGCGTTACGGGAGGAGTTACAGCGCCTATCACGCGCAGGATATCTATCTGCAGGCCAACGCGAGCGAAGGGGTCACGCTGGAAAAGACCTCCGGATTTCGCCTGTCCGCCTTTGCCGCCAAGATGAACCGCGCCCTGACCGATCAGGTCGCGCAGCTCTTCCCGGAGGATGTTTCCGGCTTCTTTCTCGCGCTGATGCTCGGGGAGAAAGGAGAGCTGTATCGGGACGACGCCATGTATACCGCGCTCAACCGCTCCGGCATCATGCACATCGTCGCGGTCTCCGGCATGCACGTCGCTTTTCTCGTAGGTCTGCTGCAGCTGCTGCTGGGGAACAATCGCCGCAGCGCGCTGCTCGGCATCACGCTGGTTTGGCTTTTTGTGGCGGTCACGGGCGGAAGCCCCTCTGCCGTGCGGGCGGCCTTCATGCAGACGACACTGCTGCTCGCGCCGATCTTGCGACGCGAGAACGATCCGCCGACCTCGCTGTTCACGGCGCTCGCCGTACTGCTCCTGTTCAATCCCCGCGCCGCCGCGAGCGTGAGCCTGCAGCTGTCCTTCGCCTCTGTTTCCGGGCTCCTGCTGTTCTCCCGGCATCTGTTCGAGGCGCTTCACCCCAGGCGTGCGCAGGGGCTTCTGCGTATCCTGCTGAGCTATCTGGCGGGAAACGCGGCGGCCTCTTTCAGCGCTCTTGTCTTTGCGATCCCGCTGATCGCGATCTATTTCAA
The DNA here is from genome assembly GCA_017430985.1 of Oscillospiraceae bacterium. Taxonomy (GTDB): domain Bacteria; phylum Bacillota; class Clostridia; order Oscillospirales; family Oscillospiraceae; genus Limivicinus. Next base: position 59,633 of record JAFRLZ010000069.1, read on the forward strand.
CAGCATCCCGCTCCTTTCGCCCCTGACGAATATACTGGTCCTGTGGTGCGTTCCGATCTGCTTCGGAGGGGCCTATCTGGCCTGCGGGATCTCCTTTCTGCTGCCATGGCTCGGGTCGGCCCTGGCTCTTCTGGTCTCCTGGCCGGCGCGTTATCTCCTGGCTGCGGCGGGGCTGATCGCAAAGATCCCCTTTGCGTCTCTGTATCTCAGCGACCGCTTGATGCCGTATTGGCTGGCCCTGACCTACATTTTGCTCCTGTCCGCTTTGATCGGGAAGCGGCGCAGACGCGGCCGCTGGCTCGTTCCCGCTTTGGTCTCGCTTCTTACGCTGTGCATCGCGCTGCTGGCCGCGCGCGTCTATTATGCTTCCGGCACGGGCTTCATCACCGCTCTTGACGTCGGGCAGGGCCAATCGCTGGCCGTCTTCTCGGGCGACAGCACCGTTGTTGTCGATTGCGGCAACATCAACAGCACCGAAAACGCCGGGGAGATCACGGGGGATTTCCTCCTTGGCTGCGGACGCCGCCGGGTCGACGTCCTGCTCCTGACGCATCTGCATACCGATCATGCCGACGGCGTGCTGCGATTGATGGAGTTGATCCCGGTGCGCTGCATCCTCATGCCGCCGGACGTCGGCGAAGAGGACAGCCTGTATGGACCGATCTGTGCGTCTGCCGACCGGCACGGGACAACCTTGGTCTATGTCAGCGAAGACGGCGTGCTTGAGGCGGGGACGATCCGCATGGAGCTGTACGCGCCGGGAGAGGCTGGACGCGCCGACAAGCGCTGCCTGACGACAAAGATCTCCCTGGGCGACTATGATATGCTCGTCACGGGCGACATCGACGCGGCGGCGGAGCGGGAACTTCTCTCCGGGCATGAGATCGAGGATGTGGAGTTGCTCATCGTCGGGCATCACGGCTCGCGCTATTCCAGCTGCAGGGAGCTCCTCAGCTCAATCGGCGCCGATACCGCGATCATCAGCGTCGGGTACAACAGCTACGGCCATCCGACCGAGGAAACACTTGAACGGTTGGATACTTACGGGTATACTGTATACAGGACAGATCTGGACGGCAGGATCGAAATACGCGTAGCATAGGATAAAACGATGGCAAAGAAGAAAGAAGAACAAAAACTGAATTATCGGGAAGAGCTGCAGAAGCTGAAGAGCGACGGCCCGCAGCGGCTGTATCTTCTCTGGGGCGCGGAGGATTATTTGCGCGAGCAGTATTTGATCCAACTAAAAAAGCTGTGCCTCCCGGAGGGGGAGGACAGCTTCAGCTACAAGCGCCTGGATGGACCGGAGTTGGCGCGTGAGGCGCTGCTGCAGGCGATCGACACGCCGCCCTTCCTTTCGGAGCGGAGCTTTGTCGAGCTGCGGGACGTCGACCTCAATCATCTCTCCGAGCCGGAGAAGATTCTGGCCGTGCTTTCCGAGATCCCGGACTATTGTACGATCGCCTTTGTGCAGAGCGCGCAGTTTGAGCCGGACGGGCGTTTGAAGCTCATCAAGGGGCTTCGGGAGCTCGCGCGGGAGCTCCATTTCACGCGGCAGTCGCAGGGCGCTCTGACAGACTGGGTCTCCCGGCGCTTTGCCGCGGCGGGGAAGTCGATCGACCTGGAAGCCGCACAGAGGCTGATCTTCGTCAGCGGCGATCTGATGAGCCGCCTGATCCCGGAGATCGAGAAGGTCGCGGCCTATGCAAAGGGCGAGCGAGTCACGTCCGCCGACGTCGACGCCGTGGCCAACCATATCCCTGAGGCCGTCATCTTTGAGATGACCGATTATATTGCCAGGCGGGAATACAACGCCGCCCTTTCCGTCCTGTCGGAGCTTCTGGCGGACAAGAACAACACGCCCATCGCGATGCTCGCCATGCTCGGCCAGCAGATGCGCCGTCTCTACGCGGCGCGGCTGGCGGTCGACAAAAAGCTGGGCACAGACTACGTCATGGAGGTCTGCGCCCTGCGTTACGACTATCTGGCGACAAAGCTGACGGCGTCCGCGCGCGGTTTCACGCCGGGGCAGCTCAAGCGCGCCGTCGAGCTCTGCGCCGAGGCCGACTATCAGATGAAGAGCAGCTCGGTCGACGATCTTGAGCTGCTGAAGGAGCTCGTCACGCGCATCATGGCGGGAGAGACCGATGCTTAGTATCAAAGAGGTCATCGTGGTCGAGGGCCGCTACGACAAAAACGCCCTCTCCCAGGTCGTGGACGCCGTGATCCTGGAAACGGACGGCTTCGGCATTTTCAACGACCGGCAAAAGCAGAAGCTGCTGCGGCGCATGGCGGAGAGCAGGGGACTGATCGTCCTCACGGACTCCGACGGCGCGGGCTTCTTGATCCGCAGCTTCATCAAGGGCTGCGTCGATCCGAAATTCGTCAAGCACGCCTATATCCCGGACGTGTACGGAAAGGAACGCCGCAAGAGCCTCCCGTCAAAGGAAGGGAAGCTCGGCGTCGAAGGCATGGAGCCGGAGGTCCTGCTGGAAGCGCTGCGCCGCGCCGGGGCCTCGCTTGAGCCGGACAGCGCGCCCGCGCATCCGATCACGAAGGCGGATCTCTACGCGTGTGGGCTGAGCGGGAGAGAGGGCAGCGCGCAGCGGAGGCAGGTGCTGCTGAAGGAACTGGATCTGCCGGAGCGCCTGACGGCGGATGCTCTGCTGGATGTGCTCAACGCGACCATGAGCCGGGAGGAATTCTACGACCTGCGGCTGCAGATGTCTTCCAGACAGACGGAGACGAGCAGTCCGATCAGCAGCACGCTCTGAGGCAACTCATAAAGAGCCGCCGCGAGCTGTTTCGCCGCGTGGTCTCCCGCGGCGAATACGCCCGTATGTAGCAGCAGAGACGCAAAAAGCAGCGCGCAGCTGAGCTGCAGACTGACAAGGAAGATCCGCCACGCCGCCGGGCACATGCCGAGCATGCGACGATAGACGGCTTTGATGGTTTTCATCGCGTTCACCTCAAATCCAGTGTAAAAAAAGTGCCGCTTGTTTTCAAGCGACACTTTTTGGCATTTTTGAGGCTTATCTGTCCAGCCAGCGGCAGGCGGCCAGCGCGGCCACGGCTCCGTCGGCCGCAGCGGTCGTGATCTGGCGGACGGCCTTGGCACGGCAGTCGCCGGCGACGAAAAAGCCCGGCGTCGGCGTCAGACAGTCCTCGCCGGAGGCGGCGTAGCCGCCCTTGTCGAGCGCCAGGAACTCCGCGAACGCGGCGTTGTCCGGCTCGTGCCCTACGGCCACGAAAAGCCCGTCCAGCGCGAGTTCTTCCCGCAGCCCGTCATGCTCCACGACGATGCCCGTGAGCTCGTCCTTGCCCAGCAGCGCCTTCACAGAGGCGCCGAGCAGGAAGCTCACGTTATCCTTGCCGCGCAGCGTCTCGACGAGCTTAGCCTCGCCCCGGAAGCTGTCGCGGCGGTGGATGACCGTCACATGCTCGCAGCTCTCGCTCAGCAGGACGGCGTCCTGCAGCGCGCTGTTGCCGCCGCCGCAGACGGCGACGCGCTTCCCCTTGTAAAAGGCGCCGTCGCACACGGCGCAGAAGCTGACGCCGCTGCCGACAAGGTTTTCCTCGTTTTCGACCCCCAGCAGACGGGGCTTCGCGCCCGTGGCGAGAATGACGGCGCGGCCGTCGAAGGACGCGCCGGAGAGGCAGTTGACGCGGAAACCGTCTTCGAGCTTCTCGACGCCGGAGACCTCCTCCAGCTCGACCTCGGCGCCCTGCTCCATGGCCTGCTCCAACAGCTTATCGCCCAGCTCCGTGCCGGAGATGGAGACGAAACCGGGGAAGTTTTCCACACGCGGGGACCAGGTGATCTGGCCGCCGAAAGCATTTTTTTCCACGACGAGCGCGCTCTTCTCCGCGCGGCGCAGATAGGTCGCCGCGGTCAGACCGGCGGGGCCGCCGCCGATGATGATAACGTCATACATGTTCTGTTCCTCCATAGGGAACGGGCCGCCGCGGCGCTTTTGCCGGGCGGCCCGTTTCCGGTTCTGTTCGTTTTTACTGGGCGATCTGGCTGACGTACTGCTTGATCGCGCCCGCGCCCGCGATCTTGCGGGGCTCGCCGTTCTCGCTGACGATCAGCGTGGGCGCCTGCTTGACGCCGTACTGCTTGGCGAGCTCCGGATGCTCGTCGGCCATCAGCTTGTCGTAGGCGAAGCCGGCCTTATCCATATACTGGCAGGCGATGCGGCAGTTGGGGCAGGTGGGCGTAGCGAAGAGGATGGCCTTCTGCGCGGCGGCCGGTTTCTCGACGGCCACGGGCGCTTCGCCAAGAGAAAGCTCTTCCTTCGGCCCCTTGTGGGTCAGATGAGAGTTTTCGATGACGTACTCGCGGCGATCCTGGTATTCCTTCGTCTTGCCCTCGTTCCAGTTCTGCACCGGGCGGTAGTAGCCGGTGATGCGGCTGTAGACCTCGGCGCTCTTGCCGCAGATCGGGCAGGTGAACTGCTCGCCGTTGAGATAGCCGTGGTCCTTGCACACCGAGTAGGTGGGGGACATGGTGTAGTAGGGCAGACGGTAATTCTCCGCGATGGTGCGCACGAGGTGCGCCGCGGCCTGCCAGTCGGGCAGCTTCTCGCCCAGGAAGGCGTGGAAGACGGTGCCGGAGGTATAGCGGGTCTGGAGCTCGTCCTGGATGTCCAGCGCGGCGAAGATGTCCTCGGTGTAACCGACGGGCAGGTGAGAGCTGTTGGTGTAGTAGGGGGTGCCGCCCGGCTCGGAGGCCGTGATGATGTCGGGGAAGGTCTCGACGTCGTGCTTGGCCAGACGGTAGGAGGTGGACTCGGCGGGCGTGGCCTCCAGGTTGTACAGGTCGCCGTACATCTCCTGGTAATCGCTCAGACGCTCGCGCATGTGGTCCAGCACCTGCTTGGTGAACTCCTGGCACTTGGGATCGGTCATGTCGGCGCGGATCCACTTGGCGTTCAGGCCGGCCTCGTTCATGCCGACCAGGCCGATGGTGGAGAAGTGGTTCTCGAAGGTGCCGAGGTAGTGCTTGGTATAGGGGTACAGGCCCTCGTTGAGGAGCTTGGTGATGACGTCGCGCTTGATCTTCAGCGAGCGGGCGGAGAGGTCCATCAGCTTGTCGAGACGGGTGTAGAAGTCCTTCTCGTCCTTGGACAGATAGTCCAGACGCGGCATGTTCAGCGTCACGACGCCGATGGAGCCGGTGCTCTCGCCGGAGCCGAAGTAGCCGCCGGACTTCTTGCGCAGCTCCCGCAGGTCCAGACGCAGGCGGCAGCACATGCTGCGCACGTCGGAGGGCTCCATGTCGGAGTTGATGTAGTTGG